>DATLQD010000142.1:0-6927 GCA_035535315.1 Gaiellaceae bacterium
GCAGCCGCGAAGGCGCTGAAGCCGGCGAGGACACCGAGCGCGGCCGGCACGAGCACGAGAGCCTGCCAGGGCTCGAGCGCGGCGACGGCCTGTCCGTACGTCTCTCTGCCCGCGACCCGGCTCGCGGCGACGGCCGAGAGCGCGATCCCGGCCGCGTAGTAGACGGCAACGCCTCCCGAGGCCGGCTTGAGAACGAACCTTGCGTGCCGGGGCCATTCCCTCACTCCGAGCTCGGCGAGCAAGAGCAGCGCGAGCCCAACGAGGATGACCATGAGCCCGCCGAGCATGTTGAGTTGCGCGTGCAGGTTGACGATTACCTCGCCTGCCTCTCCTCCGCGCTCGAGCAGCTCGTTCACGGCCGGGAAGGCCTGCACCGGCCCCTGGAGTGTCCCGACTGCCAGGGCTCCGCACCCCGCCAGTACGAAGGCCCGGGCCGGTCCGCGAGCGGGCCGAACCGCGCGCACGACCGTGGCGAGGAAGAGCCAGAATCCGAGGAGCATCGCCGTCCCCCCGGTCATGATCAGGACCGCGTGGAGCGGAGTCGCCTCCTCGGCCTGTTCGGGTGTCAGGCCGCCCTCGACGACGAGCCGGCCCTCGTGGAAGCCGAGGTAGAGAGCGGCGGCGTAGAAGGCGAGCGATCCGCCGAGGAGCGCGGCGAAGCAGGCGTTGGCGAGGCGTCGGGAGGGGGGCACGGCGCCGAGCAGGGGCAGGAGGTAGAAGAGGACGCCGGCCGTCAGCATCGTCAGACCGGTGACGAGGTTCACGTGGGCGTGGCTGATCGGATCGATCCATTCGCCAGCGTGCCCGGCGCGGAAGAGCCAGTCGGCATGTGCCGGCTGCACCTGGATCACGCCCTGCACCGTTCCGACGGTCAGCCCGGCCGCGCCGGCGCCGAGGAACTTCCAGAGATGACCGGTCGGCTTCGGGCAGCGCACGAGGCGGCCCTGGAACGCCGTCAGCATCACGTTCGCCGCGAAGCACCAGTAGCCGATGCCCATCACGCCCGCGCCCATACCGACCGGAACCCGGTAGAGCTTGCCCATGTGCTCCTTGGCTGCCTCGTACTCCCAGCCGTGCGCGACCAGCCGGCCCATCGCGATCCCGTTCGCCACGAGGGCGACGTAGAAGAGAAGAAGCCCGGCCGCCGTGAACCAGAACGCGCCGTGGGCCAGCCCCTCGCTTGCGAGTGGCCGTCCCACCATCCGCGGGAGGGCGTACCAGGTGAGGCCCGAGACGATCAGTGTCCCGCCCCCGATGATCATCACGTGCGTGTTCGAGAGGTCGCGGACGAGGTGCCCCGGGTAGCCCGCCCGCGCGAGCCAGTCGGCTACCCAGGGGAGGTTCTTCACCACCATGTGGAGGCTTCCGAGCACGAGGAAGCCGCCCCCGGCGAGGAAGTACTTGGGCAGCCTGCGATCGTGCGCGGCCAGTTGCTCTGCGGGGTAGGGCTCGGTGCGGACCGGCGGCTCCTTTCCGGGTAGGAGACGCCACAGCGCGGCCAGGACCACGACACCGAAGGCCACGAAGGTGAGGAACTGCAGCGTCGACAGATGCTGCGTGTACACGGCGGCCGCCGCTAGCGCAGGCCGGGCTCGAGGAAGTAGATGACCAGCGTCCAGACCAGGTAGAGCACGGCCATCACCGCGAGGATGATCCAGGCCCGCGAGACGGCGCGACGGGAGTGGCGCACGTCCTCGCCCACGTCGCGGTAGCCCATGAGGGGCCGGGCCGGGCGGTCCGAACGGCGGGGCTGGCGGGCCATCAGAAGACCTTCTCCATCGTCAGGCTCCTCTCGATTTCGAGGCCGTCGCCGAAGTCGGCGAGCAGCCGTTCGAACGTGTAGCCGCGCTCGAGGAACGCCTCGAGCTGGACGTAGGTATCCCAGGTCGTGTAGCACTGGACGCGCACGTCGCCGCCGGCTTCGACGCGAACGAAGACGTCGAAGCCCTGGCAGCCCGGGTACTCCTGGACGTGGCCCTTGAGCGCCTGGAGGGAGGAGTAGAGCGCCGGCCATTCGGCGGCCGGGACGAGGGCCTCCGTAGCGCTCGAGTAGGCGACGTACGGCGGCGCGGCGGCCATCGGGGCGGCGGCCATCAGAACTTCTGTCCCCAGACGAGGTGCCCGACGATGAGAGCGACCGCGAACACGACGATCACGCCGGTGAAGAGGAGGAAGAAGCCGGTCGCCGGACCGGCCGCCTCCGTCGTCCAGCCGCCGAAGCTGTCGAGGGGGTAGATCCCCGCGCGGTGGCGGGTCGACCGATACTGCCGCACCCAGAGGAGGAGTACCACGGAGAGGACGATGACGAAGCCCCAGAGCCAGGCGAGCGAAAGCCAGTCGACGTGCCAGGTCTCGACACGGTGCTGCGATTCGTGGTGGCCCTGCAGGTAGAGGTAGAAGTCCCGGGCGTCGTTCGGCGAGTCACCGCTCGGCATCGACATCGTCCCACTCCTCCTCGTCAAAGGCCCATTCGGGCGTGTAGTAGTCCTCCTCGTGAATCCGGAGCGGGATGCTCGCCTGCTGCTCCAGGTTGTGGAAGTGCCCCGCCTTCCAGGCCCAGAGGAAACCGGCGAGCGCGACGCCCGCGAAGATGAAGAAGGTCTCGAGCATCCAGTCGACCATCACCCAGCGCGACTGGTCGGTCTCGGGCGCCTCGTGTGCCCAGGCGGCCGCGGGCGCCATGAGTGCGGCGAGAACGACGAGCATGAGGATGCCGAGACCGCGTCTCATTGCTGGCCCGGAACGGTCGGCAGGATTGCCTTTTGCGCCTCCGGCGGCAGCTTGCCGCCGCGCGCCTTCGCCTCGGCCCAGGCCCGGTCGAGGAGATCCTGGTAGATCGACTGGATCCCGGCGGCGGCGTCCTCGAGGTCGAGCGGCGTCTCGAGGCCGTCGACCAAGACCTTGTCACCCGGGGCGAGGCCCGGGAAGATCCGCATCGCCTCCTGCATGTAGGGATCGGTGACCGGCTCATCGGCGAAGGACGCGTTCCCTTCGAGCGGCTGGTTCTTCGCGACCCAGGCGAGCAGCTCCTCGCTCGGCTTCCAGACGATGTAGTCCTTCGGTTCGGGGACGACATTCGGGTCGAGCGTTCCGTTCGGGATCGTCTTCAGGAAGAGCACGACCCGCCAGATGTCGTCGACTGACAGCCGTTCGCCGAAGTTCTCCATCGCCGTCCCCGGCCACCCGTGGAGAACCCGGTAATAGAAGTCGCCGGGGCCGGTGTCTGCGCCGCAGCACTGGTCGTCGGCGTCGTCGAACGGGAGCGGCGGCGGTGACAGGAACCTCGCGGCGGGCCCCTTGCCGTTCCCGTTCACGTTGTGACAGCCGCCGCACCGCTGGAGGTAGATCTCCTTGCCGCGGAGCAGGTTGGCCTCGGTCACGGGGAGGGGGTTGCCGGCAAGCCAGTAGCTCCGGTCGATCTGAGCGAGGTTCGGCGCCTCCGGGAGCTGGTCCTTCGGAACGATGCTGGGGGCACCCTCGACCGGCTCCTGCTCCTTGACGATCGGCTTGTTCGCTCCCTGGAACCCTTTGTAAGGCTCGGGAAACGCCTGCACCGTGAGCACGAGGTGCTTGGCGTACAGCTGTCCTGCGTAGCGAAGGAGACCCGACTTGCCGCTCCGGGTCTCGACGTACGTGACGAGCTGCTCGACCTGGCTGTCCGAGAACAGCGCCTTCATCGGCGGCATGAGCGAGAGCGGGTCGGCGAACCGCGGGTCGTAGAAGTGCATGCGCTGCCAGTCGTCCGGGTGCCAGCCGGACTCCTGCGAGAGGTCGGGCCCGGTCCGCTCGGTGCCGAGCAGGTTCGGCGACTGGTCGCTCCCGTAAAAGTCGCCCGGCTGGGAGACCTTCGGGTAGAGGAAGTAAAGCCCGGCTCGCACATCCTGCGGCCGCGAGTAGCCGGAGTGACAGACGTAGCAGCCGTTCGATGCGAAGAGGTTCCGGCCCTTCACTGCCTGGTCGGAGAGCGGCGCCCAGTCGTCCGAGGGCGGCGGGTCGAACGTGTTGATCGGAAGGACGACGACGATGAAGACGACGGTGAAGAAAGCGATTAGTCCACCCAGGCCGGCGACCAGCGGGGTGATGAGCATCCGCTCGGGCGGATGGGGCGCCCAGCCTCGCGGAGCCCGGGGGCCGTTCTCGTCCTCGCGGGGGTCGTCGTCCGCCACGGCGCTATCCCGGGAGCGGAGGCACGACCGCCTCCGCCACCCTCATCGTCTCGGCTCGACGGCGATCCTCCGTGTTCGTGAACATGGTCATGCCGATGTTCACGATCTGCACGATCCCGGAGATCACGATCATGGCCCCGAAGATCCCGCGCGCGATGTAGTAAGCATGGAGCTGCGGGAGCACGTTGACCTCGGGGATCCCGTCGGCCCAGCTGAACCCCTGCTGGAAGCCCGCGAGCGTGAGCACGCTGAAGAAGCCGGTGAAGCCGACGGTGATGAGCCAGTACTGCCATTCCGTGAGGGTTCGGCTCCAGAGGGGGCGCGCCCAGACCTGGGCGACGATGTAGTCGATCACGCCCATCCCGAGGATCGTGAAAGCCCCAAGCAAGGCGAGGTGGGCGTGCGCGACAACGAAGTTCGTGAAGTGCTGGAGCTTGTTGAACGGCTGGATCGCCTCGAACGCGCCCTGGATGTTCACCAGGAAGTAGAAGAAGAACGCGGTCAGCGTGAAGCGCAGGGGTAAGTTCGTGAAGAACTTCTCCCAGTTGCCTTTCATCGTCCCGAGGATGTTGATCGTGAATGCGAAGACCGGGATGAGCAGCGCCCACGACGATACTTCGGCGATCGTCTTCAGCCAGGAGGGCGTCGGCGACTGCAGGATGTGGTGGTCGCCTACCCCCGTGTAGAGGAACGCCATCCCCCAGAACGAGACGAGCGAGAGGGTGTAGCTCGCGAGGGGCGTGTTCGTGATCCGCGGGACCATGTAGTACGTGATCGCGATCAGCATCGGCGTGAGCCAGAGCCCGAAGAGGTTGTGCGCGTACCACCAGTTCAACATCGCGTCCGACAAGCTGTTCGAGAGGGCGCCCGAGGGCGCGCTCCAGATCTCGCCGGGGCGCCAGATCACGTTCCCGATCGCGTAGTCGACGGCCAGCCAGAGCGGGCTCGCGATGAAGAACCAGACCGAGACGTAGATCGGGCGGATCGTCCGGATGCGGACGGTCGCGAGGACGTTCACGATGTTCGCCGACCAGATAAGGATCAGGAGGATGTCGATCGGCCAGATGTACTCGGCATACTCGCGACCCTGACTGTGTCCCGTGAGAAGGCTGACGATTCCGAGCACCAACATCACGTTCCAGGCCCACGCGGCCCAGACTCCGAGCCGTTCGCTCCACATCGAGCGGGTGCCGACGAGCCGCGGCAGCATGTAGAAGAGCGCCCCGAAGTACATCATCGTGAGCCACGCGAGGATGACGCCGCTCACGTGCGACGGACGAACTCGGCTGAAGGCGAGCCACGAGATGTTCCCGAAGGCCTCGGGCGTCACGAACTCGGTCGCCAGGACGAGGCCGAAGAGGTCGACGACCGTCAGCCAGACGATCGCGGAGATGAGCCAGTGGCGGGCAGCCCGGTCCGGAAATGGCCGGACCGGTCGCTCCGTGACCGGTGCCTCGAGGATCGCAGCGCCGGGGGAGAGAGTCTGCTCTGCCGTTGGCTCGGCCATGCTGCCGAGCCGACGGTAAACGGGCAGCGTGGGCGGGCCGGCATAAATGACCAGACCGTCATCGGGCGGTCATATGCACGTCATCTTCACTGCTGTATGGTCGCCTGCAGGAGGTGCCCCAGCCTGCGAATCCTGGTCATCGAGGATGAGTCGCGAATCCTTGCGTTCCTCGTGCGCGGCCTCGAGGCGGAGGGATACGCCGTCGACGCGGCCGAGACCGGAGCGGGCGGGCTCCATCAGGCGCTTCGAGAGGCGTACGACCTCGTCATCCTCGATCTCCTGCTTCCCGGCCTCGACGGCCTGAGCGTCCTCCGCGAGCTGGCGCGAAACCGGCCCGAGCTACCCGTCCTCATCCTCTCCGCCCGGCGCGACCTGGCGACGAGGCTCCGCGGCTTCGAGCTGGGCGCACGCGATTATCTGGCCAAGCCGTTCTCGTTCGACGAGCTCGTCGCACGTGTGCGTGTGCAGCTCAAGCAGGTAGGAGCGGCGGACGCCCGGGTGCTGCATGCCGGGGCACTCGCGCTCGACATCGCGCGCAGGGAGGCGAGCATCGGCACGCTGGTCACGAACCTCTCCGATCGGGAGTTTCGCCTTCTGCACCACCTCGTCGAGCACGCGGGCGAGGTCGTGAGTCGCGAAAGGCTTCTCTCCGAGGTCTGGGGGTACAGCTTCGACCCTGGATCGAACGTCGTCGACGTCTGCGTTCGGCGCCTGCGCAAGAAGCTCGGACCGCAAGCGCCCATCGAGACCGTGCGCCATGCGGGCTATCGACTTCGCGCGGCGTAGGTTCGTCGAGCTCGTCTGGCTCGTCTTCGCGGCCGCGAACCTCGTCGCCATGGCCCTGTGGCCGGTTTGGGAGACGATCCCCTTCCACTTCATCTGGGTCAGCCTCACCCTGCTCTATGGCTTCCGGGTCTGGCGGCCGCTCGCCACCTATCCGCTCCTCGTGATCGTCGCCCTCACGACGGGAAGCCTCATCCTCGCCGACGCCTATCGGGGCGAGCAGCTCTGGGGGGAGCTTTTCGAGGTGCCGTTGATGTCGGCGATGTTCCTCGCGATGGTGTGGCACGCGCGCCGGCGCCAGGACGCGCTGAACGTGGTCGAGCGGCTCGCCGACGAGCGGGCGTCTGTCCTTCGGCGCCAGGAGCAATTCCTCCACGACCTTTCACACGAGCTGCGGACGCCGGTGACGATCGCCCGTGGGCACCTCGAGGTCCTTCATCGCCTCGACGGCGCTCCGGCTCCGGAGGTCAC
>DATLQD010000143.1:0-2741 GCA_035535315.1 Gaiellaceae bacterium
GTGACCTCCGCGAGATGCTCCGAACGTGCGATGGTCGAGTTTTGGATCGTATCGGAGGCAAGCTTCTCGTTCGGGATGTAGAAACGGGCGCCGTTGCCGGTTTGAAGGATCGTGTAGGTCAGGGCGATCTCCTGCACCGTCCCTGAGGCATCGGCAACCTTGACCTCGTCCCCGAGACGGAGCGGCTGGGTGAACGCGATCATGATGCCGGACACGAAGTTCCCCAGGGTGGAGCGGGCCGCCATGCCGATGACGAGGCCCACGACGGCGGAGGAAGCGAGGATCCCCCCCGCCACGGCCCTGATCCCAGGAATCACGAGGAGCGCACTCAGGACACCGAAGGCGATGATCGCCGCGACGAGGCTCCGCCGGAGCACGCGATAGCGCGTCATCGCCTGCGGCTCGTGCTTCAGGCGCCGGGTCAGCGCCCGGTCGGCAAGACGCGCCACCACGAGGGTGACCAGGACCACGGCAGCCACGATGGCAGCACGCTTCCACCAGTCAACGTCCATCCGAAGTCAGTTCTCTAGAACGGGAGCGGCTTCCTGCCTGCGAATCCGCCTTCGAGCGTGTGCCACCAGGAGACGTCGGGCTCGCCGAGGTGCCAGCAGAGGAGCACGGTCGACCCGTCAGCCGGATGGCGGGCCGGGAAATCGACGAGGCCGGTGTCGGGATCCTTGACCTGAACACCGAGGTGGTCGAGCTCTTCGATCGCCTCGCGGAGCCGGTTGGCGGCGGCGGCGGCCTCCTCCTGGAGCACGCCCACCGGACCAGGGTGAAGCCCGCCGCCGTTTCCGGCCACTCGCGCGCGCACCGGAGCGAGACGGAGCTCGAGCTCAGAGAGGCTTCGGCGCGCCGCCACGAGGCGCTCGACCGCGGATCTGACAGTCGGCAGAGCAACGTTCGCTTCCTCCGGCGTGAAGAGCCGCACGAGCGGGATACTTCCTGATCGCGTGACCTTCCGCCGAACTGCCCTCCTCCTTCTCCTGACGGCTCTCGTCACCACGGGATGCGGGGAGCGCGCGGAGCCCGTGGGCAGCCTCTCCGTGGTATATCCGGTTCGGGTTCTCGGCGGCGGCGACGCTCCCACAGTGCTGCGACGAGCGCCGAAGCGGATCGTGGCCCTCGACCTGGGAGCGGTAGAGCTCCTCTCGAGAATGGGAGTCGGGGCGCGACTCGTCGGCCTGCCGTCCGGTGCGCCGGTCCCGGCAGGGGCGAGGGCACAGACGGTCGTAGCGCCCAGCGGGCAGATCGACGTCCAGGGGATCGTCTCGTTGCGGCCCGACCTGATCATCGCAACCCCCGACACGGATCCCGTCGACGTGTCCCGGGCTGAGCGGGAGAGCAGGGCCGCGCTCTACATCCAGCCTTCCGAGTCGGTCGACGACGTCGCCAGGAGTGCGATCGAGCTCGGCTTCCTCGTCGCCGAGCCGGCGAAGGCCCGGGTGCTCGTAGCGGAGATGCGGCGAAGCCTCGCCGATCTCGACGCGACGCTCGCCGACGTCCCAGTGCGAACGGTCTTCGTAGACACCGGTCTCTTCGTCACCGTGCCCACACGATCGCTTCTCGGCGACCTGATCAGGCGCGCGCGGGGGCAAAGCGTCGCCGGCCCGCGGCCGGGGCTCGAACCGTTCCCGCTCGGCCGCCTCGCACAGCTCGACCCTGACGTCTACCTCGCCACCTCGGACACCCGGCTCACTCTGGCACGGCTTCGCTCGAACCCCAAGACCAAGCGACTGCGATCAGTACGGGAGGGTCGGGTCCACATCCTTCCGGTCACCCTGGTCACGACCGCCGGGCCGCGCGTGCCCGAGGCGCTCGCCGAGATTGCCCACGCCCTCCATCCTGAAGCGTTCAGATGATCGTGGCCGCCGATCTCGACGTGGTCACGCTCGACGCGCTCGGAACGCTCGTCGAGCTCGCTGATCCCGTACCGGGCCTGCGCCGGGCGCTGGCCGCGCACGGGGTCGAGCGGGAGGACGCCGATGTCGGCCCCGCCTTCGCCGCCGAGGTCGACTACTACCTCCCCCGCGCGCACAAAGGGGGCGATCCGGAGGCGCTTACAAAGCTCCGGCGGGATTGCGCGGCCGTCTTCCTCGAGGCGTGCCAGGCTGACCTCGACCCCACGGCCTTCGCGCCCGACTTCGACGCCGCGATCGAGTTTCGGCTCCTCCCGGATGTCGTCCCCGCGCTCGACGCGTTACAGGCGGCCGGCTTCTCGCTCGCCTGCGTCGCCAACTGGGACATCTCCCTGACCGATCACTTGGAGGGTCTCGGCCTTACGCAGCGATTCCAAGCGACCGTAAGCTCTGCCGAGGCCGGGTCCCAGAAGCCGGATCCGCGACCATTCGAGCTCGCGCTGGAGCGGCTGGGAGTCCCAGCGAGCCGGGCGCTTCACTGTGGGGATTCCGACGCAGACCGGGAGGGGGCCGCACGAGCCGGGCTGGCGTTCGAGCCCGACCCCGTGGCGACGCTCCCGGAGCGACTGGGGATTCGATGAACAACGAGCGAAAGCAGGGCTTGCAGACACGGGCGATCCACTCGCCGCCCGCGCGCCCCGCCGCCGGCGTCCCGGTGGTAAGCCCGATCGTTCCCGCCGCCACGTTCGCCTTCGGGACGGCCGCGGAGTTCGGCCGCGTCATGAGCGAGGAGGAGTACGGGTTTCTCTACGCCCGCCTTCGCAATCCAACCGTCGAGGAGCTGAACGCGGTCCTCGCCTCGCTCGAGGGAGCGGAGGCGGC
>DATLQD010000144.1:0-14198 GCA_035535315.1 Gaiellaceae bacterium
GCCGGAGCCGGCACCGTCCCCACCGTCGACGAGCGTCAGCGGAACGGAGAGAGACCCGTAGTATGGCGCGCCCGCGCCGGCGAGAGACACGGAGTGTCCTGTGGGTGCAGCCGTGTCGGACGTGAGCGTGAAGCTCGTTCCCGTACCGGCGACGCTTGCGTTGTTCGTCGCGGTCACCGATCCCGTCGGGGAGCCGCTCGTCGTGTTCGACCAGGAGTAGGTGTCCTCGTACGGGGAGCCCGTATCGTTCGTGCCTCCGCCGGTGAGGCCGGCCACGCTCGGGAAGCCGAGGTGCTTGATCCCGGTCTCGGAGTCTGCCGGCCCGGTCGCGGTGACCTTGAAGGAGCCACCGGCCGCGCCTCCCTTGTAGAAGAGAGTCGTGCCCGAGACGTGCTGGTTCGCGCTCGCCGGGTTCTCCGAAAGAGTCAGTGTCGGCGCGGGAGCCGGAGCCGACGTGTCGACCTTCGCAGCAGCCGAGACGGCCGAGGCAGCCGACTGGTTGGAGACGTTGTCCGAGATCTTGTACCGGTACCGGTAGCACTTGCCCGAGAGAACGTTGGTGTCTGCGCCGCCGGAGAGCGTCGCGGTCGACCAGGTTCCGGACCAGTTGGTACAGGCGTCGGCGGCGAGGTCGCCGGATTCGCGCTCGACCAGCCGCGTGCTCGTGTCGAGCCCAGAACCCGTGCCGTCGTTTCCGTCCACGAGGGTGAGCGGCACCGAGAGGGTCGTGTAGTAGGGCGCCCCTGCTCCCCCGAGCGTGACCGAGTGCCCGGTCGGGGCCGCTGCGTCCTTCTTGATCGTCAGGGTCGTCTGCGTCTGCTGCTGCGCCAGGTCTTCCTCGGTGATCGTCTGTCCGCCTGGCTCGGTCGTGCTCGAGGTCGTCCACCCGTAGGTGTTCGAGGTGAACGGGGCGGCCACGTCCGTCTTGACGGAGTGGGTGAAGGCGCCCGAGTCGAGGCTGATCGCGGGGAAGACCACCGAGTACGGGCCTGAGCCGGAGTCGGTGATCGCGTCGGTGACCACGAAATCACCCGCCGCGGCGGGACTGTAGTAGACGGTGTTCGTCCCGTCGAAGTACTGCCGGCTTGGGCTCAGGCCCTCGGCGACGGTGAAGCTCGTGTGCGTCGGGCCGGTGTCGTCCGCAGCCGGGTGGGCGATCTTGGCGACGCCGTCGTTGACGTAGAAGTCGAGCTGCCGTCGGGCAGCCTGCGGTGCGGAGATGGCTCCGCTCTGATGGCGCCAGTAGTCGACGAAAAGCGTCTCGCCCGCCGCCAGAGAGAACTTGGGGATGGAGTAAGTCGCCGTGGTCGTCACGGCGTTCGTTCCCGTGCGGAGGTTCTGCCCGGCCGGGTCGTCGGTAGGGCTGAGGATCGTGCCAGTCACTGTGAACGTGTTGCCGCTTATCGTTCCCTTAAAGAGGCCGACGGTGAGAACGGCGGTTCCGGCGACGAGCGTGGCGTTCGGAATGTCGGTCTGGACCGTGAAGTCCCAATTGCCTGCGGGGAAGCCGGTCGCGCCGCCGGCAGGATCGATGATCCATCCCTTGCCATCCGTCGTCGTCGGGAGAACCGCCTGCTGGGTCGTGACCGCGACGCCCGGGTCCCAGGCGTACCAGCCGGTCGCGCCGTTCGCGGGCTCGTTCTGCGACGTCGTGTTGACGGTTCCGGTTCCGGTTCCGAGGACCCAGGAGCCGGTGACGGCCGAGGCTGTGCTCCTCAGGTTGAGCGGCGTCGGGTAGTTGGCGGCAGGATCGATGACGTAGGGGAGAGGAAGCTTCCGGTCGTCCAACCGAAGCCCGAGCCACCAGCCCTTGTCGTCGTGGACGAGTGACCAGCGGAGCCCTGCCGGCGTGATCTCACGCCCGGAGGCGTCGAGGATCGCGACGGGGTGGACGCTGATCGCGGACTGACCGCGGAGGCCGACGAACCGAACGCCGCCGTTCGCCTCGAGCCGCGGCTGGAGGCCCGCCGCATCCAGACGCCAGCGCCAGGTTCGAACGCCCTGGTGGCGGACGACCGTCAGGGAGAGCTCGGTCTTGTCCGGCTGGATGGTGATCGTCTCGTGCCCGAAGGGCGTGCGGCGACTGGCGCCGTTTTCGAACGGAGTCCAGCCGGCAGGGCCGCTGCCCTCGCCGGTCACCGAGACGGACGCACCGGCCCGGCGGACCGTGTAGCCGGCCTGGTCGACGTCAACCTGGACACCGGGCGCGGGCTTGTGCACGGTCGCCCCGGTCTCTCCTTGCGGGGAGCCTAGGGCGCTGGTGAGAAATTCGGGGACACTGGCGACCCGCTCCGACGATCCGGTCAGCTGTAGTGCGGCGAAAAACGTCGCGGCGATGAGAGCGAGGAGAACGATCACGCTCTCCGTCGTGGGCGACCACGCAGAGGCCGGGCGGCCGGCCGGAGCCGGGCGCCTTTCAGTTCGCCGCAGTCTTGGAAAGTTGGTCATGTGCCTCCTCGCACGGCTTTTCGCGCGCGATAAAGGCTTGATCGGGCTTTCCGTCACCCGAATCGAGCGGAATACGGCTTGAAAGTCCTATAAACAGGCCGAAGATCCCCCTATTGAGTGACGGTCCTCTGCACGGTCTGGGTGACGGCGTGTCACGGGATCGCCCTTTCCTCACCTGTTGACCTCTCCGAAACAGGTGAGTCAACCTTTAGTCGAGGGCTACACGTGACTCTCCGAGGGCGCTTCCGGGGCCCGCTGAAGACGTGCGTACAATCCGGCCCATGGCGACGACCGAGGACCGTCGACGGGCGGACGCGACCGCCGAGTGGCGACGCGAGCTCTACGAGGCGAAACCTGAACGCGAAGCCCTGTTCTCGACGATGTCCGGCGTCGACGTGGATCCGCTCTACACGCCAGACAACGTAGAGATCCAGTACGACCGCGACCTCGGTTTTCCCGGCGTCTTCCCGTATACGCGCGGCGTCTATCCGTCGATGTACCGCGGCCGTCTTTGGACGATGCGCCAGTTCGCCGGCTTCGGCATGGCCGAGGAGACGAACGCCCGCTTCAGATACCTCCTCGAGCACGGGCAGACGGGACTCTCGACGGCCTTCGACATGCCGACGCTCATGGGCTACGACTCCGATCATCCGAAGTCGCTCGGCGAGGTCGGTCGCGAGGGCGTCGCAGTCGACTCGCTGGAGGACATGGAGCTCCTCTTCAACGGCATCCCGCTCGACAAGGTCTCCACCTCGATGACCATCAACGCGCCGGCCGCGATGCTGCTCGGGTTCTACGTCTGCGTCGCTGACGAGCAGGGCGTGCCACACGATCGCCTCCGCGGGACGATCCAGACGGACATCCTCAAGGAGTACATCGCACAGAAGGAGTGGATCTTCCCGCCCGAGCCGTCGATGCGCCTCTGCGTCGACATGATCGAGTTCTGTGCCCGCGAGGTGCCTCAGTGGCACCCGGTCTCGATCTCCGGCTACCACATCCGCGAGGCCGGCTCGTCCGCAGCCCAGGAGCTCGCCTTCACGCTTGCCGACGGCTTCGCCTACGTGGAGGCGGCGCTGGAGCGCGGCCTCGACGTGGACGACTTCGCCCCGCGCCTCTCCTTCTTCTTCAACGCCCACATCGACTTCTTCGAGGAGATCGCGAAGTACCGCGCCGCCCGCCGGATCTGGGCGCGCGAGCTCCGCGACCGCTACGGAGCCAAGAGCCCACGCTCGTGGCTGATGCGTTTCCACGCGCAGACTGCGGGAGTCTCACTGACTGCGCAGCAGCCCCAGGTGAACATCGTCCGCACTGCCCTCGAGGCCCTTGCGGCGGTCATGGGAGGCTGCCAATCCCTCCACACGAACTCCTTCGACGAGGCTCTGGCCCTGCCGACCGAGCACGCGGTCAAGATTGCGCTACGCACGCAACAGGTGATCGCGCACGAGACGGGCGTGGCGAACTCGATCGATCCGCTCGGCGGCTCCTATTTCGTCGAGGAGCTGACCAACCGGCTCGAGCAGGAGGCCCTCGATTACTTCGAGCGCATCCGTGAGCTCGGCGGGGTCATCCCGGCGATCAAGGAGAACTTCTTCCAGCGGGAGATCGCGGAGGCCTCGTTCCGGTTCCAGCGCGAGGTGGAGGCGGGGGAGCGGGTGATCGTAGGCGTCAACCGCTTCGAGGACGCGGGCGACGAGGAGGAGATCGACCTCCTCCGCATTGATCCGGCGCTCGAGCAGAAACAGATCGAGCGCGTCACCGCCCTCCGGGCATGGCGCCAGAGCGCCGCGGCCGAGGAGGCCCTCGCGCGGCTCAAGCGCGACGCCGCGCGCGACGATGTCAACCTCATGCCGGCGATCATCGAGGCCTCGAAGGCCTACGTCACGATGGGCGAGATGTGCGACGCCCTCCGAGAGGTGTGGGGCATATGGCGCGAGACTCCGGTCTTCTGACGGGGTCGAAGGGGGTGGCGACCCGCCCTGAAGGACTGTCGACCGCCACGCACGCGCCGGCGGTGCAGCCGTCCCTCGCCGTGGTCGAGATCACGGGGCTCGGACGACGGTTCGGCGATCACGAAGTCGTACGCTCCCTCGACCTGTCGCTCGCACCCGGCGAGCGCGCCGCCTTTTGGGGACCGAACGGCTCGGGCAAGAGCACGGTGCTCCGCTGCATCGCGGGCACGCTCCTTCCCTCGAGCGGCCGGATCCTGGTGAGCGGTTTTTCGGCCGGAACTCTCGAGGCACGTCGGGCGGTGGGCGCCTCCCTCGCACAGGACCGGTCTTTCTACCTTCGGCTGACCGGACACGTGAACCTGCTTTTCTTTGCCCGTCTGCACTCCGCTTCCGAGGGCGAAGCACGGCGCAGCGTCGGCGCGCTCGAGGAAGAGCTCGGGCTCCAAGAGATCGCCGCCGAACGCGTCGACCGCTGCTCGACCGGCATGGTGCAGCAGCTCGGGTTTGCCCGGGCTCTCCTTGGCAATCCCGCCGTGGTCTTGCTTGACGAGCCCACTCGCTCGCTCGACGAGGACGCACGCGGCCGTCTTTGGGCCGCGCTAGAACGTCGTCCCGCGGTCGCCACGTTGATCGCGACGCATTTGAAGGAGGATCTCGACCGCTGTGACCGCCGCGTCGTATTTCCCTGCTAGCCGAGCGCCACGAGCGATGCTCGCGCTTGCTCGTCGCGACTACGCGATGGTACGGACGTATCGGCTCGGGTTCGCGCTCGACTTCGGGTTCGGCTTTGCGAACCTCGTCGTCTTCTACTTCATCTCACGCACGGTGCAGGGGGTCGAGGATCTCGACCGGCTCGGAGGAGCCCCGTCGTATTTCGCGTTCGTGGCCGTCGGGATTGCGCTCTCTGCTGTGATCACTGCGGCCAGCGCGGGTCTCGCCCAGCGGCTTCGGGAGGAGCAATTGAGCGGCACACTCGAGATGCTCGTCGTCCAGCCGATCAGATTGACCGAGCTCGCCGCCGGGCTCGCTGCATATCCATTCCTCTTCGCGACGTTTCGGGCTGCGTTCTACATCCTCGTCGGCGGAGGCCTCCTCGGTCTCAGCTTCCGCCAGACGAGCTGGATCGGCTTCATCGTCGTGCTTCTAGCGGCGGCCGCCGCCTTCTCGGGGCTCGGCATCTTGCTCGGCGCACTCGTCCTCGTCGTCAAGCGGGGGACCGCGCTCGTAGGGCTCTTGATCTTCGTCCTCGGGGCCCTGAGCGGCGCCTTCTTCCCGCTCTCCGTGCTTCCGGATTGGCTCGAGGCGATCGGTCGGCTCCTCCCGACGAGCTACGCCTTCTCGGGGCTTCGCAACGCGATCTTTCTCGGCGAGGACTGGGCCACCTCGGCACTCATCCTCACTGCGTTCGCAGCGGTCACGATTCCGCTGGCGCTCGTGGCCTTCCGACTGGCGCTCGACCATACGCGGAGAGCGGGCACGCTCAACCAGTACTGATGGGAGCCTCGACGGAGCAGACGACGACGGCCGTGCTCATGGCCCTCGATGCCGCAGCGGTAGACGTCCTCGGGGCGCTCGAGCGTGCGGGAGCGCGGCCCGTGCTCTTGAAGGGGCCTTCGATCGCGCGCTGGCTCTACGACCAGCCGGGCGAGCGCGTGTACGTGGACATCGACGTACTGGTCGCGCCCGACGCGGCCCCGACTGCGTCGAACACGCTGCAAACGATCGGCTTCAGCTACGTCGTCGAAAGCTGGAACAGCTCCGTCTGGGTGCGCCGCCGAAGCGGCGTGAACGTCGACCTCCACACTGCGCTGCTCGGCATCGGCCTCGCTCCCGCGCCCGCGTTCGACGCCCTCACGAGATCGATTGCGTCGTTCGAGCTCGATCGGGGTGCCGTACCCGTGCTCGAGACGCGCGCCCGCGCGCTCCACATCGTCCTTCATGCCGCGCAGCACGGAGCCTGGGAGCGGACGTCGCTCGAGGATCTTCGCCGGGCGCTCGAGCGGCTTCCGGACGAGATCTGGGCGGACGCCGCCGCGTTGGCCGCCGAGGTCGACGCGACCACCGCGTTCGCGGCCGGCTTGCGACTGCTACCGAAGGGGGCGAACCTCGCGGAACGCCTCGGGCTCTCAACAGCCCTCACCACACTCGTGGCCATGCGCGCCGCGACGGCCCCGGTCGTCAGTGAGGGACTGATGTCACTTGCCGCAACGCCCGGGCTCGTCGCCAAGATGCGGCTCATCGCACGTGAGGTCGCGCCGACATCCGCCTATCTGAGGACGCACTTCCCGTTCGCCCGCCGCGGACGCCTCGGCCTGGCGCTTGCCAGGGTCTGGCGTCCGATCTGGTTGCTCCTACATCTCGGCCCCGCGCTCCTCGCCATTCGTCGGGCTCGACGAGCGTCGCGGGGCTCTCGCTGACGTCGAGACCACTTTGCCGTAGCCGTCGAACACGACGAGCGGGACGTAAGCCGCGAGCGACTCGTCGGGCTCGTGGACGGGCACGCCGTCCACGGTAAGCCAGGCGTGTCCCGGATAGCCTCCCTCGTCGGCTCGGATGCCGAGGTAGAGCCGATGCTCTCGCCCGTCCCGGACGAGGTAGCGGTAGGCGAGGAGGCTACGCTCGAGGCAGTTCTCGGGGACGAAAGGGAGTTGATAGATCCAGCGGCTGAGCGTGATGGCGTTGCGTTCGATCCGAGCGTTCGAGCGCTGCGACGCGGTGGGGGTCATCACGGCGACAAGTCGGGTCACGGACCGCGTCCGCTTCAGGATCGGGAGGACCGCCGCCCAGGCGAGAAGGCGCGTAAGGAGGAGGAGATTCGCGGGCGAGCCGAGGACTTGTCGGAGCCTGGCGCCGCGGTGTCGCCAGTCGCGCCCTGGCTCGGCGGTCACGCCGCCAGAGACTTCCGGAAGACGGCCGCCTCGATGGCCGCCATGAGCTCGGGCAGCTCGTCGAGTGCAACCGCGAACCGGACCTCGTAGACCGGGACCCTCGCGGTCAGCGCAAGGTAGGCCTCGAGCGTCCGGCGTTTTCGCTCCTCCCCGAGCAGGGTGAAGCAGTACGCCTGGGGAAGAAGCCTCGGGACTATCTCCGTTGCCGTCAGCCGTCGGATCGTGACTGGGCCCTGATCCCCACTCGGGCGACGGGTCAGGAGGCAGATGCCCGCGAGCGGCTCGCCCGGCCCACCGACCAGGATGCCCGAGTCGGGTCCGAGCACCGGCGGGTCCGGCCGCCCGCCGCCGAAGTACGACGCCGACTCGGGTCGAAGGCGGATCGCAAAGGGGAAGGGAAGCGCCCGAGCGTCCCCGTCGATGACGTCGAACACGAGCGCGTCGTCCGCCCAGAGCTCGTAGCCCCGCCGGCTGAACCCGTAGGCGAGGGTCGACTTGCCGGTCTGGGAGTGGGCGCAGAAGCCGACGACGCCCCCGTCAGTGAGAACTGCGCTCGCGTGGACCACTTGCATCCCGAGGAGCTGGAGCGCCATCGGTGCTATCGCCCGTCGGTACCAGTCGATCACGAGCGGCCTCGAGGCCGAGGGATCCGGGTCGACGGCGATCTCGCCGTTCATCCGGATCTGGAACGTGCCGATGCACCGCATCCATGCCCAGTACTCGGAGTCGACGACGTAGAAATACGCGGCGTCGGCGCCGGCTGCATCTTTCCAGACCTGCGTTCGAGCATCCGCGAGCACGGGTTCAGGGGCCGCAAGGGACCCTGCCCGCGCAAACGTCAGCGTGAGCTTTTGAGACATGAAAAAACGCGCCCGGCTCTCCTCGTCGCGCCGAGCCGGGCGCCATAAAAGACGGCGGGCTACTCGTGCCCGTGTGGCTTCAGGTTCGGCTCGCCCGGGTCGTTCGGCGATGGAACCGACTTACCGTTGGCAGGGCCTTGCCCATCGTTGATACCGCCCTGCATTACCTCCTCAACATCACCGACATAGCGCAGTTCCATCGGCTCCCATGAGGTGGCAGTCCCGTTGGTGGGGGTCATTTTGTCACCTCCTTCTCCCTCCGCATCTCACACCCATTGTCGCACCCACGACTCAATATTCAAGACCTTCCACAATTGATACGTCTCGACCGATCGTGCGAGAGCCGCTTCCCCCCTAGCTGTGCGTCCGTCGCCCGCTAAGTCGAGTATCTCTTTTGCCCTTGATTCTAGCCCAGCACTTTCGACAATTCCAAGCTCCGCGAGGCTTGTCGGCCCGCCGAGTGCGCGCCAGGCATCCGGCGCCTCGTCGAAGACTCGGCGGGTCGAGAGGCCGACCGCAAGGATTTTCTTCTGCCGGTCGAAGCCTGCTTCCGGAAATCGCTGCGCAAGCGTCTTTCTGACCAGGCTCTTGGAGAGGTGGTCCTCGTTTCGAAGCCGCGGCGGAACGCGGGAGAGAAACTCAACGAGATCGACGTCCCAGAACGGCATGAACGTCTCCATTCCGAGCCGACGGCCCCGTTCGAAGACCTCCTCCCGCTCCATTGCCTGGAGCGGGTGCTCGAAGAGCGGCAAAGCCTCGCCGACGAATCGCACGCGCGGGTCGCCCGGTGGGGCGAGCGATGCCGCCTGTTCCTCGAGCATGCGGGCGAGCCCGGGTTCCGGCGCGAGCCAGGCGGGTTTGGCCTCGAGGAAACGACGTCGCTTCACCGCGGAGGTTCGACGGGGAGCGGCCCGGCTGACGGCTTTCACCGCGACCTTACGACTCATCTCCTTGAGCCCGTAGCGCCACACGAGGTTCTTGAGCATCGGCAGCGGCTTCACGTCGTAGGAGGTGAGGAACGTGCGCCAGAGGTGGTACACGAGCCCGATGTCGAGCCGGCGTAGGCCGTAGGCAGCCCAGGAAGGACTCGTGGAGAGCCACTCGTCGCCGCCGGCGCCGGTCATCATCGTGCACGCGCCCTGTTCTCGCCCGGCCAGGGCGAGGTACGTGTAGAGCGGCTGCCACACGTTGACGAGCGGGGTCGGCCAAACACGTGCGGCGCGCAGGCCAGTCATGAGCAGGCGGTCAGACCCCTCGGCCTGCGTGAATGGGATCAGCGTCTGCGGGAGCCCGAGGCGTTCGGCGACCAATGTCTGGATCGCGGTCTCGTCGTACTGGGGGTCGGGAAAAGCGAGCGAGAGCGCGAGGGGAGCCGGGAGGCCGGCCGTCTTGGCGTGATCGGCGGCGACCGCCGCCACGCTCACCGAGTCGAGGCCACCGCTCAGGAAGATCGAAGAAGGCCCGAAGGCGAGCGAGCGGGCGACCGCACGTTCCATGAGCTCGTCGAAGCGGCCGACCTCGTCCTTCCTGATCCACTCCACATCCCGATCGGGATCGGAGGGGAACCAGTAACGCGAAGCGCTGATCCCGCCGGCGTCGACGCGGTAAAGCCACCCCGCGCGCGCCCGGCTGACGTCTGCGAAGCAGGTCTCGTCCGGATTACGTTGCCGGTGCATGAGGATGTCGGCAACGGCCGTGCGATCGATCTCGGTCGAGACCTCGGGCTCGGCGGCGAGCGTGCCGATCGAGTCGGAGAGGTAGAGACCGTCGGAAGCATGGCCGAAGAAGAGCGAGTGGTGCCCGAGTTGGTCTCGAGCGAAGAGAAGGACGCTTCGTCGCTCGTCCCAGATGACTACTGCGAAGAACCCACGGATCTGCGCCACGACATCCTCACCGCACGCGCGGTAGATCCTGAGGAGGAGCTCCGCGTCCTCCAGCGAGCTCTGTCCGCCGGCGAACCGCCGGACGAGCTCGTCCCGGTCGAAGAAGCCGCCTGCGAAGATTGCCGTGCACGACTCGTCCTCGGCGACCGAAGCGGCTCCGCCGAGCGTCGAAACGAGCTCGAGCGGGCGGCCTCCTCCGCTGCGATCCTTTCGGTGTACGGCGAGGAACGTCCGCGTGATGTTGCTGATCGCGTCGACGTTCGGTTCGAGGTCAAGGGCGGTCATAGAGGCTGAACCAGGTCCTTCGCCAACAGCTCGTCCAGTAGGCGATGGAGCTCCGAGGCGACGTCGTCGCGCGAGACGCCGAACTCCTCCCCGAGAGCCGACTCGATCTCACTGGGGGAGCGGCCCTCCTCGAGGAGCTCCCACGCGCGCGCCCCGGTCCCGTTGAGCGTGTAGATCGCGTTCGTCGTCAGGTTCACGAGCACGACCTCGTCCTGGACGCGTTGGGCCGCGACATCGGGATGTGGACGCACGGCCACATTCGCCCAACGCTGAGTATCTTGTCCGGACTCGGATTCCGCCATCAGGTACCTCTCACCGGCGGACGCCGCCGGTTGTCCGGGGGCGCAGAGCCGCAGATGCACTCATCTTGGTCGCAGGACTGTGGCTTGTCAATGACATTTCGGATGCGCCCGGCCGACATCACCCTTCGAGGGGATTGCCGCCGGCCTCGTGTCCGCCGAGGGTCTGTTGTTACGTCGTTTGTTGAGCTATCGCAGGAGGAACAATTGCAGGCCGTGAACGGAGATGGCGGGGCTCCCAGGACCCATTGGCAACGGCCGGACGCGCCTCTCGGGACGCTGATCTTCCGCGAAGGACTCCTCTCTGCCGAGCAACTCGAGGACTCGCTCGGCGAGGCCGTCAAGACCGGCAAGCGCCTCGGCCAGGTCCTCGTCGACAAAGGCTTGCTCCAGGAGAGCCAGGTAGCCCGCATCATCGCCAAGCAAAAGAATCTCGGATTCGTGGACCTCGCCGAGCGCGAGATCGACTCGGACACGGCTCGCCTCCTCCCGCATGAGACGGCGTGGCTACACCACGCTCTTCCGATCGCGGTCGAGGACGACGTGCTCGTTGTCGCGGTCGAAGATCCGACGGACGAAGAGGCGCTCGACACCGTGAGGACTGCACTTGGTCGGGAAGCTCGGTTCGTGGTAGCCACTCGCAGCGAAATCCTTCGTGTCCTCGATGAGCTGTCGGGCCTAAGGGCTCCTCAGCCCGTCCCGCCGGGACTCGTCGAGCGCACCACCTTGGGCGGCAGCGCCGTCGGTGACCAGTCTCCGGACGAGACCGAGCCGAACGCACGCCCGACCCCGGTGACCGTGGAGCTGTCTCCCCTTCGCATCGCCGAGCCCGAGCCCGAGCCCGAGCTCGAGCCGGAGCCGGACGAGCCCGAGCCCGCAGCTGTCGAGGAGCCGGGACCGGCACCCGAGCCAGAGCCCGAGCCTGAGCTCGAGCCTGCAGCTGTCGAGGCGCCGGACCCGGCGCCCGAGCCAGAGCCCGAGCCCGAGCCCGCAGCTGTCGAGGACCCGGCTCCCGAGCCAGAGGCGGAGTCCGCAGCCGTCGACACGCTCGAGCCCGTAGCCGTCGAGGCATTCAAGCCCGAGCCGGCAGCCGAAGCCGTTCCGCTAGTCGAGTCGCCTTTGCGGCCCGAGCACCCACACGACGAGCCTGACCTCACCCCCGAGCTTGACCTCACGCCCGAACCTGACCCCACTCCTGAGCCGGTTCCGGTCGCTCCGACAATCGTGTCTGAGCCGCCGGCTGTGGTGACCGAGCCTGCTCCGCCAGCGGCGGTCGAGCCTGCTTCGCCCGTGGCGACGCCTGCGCCCTCGGCGCAGCCGCCGGTCGCTCCCGCTGCCGAGCCCGACCCCCTTCCGACCTCGGGGCTGCACGCTGTCGAGCCTGCGGCGCGCGACTTCGCTCAGCAGCTTCGCCCGCCCGCGCCCCCCGAGCCGGCTCCACCGGCGGTCGAAGAGCTTGAAACCCCGGCGCAGTCGGTCGTCGCTGGGCCTGCACCAGCGTCCGGCGGAGAAGGACACGAGGTCGTAGTCCGATTGGCGGACGGTGAGGTGGTGAGTGCCGGACGCTTCTCGAGCCGTGACGCGGCAAAGGATGCTGCGAAGAGCCTGACGCGTGAGATCACGTCGAGCGCGGCCGGCGAGTGGCCCGAGATCGGCGGGCGCTTTGTACGCCCGGAACTGATCGTGTCGGTCGACATCGCCGGCTAGACGCCGCGCGACTCAGACGAACCAGGTCGTGATCGTGTAGCGCTTCCCGTGCGTTACCGGGCTGACGCCATGGATCATCAGAGACGGGAAGGCGACGAGGGTGCCCTGCTGGCCCGTGAGGGGAAACCCAACTCCCTCACCCTTCGGATCCTCGTTCAAGAGCCCGTAGAACGTGAGGTTGCCGCCGCCGTATGCATCCGCGCGAGAGTTCGCCGTCTGGTCGTTCAAGAACGTCACCGCCGAGATTCGGCGTTCCTTCCTGAACTCAGCGGCATCTTCGTCCTCGCTGCTGTCTCTGTGGGCACCGAAGAAGTCGCCTTCCCCGTAGACCAGGAAGTGTGGGCGTTGACAGTGCTCGAGCGGCAGATCGAAGTGCTGCCCGAGCGCCGCTGTGAGCTCGCTCAGGCGCTCGACAACGAGGTTGCGGGTCTCGTCGTCGACGTTGGCCATGGACGTCTTTCGTTGCTTCTCGTTGACCGCCTCAGCTCCCTTGTCCTCGATCTCGGCCGCGAGCGTTGGGGCGGCGTCGATGGCGGCGCGGAGCCGGTTGCAGACGTCCGGCGGCAGGAAGTCCGGCTTGAAGAACAGTCCGAAGCGAGCGAAGAACGCTGGATCCACGGCCCTTCGAGGATAACTCGCAAGGTCGACCGGCGCGGGTCAGATGTCGACGACAAGGCCGTCGCTCGCACGGGGAATCCCGTGCGGGGAGTCGAGCTCGATGGGGCGGTGCGTGAGGAGAACGGGGCCGTCCGCTGCCGCGAGCGCCTCGTCAACGGTGAGGTGCCCCCGTGGCGGCCCGTCGCGGTCCGGCTGGTCGAGGGTCGCCTCGCAGACGAAGAGGTCTGCACCGTGCGCGAGTGCCGCAAGCTCAGCGGAGGGCCCGGAGTCGCCGGAGTACGCGATCATCCTGCCGTTCCCTGACACGCGAAAGCCGAAAGCGCGCAGCGTGTAGTGCGGTACCTGAAGCGCCTCGATCGAGAACCCGCCTGCACTGAACGGCGTTCCGGGTTCGTACTCGAAGAGCTCGAACGCCTTCTCGAACATGTTGGGATTTCCCCAGAGGGACGCGAAAGTAGCGAGCTGCCCGGTGCCGCCGGGCGGAAGCCAGAGCTCGGGCCGGCCGGCCCCATCTGCTCCGTAGTCCGAGAGCCACGCCCACGGGACGAGGTCGCCCCAGTGATCGAGATGGAAGTGAGTGATCGCGATCGCGGCGACTCCCGTCGAGTCGGTCTCGCGGAGCCGTCCCAGCACGCCGGGGCCGCAGTCAAGGAGGAGCGTTCCGGCCGCACTCTCGTCGACCGAGAGGAGGTAGCCGGACTGGGCGCTCCCCGGGTTCGGCCACGCCGGCGAGGAGCCGATAACGGTGAGGCGCACCTCCATATACTTGCTTAGGTGGCAGGGTCCTTCCCGCAGCTCTGAGAATCCCCCGCTTAGGCGGGTTTTTTCTTCTAGGGGAAGACACAGATCGGCCGCGTGGGGGCCGAATGTCAGATCGGTGTCATTCCGACGCCGGCTCGTCCTCCCGAACCTCGCGGATCACCGCCTCGACCGCCTCGCGCTCGAGGAAGAACTCAACGACCTTCTCGGTCTGGGCGCTGACAACGCCGTAGAAGAGCACGTCGTCAGCATAAGAATCTTGCGGCCCCGGCCGCTCTAGAGTCTCTTGCGCGTCGAGGCGATCGAACTCCCAGTCCGACGCTAGCCATTCCTGGGACGGAAACCGGGAATGGCTAGGGCAGCGATCAGCGTCCGTGTGCGGGCGTGAAGAGAACGAACGCCTTGAAGTAATCGGGTGGCGCCAGGCTCCTGTCGAAGCACACGACGAGATTGCCTCGATCTTGTTGTCCCGGCGGCTGATACTGGGCGCCGGGCGTCATGT
>DATLQD010000145.1:0-3190 GCA_035535315.1 Gaiellaceae bacterium
CACCTCGCCGGGGCCCGTTCAATGGTTAAAAGGGAAGAGCCCCGGCGGCCTGGGGCTCTTCTCGGAATTCTGTATCGGCCGATTTCAGCTTGGCATGAGGGTGACTGGAATGCGAACCTCGTGCGGCGGCTTTCCGGTCCCCGCCGCGTCATCGTCGGAGACGACGATAGTCCCGGCCTGCTCGTGCGTGACCTCGAAGTCCACATCCATCGAGAAGGTGCCTCGGCAGCCGGTTCCGCAGGTCGCAGTCGTGAAGCCACGGGACAGTTCTGTGCCGCCCGCGTCCAGCACTCTGACGGTCACGTTCGCTTCGAAGACGTTCGCGCTTCCCGAGACGGTGATGCCGCTCTCGACGCGCTGACCGATCGAGGGGTGCTCGACGAGGATGACCGGGAGGAGGTCCTCGTAGTCGCGGCAGCGGACCGGGTGGTCGAGGACGATCCCTTCGCCGGAGAAGACGTCCACGGGCTGTCCGTCGAGCTCGAAGCTGACGCCCTTCACAGTCGGGAACTGGTCGAGGGTGCACGCGACCTGGGCGAGCCTGGCGGACATCGAGGCCGAGCCACCGCCGGACTCGAATTCGGAGCTCAGGTCGACGGTCGCGACGCCCTTCGAGACCGTGAGGCCGAGGAGGCGTGTGCCCGCCGGAATGACCGTGGTCACGCCCGCTCGGGCTTCCAGGGGTGTCGGGCCGGCGAGGAGGTCTTCCATCGCCGCTGTGCCCACCCGCTGCGTGCCGGCTCGCTCGCGCCACGTGACGAAAAGCGACTCGCCCCGGACGAGCCAGACCTGGTAGAGGACGCCCGACGCGGCGCCCGACCCGCTCTCGACGGACGTGCCGGCGCCGGTCTCGGTCGGTGGCGGCGCGGTCTCGGTCCCTGAGTTCGTCACCGTCTGGTTGGCGGGTATCTCCGTCGAGACTGCGCCGACGGGAACGGCTTCCTCCTGGCCGCACCCGGCGGCCGCGAGTCCAGCGCCTCCGACGAGGCCCAGGCCGATCACGATCAGTGCGAGGCGCTTCATGGTCATCCTCCTACTCGGTTACGCGCCTCATCCTGCGCTCCTCCCGCAACGGGCCCGTCACCGCTCTGTAACGGTTGGGCCACAGCTAGAGATGGCGGCAGGCGGAGGGTGAACCGGCTGCCGCGGCCCCGCTCGCTCCAGACCTCGATATCGCCGCCGAGCAGGCGCGCGTTCTCGAGCGCGATCGCGAGCCCGAGCCCGCTACCAGAGCCGGTTCGCGACGGATCTGCCTTGTAGAAGCGGTCGAAGATGCGCTCCAGCTGCTCCGGCGTGATGCCGCCTCCCTGATCTTCGACCTCGACATAGGCTCCCGCGTCGTCGGCGCCCGTGTGCACGGCGACGTCCCGGCCGCCGTGCTCGAGCGCATTGCCGACGAGGTTCGCGACGATCTGCTCCAGCCGGCGGCGGTCGCTCTCGACGACCGCGGCGGCGCCCTGAACGCGCACCCGATCGATCCACCCCCGGGCCCGGATGGTGGCATCCACCAGGGAAGCAAGGTCGACAAGCTCGAGCCGGACGGCTCCCTGGCCCGCGTCGAGGCGGGAGATCTCCATCAGGTCTTCGACGAGGCGACGGAGGCGGGCGATATCCGCGACGACGAGCTCGGCCGGGCGGCGAGCCTCGGGCGGCATCCGGTCGAGATGCACCGAGAGAAGCGAGGCTTCGGCGACCAGGGCGGTGACGGGCGTCCGGAGCTCGTGTGCAACGTCGGAGGTAAACCTCCGTTCGCGCGCCTGCGCCTCTGAGAGGGCGGCGATCTTTCCCTCGAGCGCCTCGGCCATCTCATTGAAGGACGCCGCCCAGGCCCCGAACTCATCCCGGCCGCCCGATGGCAGGCGAGTTGCCAGGAGCCCTTCTGCGAGCGAGCGCGCAGCAGCGCTCGCCTCGGCGACCGGAGCAAGGGTTCGACGCGCGACGAGCGTGCCGACGCCACCGGCGACCAGCACGAGCAGCGCGAGACCGACGAGGAGGATCGTGCGCAGCTGGCCGAGCTCGTCGAAGAGCTGCGCTTCCGAGAAGAAGAAGTAGAGCTCGGCCCCGGAGACCCGCCCTCCGACCACGAGATAAGGAACGCCTGCAAACTCGGTGCGCTGGTAGGCCAGCTGCCCACGCCGGACCTGTGCCACGAGTTCCGGCGGCGCCTGTGCCGGTCGGATGGAGATGCTGGATGAGAAGTCCTGCCCCTCGACGCGGACTGCGGTTGCAAATCCGCTCCGGCGCTCGAGGGCGTCCAGGAGCTGCCGCACCGCCTCCGTCCGTGACTGCGGCGACGCGAGCACGGAGGAGGCGAACTCGAGGTTGAAGCGCGACTGGTCGAGTGCCCGCTCGACCGAGTCGTCCAGGCGACTCTCCCGGGCCGCCAGGTAGGAGCCGGCCGCGAGCGCGGCGCCGGAGAGCCCGGCGACGAGCATGAACGCGATCGTGAGGCGCCGGCGGAGCCGCCCCGGCCTGATCGGAGACCGCGCGCTCATCCACTCGGGTCGAGCCTGTAGCCGACCCCCCTGACGGTCTGGAGGAGCGTGGGGTGTTTCGGATCGGCCTCCACCTTCGCCCGCAGACGCTGGACGGCCACGTCGACGAGCCGGGAGTCGCCCAGGTAGTCGTAGTTCCAGACCCGCTCGAGGAGGAGCTCTCGCGTGAACACCTGCCGCGGTCGCCGGGCCAGCTCGAGGAGGAGCCGGAACTCGGTCGCGGTCAGCTCGATCCGCTCATCGCCCCGCCTCACCTCGAAGCCGGCCGGGTCGATCTCGAGTGTCCCGACGACGAGCGTTTGCTCCGGAGGATCCTCACCCGATCTCCGCATGACCGCCCTCGCTCGGGCGACGAGCTCGGGCAGCTCGAACGGCTTCGTGACGTAGTCGTCGGCGCCGAGCTCGAGCCCGACAACCACGTCGACCGTGTCGCTCCGGGCCGACAGCATGACGATCGGAACCCGGCTCTCACGGCGGATCTCGCGACAGACCTCGAAGCCGTCGAGTTCCGGGAGCATCACGTCGAGGACGACAAGGTCGAACGGCCCCTGCCGGAACTCGACGAGACCCTGCCTGCCGTCGGATGCCGTCGTGACCGCAAAGCCGGCCTGCGTCAAGCCGAGCGCCGCCACCTCCCGGATCGAGGCATCGTCCTCCACGAGCAGCACGCGCTCGTCCATCGGACGAAGCCTAGG
>DATLQD010000146.1:0-5227 GCA_035535315.1 Gaiellaceae bacterium
CGAGGCCGACGATCGGAACCACAACGATCGCAAGCGCGGGCGCCGTCACGGCCGGAACCTGGATCGAGCTCGACGTCACAAGCATCGTCACCGGCCAGGGCCCATACAGCTTCGTCCTCCGCGGCGCCTCCGGAGACGTCGCCTACTACGACTCCGAAGAAACCGCCAACAAGCCACAGCTCGTCGTGACCACCGGCTGACCGCGCCCGACGCAGCTACTTGACCGCGGGGCTTGTGTGTCGTACCACTTGCGCTAGGGACCCTCGGGATCCGGGGTATAAGGGGAGGGACGCGGGTGGCTCTTCGGACTGGCATAGCGGTGCTCGCTGCGTTCGCGTTTCTCGCTGCGCCGGGAGCGGCTGCCGCCGACGACCCGGTGATCGCCGCCGCCGGCGACATCGCGTGTGCGTCCTTCACCGCGACTTCTTCGAGCTGTCAGCAGCAAGCAACATCCGATCTCCTGGTCGCCGGCGGGTACTCGAAGGTGCTCTCGCTCGGGGACCAGCAGTACGAGAACGGCACCCTGTCCGATTTCAACACGTACTACGAGGCAAGCTGGGGACGCGTGAAGGCGATCACCGCCCCCGTGCCGGGGAATCACGAATACCAGACGAGCGGCGCGAGCGGCTACTACGACTACTTCGGCCCGCTCGCCGGCCCAAGCGGCCAGGGCTACTACTCCTTCGACCTCGGTGCCTGGCATCTCGTCGGCCTCAACTCGAACTGCTCCAAGGTCAGCTGTAGCGCGGGCTCAGTTCAGGAGCAGTGGCTTCGGTCCGACCTGGCGACACATCCGCGGGAATGCGTCCTGGCCTTCTTTCACCACGCCAACCTGACGGCGCCGACCACCGCGTTGCGACAAGCGTTCTTCGATGCAGGCGGGGACGTGATCCTGACCGGCCACACCCACACGTACAGACGGTACGAGCTTCGCGACGCGAATCTAAACGCGGACCCCGCCGGCTACCGGGAGTTCATCGTCGGAACCGGCGGCAAGAGCAGGAAAGCCTCGGGCCCTCCGTTTGGGATTCTGCAGCTCACCCTCCACTCCTCGAGCTACGACTGGAGGTTCATCTCGATCACCGGCGTGACCGACGACAGCGGAAGCGCATCCTGCAACCCGGGCGGTTCGCCGCCTCCGCCACCCCCCGATACGACCCCGCCACCCCCCGACACCACCCCGCCGGCGCCGTCCAACGATCTTTTTACCCCGTACAAGGTCAGCCTCGGCGGGCCGGCGTTCGAACGGTCGTTTTTCCTCAGGAGAACCTTCGTCGTGAATTGGAGCGCGAAGGACGACGAGAGCGGGGTCGCGAACTACGACGTCCGCTACCGACGGACGGACTGGCGCGGCTCTTCCCACCCCATACGGTCCTGGCTCCACGCCACGACTACGACCGGGGCCAGCTTCCGCGGTGCCCCAGGCTCGACATATTGCTTCTCGACTCGGGCTCGAGACCGGGCAGGCAACGTGTCGCCGTGGAGCCCTAGGCGGTGCACGGCACTTCCGCTCGACGATCGCGCGCTGACGGCGAGGGGCGCCTGGAGAAGAGCCGGCGTTTCGGGCTCGTACCTGGACACCGTCTCGACCTCCCGGGCGAACAGAGCGGCACTCGTGCGATTCGGCGTTCGCGCAAGACGCCTCGCCCTCGTAGTGACTCGTTGCCCCGGGTGCGGGACGGTCAGCGTGTACTGGAACGGTTCGCGCCTGAGGACAGTCCGGCTCGGCTCCAACTTGAGGCGCAACCGCCAAGTCGTCCACCTCGCTGCCTTTGACCACCTCGTCCGAGGAAGCATTTCGATTCGCGTGACATCCGTGGGGAGGCCCGTCGCGATCGACGGTCTCGGCGTCGCCTCCTTCTAGCAGGCCGATGGCGCAAACGGTGGCGGGAACCCAGTCTAGGTGTTCGACCGCCTGAAAACCCAACCCCCGTCGGCGGGAAAGGTCGCAAATGCGGGGAGGGAACGGGTCGCTCGGGGTAGAATTCCCTTCGATGCGACTGGACGACCCGCTAAGTACCTATGGCACGGCCAACTCTCCCCAGACCGAGACTGCGGCGCGGGCGCGCGCACGGCGGTGTGGGCGAGATCGCCGAGCCGGCGCGGGGTCGCACCGAAGAGCTCTCCGCTAACGGGCTCACCTGGGTCCATGCGCCGGAGCCCTCTTCGCGTGAGGTAGCCGCGCTCGCCGAGCGTTTCGGGTTCCACGAGCTCGATATCGAGGACGTGCTGTCGAACCGGCAGCGGCCGAAGATCGACGAGTACCCCGAGTACCTCTTCGTCGTCCTCCACTTCCCCTTCTACGACAAGACTGTGCAGCGCCTGAACGCGGCCGAGCTCGACATCTTCCTCGGGCCCGACTTCCTGATCACTCTCCCGAACGTTGAGCTGCACCCGGTCACGTATCTGTTCAACCGCTGCCGTGACGACGCCGAGTTGCGGGAAGATCTGTTCTCCAAGGGATCCGGCTACCTGCTCTACCACGTCCTCGACGACCTCTTCGATTACTGCTTCCCGATCCTCGACAAGATCGGCTACAAGCTCGTCGCGCTCGAGGAGGATGTGTTCGAGGGGCGGTCCGAGAACGTCGTTCGGGACATCTCGAACGCGAAGCAGGAGATCATCGCCTACCGGAAGATCATCAAGCCCGAACGCGCGACCCTCCGGGTTCTGGAGCGCTACACACAGCGCTTCCTGCCGGAGGAGCTGGATATCTACTTCGACGACATCGTCGACGCCGCCGAGCGGATCTGGGACCTTCTCGACAACTACAAGGAGGTCCTCGAGGGGCTCGAGTCGACCAACGAGTCGGTCATCTCGCACAAGCAGAACGACGTCTTGCGGCTCTTGACGATCATCAGCGTCACGCTTCTCCCCCTGACCCTAATCGCGAGCGTCTTCGGAATGAACGTGCTCTTCCCCGGTGAGGGCACGCACACGGCCTTCTGGGTGATCATCGTGAGCATGATCACCACGCTCGGCGGGATGCTGGCGTTCTTCCGCTACAAGCGCTGGTTTTGAGCGCGACGCTCATCGAGCGTGACGGAGACGCGGTCGAGCCACCTGACCGGGCGGCGATCGAGGAGCACCTGAGCTCGGGCGAGTTCTTCTGGCTCGACCTCCAGGACCCCGACGATTCTGACTTCGAGGTCCTCCGGGATGCGTTCGAGTTCCATCCACTGGCGATCGAGGACTCTCAGGACTTCGGCCAACGCGCGAAACTCGAGACCTACGGCGACTACATCTTCCTCGTCATCTACGGGTGGTCTCCCGACGATGACGGCCTGGTCGAGGTGCACTGCTTCTACTCGGAGCGCTTCCTGGTCACCGTCCACAGAGACGACGCTCCCGCCCTGGACGAGCTCAAGAAGAGCTGCGCAGCCCGCCGCATCAACGTTCGGGATCCGGCGCTAACCCTGCACCGTGTCGTCGACGGCCTCGTCGACAGCTTCTTTCCGGTTCTCGACGGCTTCGACGTCGAGCTGGACGAGCTCGAGGGCGACTTCTTCCGAGCCCCGGGCGACGAGCCGCTCCAACGGCTCTTCTCGATGAAGCGCAGGCTTGCGACGCTCCGCCGGGCGATCGCACCGGAGCGCGACGTGTTCGCCCACCTGGATCGCGATGAGATCCCCGGGCTCGACACGGAGAGCGCACACTACTTCCGCGACGTCTCCGACCACCTCTACCGGCTCGCGGAGACGATCGACAACTTTCACGAGCTCACCCTGGCCGCGATGGACGTTTTCCTTTCGACTTCCTCGAACCGGATGAACGAGGTCATGAAGCAGCTGACGATCATCGCCACGATCTTCCTGCCGCTCAGCTACATCGCCGGCTTCTTCGGCCAAAACTTCCGCTTCATGGTCGACCACGTCGGGAGCGCGGCTGCGTTCGTACTGGGCGGAATGCTCCTGCAGCTGGTAACTGCCATCTTCCTGGTCGTCTATTTCCGGCGAAAGCAGTGGCTGTGAAGCGGCTCTGGGCGCCCTGGCGCCTCGAGTACGTCCAGAGCGCCGAGGAGCAGACTGGCTGCGTCTTCTGCGACGCGGCCGCGGGCCCGGACGAAGAGAGGCTCGTGGTGCATAGGGGCGAGCACGCGTTCGTCCTCCTGAACAAGTTCCCGTACGCCTCCGGCCACCTCATGATCGCGCCGTACGCGCACACGGGCCGTTTCGGCGACGTCTCCGACGACGAGGCGCTCGAGGTGCACAAACTGGCCGCCGCCGCGCTCGAGGTGCTCAACGAGGCCATGCACCCGCAGGGCTACAACCTCGGCTGGAACCTGGGGCGGGTGGCAGGAGCGGGGGTCGTCGACCACGTCCACATCCACGTCGTCCCACGGTGGGCCGGCGACACCAACTTCATGCCGGTGCTCGCCGACGTCAAGGTGATACCCCAAGCCCTCGAAGACACCCGCACGAAGCTCGCCGCGGTCTGGACGCACTAGCCCGTGGCGCTCGACTCCAAGGTCTTCAAGGCCTACGACGTTCGCGGCCTTTATCCGGAGGAGCTCGACGAGGACGGCGCCTACAGGATCGCCCGGGCCTACGCAGAGGAGTTCGAGCCGTCTGCGGTCGCCGTCGGCCGGGATATGCGCGTCTCGTCTCCGACCATGGCCGGAGCGGCCATCGAGGGTGTTCTCGACGCGGGTGTAGACGTCGTCGACGTCGGGATGATCGGCACCGAGATGCTCTATTTCGGAGTCGGAGAGCTGGATCTCGATGGCGGCTTCACGATCACCGCCTCGCACAACCCGAAGGAGTACACGGGAATGAAGATCGTCCGCCGAGGCGCACTTCCGGTCGGCGGCGACTCGGGGCTGCTCGAGATTCGCCGCCGCGCGGAGACCGGGTTCCGTGACGAGCCCTCTCGGCGTGGGAAGCGGCGCGAGCACGACCTCTACCCTGCTTTCACCGATCGGGTGCTCTCGTTCATCGACCCCGGCGCGGTCAAGCCGCTCCGGGTCGTGATCGACGCGGCGAACGGCATGGCCGGCGCGATGCTGCCCGGGATCCTCGAGCGTCTCCCGATCGAAGCGGTCAGCTGCTTCTTCGATCCTGACGGCACCTTCCCGAATCACGAGCCCAACCCGCTATTGCCCGAGAACCGGGAGTTCGTGATCCGGAAGGTGCTGGACGAGCGGGCCGACCTCGGCATCGCCTTCGACGGCGATGCGGACCGGTGCTTCTTCGTCGACGACAGCGGCGAGTTCGTTCCGGGCGACTTC
>DATLQD010000147.1:0-6743 GCA_035535315.1 Gaiellaceae bacterium
GTATAGGAGGAGCAAGAGCGCCGCGGGCGCGTTGATGGTCATGGACGTCGAGACCTCGCCGAGCGGGATGTCTGCGAAGAGGAGCTCCATGTCCGCAATCGAGTCGATGGCCACTCCGGTCCGCCCCACCTCCCCGAGCGCGTGAGGATCGTCCGAGTCGTAGCCGAGCTGAGTCGGGAGGTCGAAGGCGACCGAGAGGCCAGTCTGCCCCCGCTCGAGCAGGTAGCGGAACCTCTCGTTCGTCTCCTCGGCGGATGCGAACCCTGCGTACTGGCGGATCGTCCACGGCCTGCCCCGGTACATGTCCGCGTAGGGCCCACGCGTGAACGGGAACTCGCCCGGTAGCTCGAGGTCGAGCCCCGAAACGTCCGCGGAGGTGTAGACCGGCTTGACCTCGATGCCCGAGTCCGTTTCGCGCCGGTTCTCCTCGACGGCCATCAGCTCGAAAGGCTACCGCCCACCCCGCGGGTAGGCTGCCTCCGTGCGGGTGGTCGTCAGGCTTTTCGCCGGCCTGCGCGAGCGGGCCGGCACTGGAGAACAGCAAGTAGAGCTTGCCGAGGGAGCGACAGCGGCCGACGTCTGGGCCTCGCTCCCCGACGGCCTCGGCGAACGGCCCGACGGGCTGGTTCTTGCCGTCAACCGTCGTTACGCGGCCGAAGACACGCCGCTGGCGGACGGCGACGAGGTGGCCCTCATCCCCCCGGTCTCGGGTGGGTCACCGGTCCGCCTGACCCCGGAGCCGATCGACCTCGCAGCGGTGGCCGCTGAGGTCGCCGACGAACAGGCCGGCGCCATCGCGACCTTCAGCGGAACCACCCGCGTCGAGTCGCGCGGCCGCTCCGTTCGCCATCTCGACTACGAGGCGTATCCGGGCATGGCCGAGGAGGTCATGGCCGATCTCGTCGAGGCGCTGAAGGCCAAGTACGAGCTCTGCGAGGTGGCGATCGTCCATCGCACAGGTCGGGTCGGAATTGGCCAGACGAGCGTCGCAATCGCGGTCTCGGCCCCGCACCGCGGCGAAGCACTGGCAGCGTGCGCCGAGGCGATCGACACGCTCAAGCAGACCGTGCCGCTCTGGAAGAAGGAGGCGTACGAAGACGGCGAAAGTGCGTGGGTGCGCGGTTCCTGAGCAGTTTGGGGTGGAAGGGGTCACGGGCTGGTCACTCCCAGCACGGCGACGTGTCGGGGAGGGGTGTGGGGGTGGGGGTCCCGCGCTGCACCCCGCTCCCCTCGGCAGGGCGCTCGGGGCGATCCCGTAGCGATCGTTCGCCTCCGGGGGAGGTCGCCTGACGATCATGAGGCGGTCCTGATGCTCAGGATGGCGGACGAGCTCGTCGAGGAGCGCATCGCTGAGTGTGTAGCGTCTGCGGCGTGACCCTGTTCGTCGTCGACTGCGACACGCTGCTCCGGATTGCGGCCGGCGAGACCGAGGTCGCCGCCGAGCACAAGCTCGTCGCGCCGACCCTCGTCCGCTCGCAGGCGCTGTCGGCGCTTTACCAGGCTGCCCGCCGGGGTGAGATCTCGGCCGCCGAGGGAATCGAGCGGGTGACGCGAATCAACTCGCTGAAGGTTCGCTTCCTGGGCGACAAGGTGCTTCAGCGGAAGGCGTGGAGGGTCGCGGATCAGCTGGGGTGGGCGACGACGTACGACGCCGAATTCGTCGCGCTGACGCAGTTGCAGGCGGACGTCTTCGTCACCTCCGACGACGATCTGGCGCGGGCGGTCTCGGGCCTCGTCGAGACGGCGACGATCGACGCGCTGCGCACGAGTCCGTCCTGAGCACCTCGATGTGCTCGCGGAGGCGCAGAATCACCTCGCCGATGCCGACGAAGCTCTCGGGGTCGTCCTCCCGGGCTCGCCCGATATGTGGAGCCCTGTCGTGTGTAGCTCCGGAAGAAGGAGGCATACGAGGGCGGCGAGGAGTGGATCGGACGGGGATCATGAGCGGGCGAACCGCCAGCTACGCTGGCCCGCCGTGAAGAAGGATCTCGCGCACCCCGGCTGGACCCAGAACCTTCTCCAGGCTTCGGCTCTCCGTCCGGGCGAGCGCGTCCTGGTCGTGGTCGACGAGCCGCTTGCAGAGGCAGGCTCACAGCTCCTCGCCGCCGCGCGCGACGCGGGCGCCGAGCCCGAGCTCCACCTCTGGGCGGGAGAGCGCCCCCTCACCCAGGTGCCCACCGCGATGCTCGAGGGCGCCCTGCACGCTGATGTCCTCTTCTCCCTCCAGCAAGGGCCGAGGGGCGACGAGGCTTCTCTCCGCTCCGAGCTGAACGAGACCACGCTCCGCCGCGGCGGTCGTGGCCTCTTTCTCGGGTTCGTCGACGCCGCGCTGCTGGCGGACGAGCTCTCGCTGCCCCCACCAGATCTGGCCGCGGCGGCCGAAGGGCTCCTCGACCAGGTTCGGGGGGCCGACTCCATCCGGCTCCGCAACCCCGCGGGCACCGACCTCTCCTTCCGTGTCACCGGCCGACCCTGGCTCACCGATGCACGCCCCCTCCGGCCGGGTGAGTACGGGAACTACCCGGGCGGGGAGATCTTCGTCGCGCCGCTCGAGGACTCGGCCGACGGCGTCCTGGTCGTCGACCTGACCGTCCCCTACACGGTCGAGGGTCTCGTCGACGAGCCGGTCGTCCTCCGGTTCGAAGCCGGTCGTGTGACCTCGATCGAGGGCGGCCGCGCCGCTTCGATGCTGCAAGACCTGGTCAAGGAGGCCGGTGCCGGCGGCGACGTGATCGCCGAGCTGGGGATCGGTCTGAACCCGAGCGTCAAGCCGCGCGGCCACGTGATGCTGGACGAGAAGGCAGCCGGCACGGCGCACGTCGCGATCGGTCACAACGCGGGCTCGTATGGCGGCGCGAACCAGGCCTCGATCCACGTCGACTGCATCTTTTCGTCCCCGGAGATCGAAGTCGACGGCCGCGCACTCGAGTTGCCCGCCTAGGCCGAGAGCACCCGCACGTTCAGGTTCGGAGGGCGCTCGTTCCCGCGTTATCAGGATGCGCGCGCACCTCTTGAACAAGAGGCACGAAACCTCTAGGTTGACTCGGACTCTCGGGAGAGGGCAGGAGATCTGGGCTCAGCTGCGCCTTGCCTATGACGAAGGGGCCCGGCTTTGACCTGCTTGGTCAACGACAAGAGGGGGACGTAAATGAAAAAGTCACTGGGCCGGCGCCTCGTGCGTCGAAGGCCGTCTCCGTCGATGGTGATCGCGTGTCTCGCGCTCGCTGTCGCGTTGAGCGGCGCAAGCTACGCGGCGATCGTGCTGCCCGCAAACAGTGTCGGGACGGTGCAGCTCAAGCGGAATGCCGTCAAAAGCAAGAAGGTCGCGTTCAACACTCTGAAGGGCGTCGACATCAAGGAGTCGACCCTCGCGCGGGTCCCGAACGCGCACAAAGTCGATGGTCTCCACGCAAACGAGCTCGTGCGTGCGGCGACGCTCTCATCGACCACAGTCACGGATGACTTCGACACCTGCGCGTTCACAACGCTCCTGTCGAAGACGGTCACCGCCCCGACCAGCGGCATCCTTCTCGTCTGGGGCAATGTCGGCGTGGTTAGGGACGCCACCGGCCCTAATCCTTCAACCTTAGGGGTTCAGGTTGCCGTCGACGCGACCGCCGTGACAACTGTACAAGCGGTGCACCTCGTGGATCTCGGTACCCGAGAGGGATCCGCGCAGGCCGTGGGTGCTACGCCGGTCTCGGCTGGTAGTCATACCGTCGACGTCCAGGCTTCCGAATGCAGCACCGGGACGGCGTTCATCGTGAACCAGTCGATCACGACTCTCTTCGTCCCGTTCGGTAACGACGGGAACCAAGGAGCCCTGAAAATAGGCGCCATGAGTCGTTCCTCGTCGGCAGCGAACGGGGGTTAGAGATAGGCAACGCGCTCGACTAGTCATCGCGTGGGCGGCGGGCAACGTGCCGCCGCCCACGGGTTGGAGTAGCTCAAGCCGCCCCGGCGGCGTCTCACCGGGGGAGGTCTTCCTCCTCTAAGGCTCGAGTGGCCGGAGAAAGAGGGCAGCAGAGGCCCCGAGGGCAACACGGTTGCCTCGAGGACGCTAGCTACCATGCTCTCTCGTGAGCCAGCATCATTACGAGCCCTCCACGGTGCCCGAGCCCGACCCGCCGCTCCGCGACTACGAGCCGATCCATCCGCAGAGCCGCTGGCGCGAGCTCGCGAGGAAGATCTGGGCGCCGATCGCGGCCGTCGGCTTCCTGCTCTTCAAGCTGAAGACCTTTGCGCTTGTCATCTTCAAGTTCAAGATCTTCGTTACCTCAGCGTCCATGCTCGTCTCGGTGGCCGCCTACGCCTGGATCTGGGGCTGGCGATTCGCGGTTGGTTTCGTTCTGCTCCTCCTTGTTCATGAACTAGGACACGTGATCGAGCTGCGACACCAGGGCATCCCCGCTTCGGCGCCACTCTTCATCCCGTTCCTGGGCGCAGTTGTGGGCATGAAGCAGCTGCCCGACGACGCCTGGCGGGAAGCCAGGGTCGCGCTGGCGGGGCCCATCCTCGGCAGCCTCGGTGCAGCCGGTGTCTGGGCTGCGGGCGAAGCGATCGACTCGCAGCTCCTCATCGCGCTCGCCTTCACCGGGTTCTTCCTGAACCTGTTCAACCTCCTGCCGATCGTGCCGCTGGACGGCGGCCGCGCCGTCGGCGCGCTCCACCCGGCCATCTGGGGGCTCGGGCTCGTGGCCCTGCTCGTTCTGACGCTGCTCGCCCCCAACCCGATCCTGCTCCTCATCCTCGTCGTGGGCGGGCTCGAGCTCTGGCGTCGCTGGCGCGCCCGGGACACAGAGGAGTCACGCGCCTACTACCGGGTCAAGCCCTGGCAGCGAGCCGTCACCGGTGTGACCTACATCGGACTCGCGGTCCTGCTCGCGCTCGCGATGAGCGCCACCCACGTCGAGCGGACGTTCTGATGGACGACCGGCGGATCCTGGACAGCCCGGACGGCGCTGACCGCCGCGATGTCGACGGAATCGCAGCGGAGTTCCTCACCGGGTTCAAGACCGCGGCGCAGATCCGGAGCCCGGCGGTCACGATTTTCGGCTCGGCCCGGGTGCGTGAGGATCACAGGGCCTACCGGGACGCGCGCGAGGTCGCCCGCCTCTTCGGAGAGGCCGGGTTCTCGGTCATCACCGGCGGCGGGCCGGGCGTCATGGAGGCAGCGAACCGTGGTGCTCAGGAAGGCGGCGGGCTCTCGGTCGGCTTCAACATCGAGCTCCCGCACGAGCAGTACGCGAACCCGTACCTGGACGTCAGTCTCACCTTCAAGCACTTCTACGTGCGGAAGACGATGTTCGTGAAGCCGGCCGAGGGCTTCGTCATCTTCCCAGGCGGCTTCGGCACCTTCGACGAGCTCTTCGAAGCACTGACGCTCATCCAGACCGGAAAAGTTCGTCAGTTCCCAGTCGTCCTCTTCGATTCGAGCTACTGGGCCGGCCTTCTGGAATGGATCGACAGCCCTGTCCTCGAGGAGAAGATGATCTCCCCCGAGGATTACGAGCTTCTGCATCTGACCGACGACACCGAGGAGGCCGTCGCCACCGTCGTCGACTGCTACCGGAGGCGCTGCGCGGAAGTTCCCGCCGAGCCCGTGAAGGCCGACGCTCAGTAGCGCAGCCGCTCGACGAGCCGCCAGGCGCCGGGAAGAAGCGCACCGGCGAGGTAGAGCTTCAGAAGGTCGCCGACCACGAACGGGTAGAGCCCTGCCTCGAGCGTGCCCTCGAGATCCGTGCCCGCCACGTGCGCAAGCCAGGGCAAGCCGAACAGGTAGATGACGACGTTCCCGGTCAGCATGGCCGTGATCGAGGACTGGATCCTGCGGTCCCAGTGTCGTTCGGCCAGCCAGCCGGTCAGGGCCGCGGCGACGAGGAACCCGAAGAGGTAGCCGCCCGTCGCACCGGTCAAGACGTCCCAACCGTGCTGCTGCTCGGCGTAGACGGGAGCGCCGACGAGGCCGATGCCGAGATAGAGCGCGAGGCTCGCGGTCCCGAGCGTGGGGCCGAGTGCCGCACCCACGAGGACGACGGCGAAGGTCTGGCCGCTGATCGGAACCGGCGTGAAGGGAAGCGGAACGGAGATCTGCGCGGCGAGGGCAACGAGTCCCGCGCCTGCCACGACCAGGAGTGCGCTGACCGCGGCTCCCGAGCGAGGGAAGACCGCATAGCGAAGTGTCGCTGCGTCCGCTCTCACGACGCGCGATCCTAACGGCACTTCGGCGCGCGGTTCTATCCGGGCAGCGTGAAGTACGGCCCGGGAGGAGTCCTACCCGGCCCGTAGACCGCGGTCGGGTTCTGCGGGGTGTAGCGGGTGAAGAAGTTGTCCTGGCGGAGCACCTTGCCGTTCTCCAGCACCTTGCGATGGACGTTGACGCTGAAGCCCGGGCCGCCGCCTGGCTCCGTGCGCACCGAACCGGCGGGCGCGGCCGGGTCGACCGCGTACTGAAGAGTCGGCGAGGTGTACGCCGTCGGCGCGCTCGTCGTCGCGATGACCTTTCGCCCCTGGCGCGTGCCGTAGAAGGCCACCGTCAGGGTCGACGAGTTCCCGCTCGCCTTGATGAGGATCGCGTGGTCGAGGTCGTTCCGGAACACGAGATCGGGCCCGCCCCACGAGACCGTCGCGTCGCGCCCCATCGGGTAGTGGCTGATGTAGAACGAGTGGTTGTGGCGCTCCCGAATCGGGAGGCCGGCCTCGAACGCTGCGTTGAAGATCGTGGTCGCCACCTGGCAGACGCC
>DATLQD010000148.1:0-9485 GCA_035535315.1 Gaiellaceae bacterium
TTCCGCCAGCGCGGCTCGATCTCATTCGCCTTCCGGTTCGTGCCGGCCGAAGTCCCGAACTTCGAGAAGCTCGGCCTCCCGGTCGGAGTCAGGAAGCTGTCCGGGGAGCATCGCGGACTCGTCCTCGTCACCGGCGCGACCGGCTCGGGGAAGTCGATGACGCTGGCGGCCATGGTCGACGAGATCAACCGGACGCGGAAAGAGCACATCGTCACCATCGAGGACCCGATCGAGATCATGCACCCGGACCAGGGCTGCATCGTGAACCAGCGTGAGGTCGGGCTCGACACGGAGTCCTACTCCCAGGCCCTCCGCCGTGTCCTCCGCCAGGACCCGGACGTGATCCTGATCGGCGAGCTTCGCGACGAGGAGTCGGCGCGCGCCGCCCTCCAGGCGGCGGAATCCGGCCACTTCGTCCTCTCGACCATGCACACGATCGACGTGACGGAGACCGTCGGGCGGATGGTCGAGTTCTTTCCGCCGGCGAAGCAGATGATGGTGCGCCAGATCCTTGCCGGCGTGCTTCGCGGCGTCGTCAGCCAGAGGCTGCTGCCGCGCATCGACGGAGGCCGCGTCGCAGCGGTCGAGGTGATGCTGAACACCGCCCGCATCGCCGACCTGATCCGGGATCCGGAAAAGACCGAGCAGATCACCGAGGCGCTCGAGGACGGCAGCTTCTACAACATGCAGAGCTTCTCGCAGCACCTCGTACGGCTAGTGCTCGCTGAGGAGATCGACTTCGAGACAGCAGCCGCGGCCGCGACGAACCGGCACGACTTCGAGATTGCCGTGCAGCAGGCTCAGCGAATGAAGAAAGTCGCGGAGGCTGATGCTGCTCCTGAGGACGAAGAGGCCGCTCCCGAAGTCGACGACGACGAGGTCTCTCACCTGCGGCTCGCCTGAGTTTCGCGGAACAACTCATGCGGCGCGTCATCTTCTTATTCCTACTGGCAGGGCTGTTCGCCGCTGTCGCAGGCGGTGGTACGCCGGCTTCTGCGGGCGCGCTCCCGAGTGCCGCGACACCGAACGCACCCGGATCGATCCGGATCCCGTCTCCCATCTCGCGGTATCCGACCGTTCCCGAGGCCCGCTCGTACCAGCAGCTGCTCGCACTCTGGCAGCAGGCCGGTGCGGCCTACGGGGTGCCCTGGCAGGTGCTCGGGGCCATCAACAAGATCGAGTCGGATTTCGGTCGCAACATGGGTCCGAGCTCGGCCGGAGCCGTGGGGTGGATGCAGTTCATGCCTTCGACCTGGGAGCGCTGGGGTCTCGACGCGAACGGTGACGGGCTCGCAAATCCCTGGAACCCCGAGGACGCCGTCTACGCCGCTGCCCGCTACCTCGCGGCCGCCGGCGCGCACGACGACATCTCGCGGGCGATCTTCGCCTACAACCACGCTCAGTGGTACGTCGACCAGGTGCTCGAGGTCGCGCAGGCATTCGGCGGGGACGGGAGCGGCTTCGTCGGGGAGCTCGGGACCGGGCTTCTCTACGGCTCGGCCAGCGTCCCCGGTGTCGGAGCGCCGCTCGTCTTCCGGATCGACGACATCGAGAAGCGCCTCGCTGCGGCGCGCAAGCGCGTCGCCCGTGCACGGCAGGCAATCGTCGTCGAGGAGAAGCAGGTCGAGAAGCTCGACTGGGCGACCACCGCCGCCGAGCAGCGTGCCGGCAACCCGAATCTGGGCGACGACGACTTTCAGGCCGTGGAGCGCCGTGTGACCGAGCTCGCGGTTGAGCGCGACCGCGTAGGGGTGGCCATCACGCGGCTCCAAGAGCGCCTCGATTACGAGATCTCCCGGCTGGACGAGCTTCGGAAGGAAGCTGAGGTCGAGGCGTCCGCTATGACCTTCACCCGCCCCACGAGCGCCGGTGTCGGCGGGGTAGTGGCCGTCGGCGGCTACGTGTTCCCCGTTGGCGGCGGGCCGACCGTCGTCTCGGTCGCGCACACGCATCACGATTATCCGGCTGCCGACATCGCCGCCCCTGAAGGCTCCCCGGTCTTCGCGCATGCGAACGCGATCGTCACCGACGCGTGGTCCACGCCGACAGGGCGCTGCGGCATCGGGCTGGAACTACGCGTCGAAGACGGCCGAAGCTTTGTCTACTGCCACCTGTCGTATCTGGAGCCCTACCTCGTGCCGGGCGTTGCACTTGCCGCCGGTGCGTCGGTCGGGCTGGTGGGCCAGACCGGGCACGCAACCGGCCCCCACCTCCATTTGCAGCTCTCGCCAGCCACCTCCTACCCACAGGACGAGGCGTGGTTCCAGTCCTTCGCCGGGCTGGCGTACACCTGGCAGGACGCACCGACTCCGAAAGCGGCCCCGGCTTCGAGTGCGCCGGTCTTCAGCGTTGTTGACTCCCAGTAGCGCGACCTTCACTCGATCGAGGCAACAGCACTTGCCTCGGATTGCCGATCTCACCTGATATGGCACGCCTTGCTGTTCTGCTGCCGCGCCTGGCTGCACTCGTCATCATCTGCCTGCTCGCGACCTCGACGATCACCTTCGCCGCCGCGAACAATCGGCTCTCGAAGAGCGAAGCCGACGCGCTTCCGCTCGCGGGCGGCCCGAAGACTCTGATCGTCCCGGATATTCGCGGCCAGGCCCATGTCTTCGCGAAAGGCATCCTCGAGGACGGCGGGTTTGCCTGGCGGGTCAAGGGCGCCGTGAAGGGATACGCCGCCAACCTGGTCGCCGTGCAGCTCCCGGCACCCGGTACGCGCGTGCTCGACACCGGCTCGCCGACGATCGTCGTCCGGCTCGAGCGTAACCCCGCCTATGAGGAACGCGGTCTCCCCGAGAACGTCTCGCCGTACAAGGGAACCAGGCTCGCCCTCGTCGGAGCCAAGGCAACGAAGGATCCGGCCAAGCCGAAGGCTGAGAACAAGAAGCCGCCGAAGAAGAACGAGCCGGCTGCTCCCGCCGCTCCCGTCACTCCGGCCGCTCCGGCCGACCCGCGCAAGCCCGACTTCCAGGTTCCGGGTGCACCGTCCGAGCCGACCGACGAGATGCCCCTCCCCGACCGGGCCCGCCTGCTCGAGAAGCGCGTTGCCGGCCAGGCGGAGCTCACCAAGTCGCTCGTGAACTACTGGCTCTTCCAGCACTCCTGGCTCGTCACCGGCGCGAAGTTCGGCTGGCACGACGGCGCCAAGGCGCTGCGGATCCTCGTCCGTGTCGACCAGTCGATGCAGTCCCGTTGGGGCATCGGCGCGAAAAGCGCAGCAGTCGCGAGAGCCGCACTCGCGGAGGTAGAGAGCAAGTCGTCGAAGTGATGCGCATGCGACGTTTGCTGCGGCTCGCGCGGTCGGAGAGCGGCCACACCCTGATCGAGCTGCTCTCGGTCATGATCATCCTCGGGATAGTCCTCGGGTCCCTGACGACGCTCTTCGTCTCCGGTGCCAAAGCCGAGCTCGACACGAACAAGCGCTTCCAGGCTCAGACCCAGGCCCGTACCGCAGTCGACCGCCTCCGCCGCGAAGTCCACTGCGCGAGCGCGGTCTCCGTCGGCGGCGGGGGCTCGTCGGCGGTCGTGACGCTCCCCGCACACTGCCCGACCTCGGGTGGCTCGATCGCGAACATCACGTACGACACCATCCTCGTCAGCTCGAACCGCTATCGCCTCCGGCGCGCCGGCACGATCATCGCGGATTACCTGTCGACGAACTCCTCGCTCTTCGCCTACACCGCCCCTTCGGCGAGCGCTCTCGGGCAGCTGCACGTGGACATGAGCGTCAACGTCAACCCGAATGAGGGATGGAAGCGTTGGCACCTCGTGACCGACATTGTCCTGAGGAACACCCTTCGTTCCTAATCATGCGGCTCACGAATTTCACCCGGCTTCTCCGCCGACAGGACGGCATCGCACTCGTGATGGCGATCGGCATCCTCGGCGTGCTCACGATCTCCGGGACGACGCTGGTCTATTACTCGAACACGAACGCGCGGAGCGCCGAGTTCTCCCAGGACAACTCGAGCGCATACGACTTGGCGGAAGCCGGGATCAACGAGATGATCGCCGTCCTCTCGAAGCCTGAGAACAACGCCCTCAAGGGCGACCTGCTCCCGGCAACGACCCGGACCTACGACGCCGGCACCATCACCTGGGCTGGCACACTGAACCAGGCGACCTCAACCTGGTCGGTCACCTCCACCGGCAAGATCAAGAATCCGACCGGGGCTACGAACGACGTCACGCGGACGCTCACGGCGAAGGTGCCCGTCGTGCCGTCGACTACCCAGCCCTTAAACAACCCCGCCTGGAACTACATGTTCTCGACCCGGACCGGCAACGTCTGCGACCAGCAGGTGAACAACAACGTCGCTGGGTCCTCCCGCTTCTACGTGAATGGGAACTTGTGTATCGGCAACAACGCGGTCATCAACCCGAACACGCTGATCGTTCGCGGGAACCTCGACATCTCGAACAATGCCGGCGTCGGGGCCAACACGAGCATGAGCACGCGCACGGAGGCGTTCGTGGGCGGGTGGTGCAGGTACGCCGGGGGTGCCTTGAGCGGTGGCACCGGTTCCTGTACCGGCAACCAAGATGCCCGGCACATTTACTCGAAAGTCGCCGTGCCCGGCTCGAACCCGACGACCTACAACGTCGGGGTCAACCCGATCGCACCGACGATTGCAGTTCCGACGGCGGACTTCCCCAACTGGTACACGAATGCCATGCCGGGGCCATCGCAGACGTGCACCGCCGTCACCGGCACCCCGCCGGTGTTTGACACGAACTACCCGACGCGGGACAACAACGTCGGTATCGCTAACCTGACGCCGAACGCGTCGTATACCTGCCGCGTCGGTCCGGCGGCCACGACGGACTCGACGACGCTCGTAGGCGCGATCACGAGCTCCGCTACCACTCTCTCGGTAGCGGCGGCGACCGGGTTCCCGACTGTCGGAACGTTCACGATCAAGGTCGACAACGAGTACATGATCGTTACCGCCGGTAACAACCAAACCACCTGGACCGTCACCCGTGCTCAGCAGGGCACCGCCGCGGTGGCACACAGCGTCGGCGCGCCGGTGACCCATATCGACCCGACCACGGGCGAGCTCTCCTGGAACAACACCACTAAGACGCTGACAGTCAGCGGAACGATCTACATCGACGGAAGCGCAACGATCGCGAACGGCGCCACAAATCAGTACAACGGCCAGGCGACCCTCTATCTGAGCGGCACGTTCTATATGGACGGCAAGCTCTGCGCCGGCATCTCGGGCTCGAACTGCGACTTCAACGCCTGGAACCCGAACACGGAGATGCTCTCGATCGTGACGAACGGCTCCGGAGGCCAGAACCAAGCGGGGAACGGGATCGAGTTCGCTAACAACGCGAGCTTCGAGGGCGCGCTCTACTCGAACAACATCGTCTCCTTCGGAAACAACTCTTTCTCGGATGGTCCCATCGTCGGCGCCAGCATCGTGCTAGCAAACAACGTCTGGACGCAGCCGTTCGCGAATGTCGTCACATCCGTACCCGTTGGAATGCCGGGCAACCCGGCCGTGTACGCGCAGCCGAACCCGCCGCAGCTCTACAGCGGCTAGCCGTAGCGGCCGATAGAGAGAGGGTGAACGCCGCCCTCGCCGCCCTTGCTTTTAGTCCTGCGCTCGCCGTGGGGAGCTTCCTGAACGTCGTCGTCGCGCGCCTGCCCGAGAAGCGCTCCGTCGTGCACCCGAAGTCGGCTTGCCCGGGCTGCAACGCCGAGCTGGCCTGGTACGACAACGTCCCGCTCGTCTCGTTCCTCGTCCTCCGCGGCCGTTGCCGTTCCTGCCGGGAGCCGATCAGCGCACGCTATCCGGCAGTCGAGCTCGCTACGGGGATCCTCGTGGCGGGGTGCTTCCTTCGCTTCGGCCTCTCACGCGAGGCCTTCGTCGGCGCGTTTTTCTGCGCTGTCCTCGTCGCTCTTTCGGCGATCGATACCGAGCGGAGGATCCTGCCCGACCTGATCGTGCTGCCCGCGACAGTGGTCGTCCTCGCAGCCCAGATCGCGCTCGCGCCCGACCAGGCACTCGAGTGGGTGGCGGCCAGCCTCGGCGCTGCGCTCTTTCTCTTCGTGGCGCTCATCGTCTACCCCAAGGGCATGGGAATGGGCGACGTCAAGCTCGCGCTCCTGCTCGGCGCCGGCCTTGGACGCTACGTCATGGTCGGCCTCATGATCGGCATGCTCGCGGCCTTGCTCCCCGCAATCGTCCTGTTCGCTCGCCACGGTTCGAAGGCCCGCACGATGGCGATTCCGTTCGGGCCGTTCCTGGCCTTCGGAGCGATCGTGGCCTTCTTCTTCGGGCAGGAGATCCTGGACGCCTACCTCGGCGTGTTCTTCTAACTCGACCGCGCTGCGCGTCGTCTCGCCGGAAGTCAACCCCTCCATTCAGGGATTCCGCCTGAAAGGCCGATAAGTCGCATAGGTGGAGTTCGACGATCTTCATTCGCTTCGGGGGGTAGACCCCGAGACCGACGCCGGCGAGGCTGCGCCAGAGCTCACCGGCGAGCCGCTGCGTGGCGCGGGCATCGCGCCGAATCCGGTCACCGAGCTCGTAGCGGATCTTCTCGAGACAACCGGCCTGATTCCGTCCGACCGGCTCTCCCAGGCGCGATCCCGCGCCGGCACGGGATCGCTCGCGCAGGCGCTCGTGGAAGAGGGGATCGTTCCCACTTCCGGGCTCGCCCGCGCGCTCGCGACGACACACCACCTTCCTTTCGTCGACCTCGGGGTCGAGGGCATCGACAAGACGGCGCTCGAGTCGATCCCGACCCATGTGCTCGAGCGAGCGGCCGCGATCCCGTACCGGATCGAAGGCAATGTCCTGAAGATCGCCATCGCCGACCCGACGAACGTGCAGACGATCGACGAGCTTCGGCTCGCGACCCGCTACCGGCTCGAGGTGGGCGTCGCGCCGCGCGAGGACATCGAGCTCGAGCTCCGCAAGAAGGTTCGTGCAACAGAGGTCTGGGAGCGCGCTGCGCTCGTCGAGGACGAGCTCGAGGTCGAGGAGGCGGACGACGAAGACGATCTCGAGGCCGACGACGGCGTTTCGGACGCTCCGCTGGTCCGGCTCGTCAACTCGATCATCCTCCAGGCCGCCGAGGATGGGGCATCGGATGTCCACTTCGACCAACACGACGACGCACTCGTCGTCCGGCTCCGCGTCGACGGCGTCCTCCACGAAGTGCAGCGGATCCCGAAGCGCCTCGCGATGGCCGTCACCACGCGCTTGAAGGTGCTCGCCAAGCTCGACATCGCCGAGCGTCGTAAGCCACAGGACGGCCGTATCTCGCTCTCGGCCAAGGCGGCCGGGCGCACGCTCGACATTCGTGTCGCGGTCCTCCCGACGGTCGAGGGCGAGGGGATCGTCATGCGTCTCCTCGACAAGTCGAAGCGCCCGCCGACGCTCGAGGAGCTGGGACTCTCCGATGACATGCGGGCGCAGCTCGAGGAGATCGTCCTGAAGCCGACCGGGGCACTCCTCGTCACGGGGCCCACCGGCTCCGGTAAGTCGACGACGCTGTATGCGTCGCTCGCCGAGATCAACCGCCCCGAGATCAACATCATCACGGTCGAGGATCCAGTCGAGTACCGCCTGGCCGGCCTGAATCAGGTGCAGGTGAACCCTCGCGCCGGCCTGACGTTTGCTTCGGCGCTCCGCTCTATCCTTCGTTCCGACCCCGACGTGGTGATGGTCGGTGAGATCCGCGACGTCGAGACGGCCAAGATGGCCATCGAGGCGGCGCTCACAGGTCACTTCGTACTTTCCACGCTCCATACCAACGACGCTCCGGCCGCGCTCACGCGGCTGAATGAGATGGGCGTCGAGCCGTTCTTGACCGGCGCGGCGGTAACGGCGGTCCTCGCCCAGCGCCTGGCCCGAAAACTCTGCACCCACTGTTGCGAGATGTACATCCCGACCAGGGAGGAGCTCCTGAACGCGCGCTTCTCCCCGGAGCAGGTCGCGGCGGCCGACGGCGTCAGCCTCTACCGCAAGCGGGGATGCCCACGTTGCAACCAGAGCGGCTACAAGGGTCGGATCGGCATCTACCAGCTCATGGTCATGAACGAGGAGCTCGGCGCCCTCGCCGCGCGCCATGCGAGCCGCGAGGAGCTCGAGCGCGAGGCCATGTCGAGCGGTATGAAAACCTTGTGGGACGACGGCCTCGCCCGTGCGGCCTCGGGGATGACCTCCCTCGAGGAGCTCGGCCGCGTCCTGATCTAAGCCTGTTCGATTCGTCCGGCTCGCGGGTCGGGGAAGATGGTCGGCGTGAGCTCGAAGGGACGGCCGGCGGGACTCTCGCCCAAGCAGGACGCGTACGGGCAGATCCTGCTTGCCTGCCTTGAAGGGCGCGGGGGCCAGGAGATCATGGAGCGTGACGACGGGCTGATCTACTGCGGCGACCCGTCCGACTACCTCGCTCCGTACCGACGATGGCCATCGCTCGAGAAGAAGGCGATGCGGTACGTGCGTGGCCGGGTCCTCGATGTGGGCTGTGGTGCTGGCCGGGTCGCGCTCCACCTGCAGGAGCGAGGACAGGAGGTGCTGGCCATCGACAATTCGCCGCTCGCCGTGGAAGTGGCGAAGCGCCGAGGCGTCGAGAACGCGATCGTCCTTTCCGTCGTCGACCTCGATTCGTCCCACGGCGTGTTCGACACGATCCTCTTCGCGCGGAACAACTTCGGCCTCGGGGGCGCCGAGCGCGAGGCCCGGCGGCTCCTGCGCCGGCTACACGGGCTCACGGCCGAGGACGGCAGGATCGTTACGGACAGCGTCGATCCCGAGCGCGACGCGGATCCGGCCTTCCGGGACTACGTCAGGCGGGCCGGCAGGACCAAGGCGCCGCGTTACCGCGTCAGATGGCGCGAGTTCGCAACGCCGTGGTTTCGCTACCTCATGTTCTCGCCCGCCGACCTCGAGCGCCTGACCGAAGGAACCGGTTGGCACGTTGTGAAGTTCCTCGAGGACGAGGAGCCTCGGTACGTGGCCGTCCTCGAAAAAGAGCCGGACGTTCGATCAGACTCGAGTCGTCATGGTCGCGCGAAGCGTGACCGGACTCGAGTCTGAGTTAAGCGGTCTCGCAGCCGAGGTACGTGAGCGCGCGCATGGCTTCGTCCACGAAGGCATTCGCATGGACCAGGGTCGCGAACTTGTACGGGCCCGGGCGCAACGGCTCGACCCGAAGGCCTGAGACCGGATAAACCTCGCAGTCGACGATGAAGTCGGGACCGTTCTCGACCATCCGGAGCGTGACTACCTGGCGCCCGTCCATGCGCGCCGACCGGATTGCCAGTTCGCGCTCTCCTTCTGCCCCGAGGACAGGAAGCTCGGCGGCTTCACTCACAGTGCAGCGTTCTCCGCTGCCTGCGCGACCGTCTCGCGGTCGGCGTAGCCCATGATGACGTTCACGGCGCCGCGCCACCGGGCGAACACCAGCACGGCCGGCGCGTCGCGGACGTCGTAGCGCGAGGCGAGCAGGGCGATCGAGCG
>DATLQD010000149.1:0-7795 GCA_035535315.1 Gaiellaceae bacterium
CGGAGCCGGCTCGACCGCCCCTCCCAGAGGACTGCTGCGGCGAACAGCGTCGAGCCTCCGAGTACCCCGATCTCGACGGGCCGGAAGGAGAGCGCGAGCGGGTCGATCGCCCAGGCGATGAGCGCAACCGCGGGGATCAGGAACACCGCCACCTGCGCGCTCGAGGCGAGCGCGATCTCGGCCGCGAGCTTGATCTTGCCGCGTGCGGCCACGACCACGGCGCCGCCGTGCTCCGCCGCGTTGCCGACGATCGCGACGATCACCGCGGCCACGAAGAAGTCGGTCAGATGCGCTTTCTCCGCAAACGTCTCGAGCGTGTGGACGAGTATCTCCGCGACAAAGGCGGTCACGACCGTGGCGCCGGCGAGGACGAGCAACGCGACTGGAAGAGACCAGGCGTCGAAGGAGCTCGACTCGTCGACGACGTGCCGTTGGCGGTGCCGCCTGAGCGTGAACCACGTGACGGCGACATAGACGAGGAGCAGGAAGATCGAGATCGGAAGGGAGAGCCGGGCGAGCTGATGGCGCTCGGGATCTCCGTGCCAACCCGGGATCGAGGGGATGAGGAAGAGGAGCGTTGCAAGCCCGACCAGGCCGAAGGAGATGAAGCTCGACTCGCGATCGAGCTCCCCCTTGCCGCCGAAGAGCAGAGAGAAGCCGAGGACGAGGAGGAGGTTCCCGATCACGCTCCCGGTGAGCGACCCGCGAACTACCTCCGTCAGCCCTTCGTGGACGGCGAAGAGGGCGATGATGAGCTCCGGCGCATTCCCGAAGGTCGCGTTCAGGAAGCCGCCGACGCCCGGGCCGGTGTGATGCGCGGCGTGCTCCGTCGCCTCGCCGATCAGCCACGCGAGCGGGATGAGTGCCGCCGCGGCGAGGAGGAAGAGGAGCATGTCGGGCGCGCCGAGCAGGTCGAGCACGACGACAGCAGGCCCGAGGCCGAGCAAGCCGAAGAGGATGCGCCGTGTCACCGACCGCTGAGCCTACAGTTGGCCCCATGGATCTCGACGCGGTGCTTTTCGACTGGGGGGACACGCTCTTCCACTTCGTCTACGACGAGGAGCTGCTCGAGGCCGGCTGGGAGGCGGGGCTCCGGGCGACGGGCCGTGACGACCTGCCGGACCACGAGGATGCCGCAGCCCGTTTCCGCGAGGGCTACCTGCCGCTCCTCTTCGTTCCCGGCGCCGTCGAGGAGATCGAGTATCCGGGCCTGATCCGCGAGCTCCTCGCAGGCTTCGACATCGAGCTCACGGACGAGGAGCTCGGACGCTTCCTCGAGGCGGAGCATGAAGCCTGGTCACCGGCGCGGGCGATGGGCGACTCGACGCACGCGCTCCTCGAGAGCCTCCGGGGCAGAGGGCTGAAGCTCGGACTCGTCTCGAACGCCTTCGACCCGCCCGAGCTGCTCCATCGGGACCTCGTCCGGATGGGGCTCGCCGAGCGCCTCGACGTCGCCGTCTTCTCCTCGGAGGTCGGACGCAGGAAGCCTGATCCCCTCATCTTCCGGACCGCCCTCGACCGGCTCGGCGTCGAGCCCGGCAACGCGCTCTTCGTCGGCGACAGTCTCGAGGCCGACATCGCCGGGGCGGCCGGCTTCGGGATGCGGACGGTGCAGGCCGTCTGGTTCCGAGCGGACCCCGCCGATGGCCCCGAGCCCGACTTCCAAGCCTTCACGCAGATGGACGTTCTGAACATCGTGCGGCGGCTGATCGGCGAGCTTTAGGAGCGGCTCCTACACCGCCCGAGGGCTCATGTCAAGACTTGCGGGGAGGCGCGTCCTTTGCCAACAATCCGGGTATGCAAAGACGACTCGCCGAGGGCGCCTTGCTGCCGCTCCGGCCGCAGGAGGAGACCGAGTGCCGACGCTGCGAGGTCCACTGCGACAAAGTCGTGTACCCGGCCGCTTGCATCGAGGGCGCCTGCCCCTTCGTCTATGCGTACGAGGAGTGGGGACACCGGTACATCGGGTGCATGCAGAAGGTCTACGAGGTCGAGATCGACGTCGATGTCCTCCGTGAGGCGGAGGCTCGGCCGGGGGGCTTCGGGGCCGTGAAGGCAGTCCGACAACCCCTCCCGATGTGCAGGGCCGAGGTGACCGACTGCTACGAGAGCCGGGCCGGCGACCTCGGGTGCGTGAATCCGGAGTTCTGGGAGCTTCCGGAGGGTGCGCCCTCCTTCCGGGTCATCGCCCGGATCCCGGCCGACTGAGCCCAGGCTCAGCTTCCTCGAGCGCCCGTGCGTGGAGTGCCTTGAGCGCGCTCACATCGTCGGCATCCGGACCGTGCCCGTCCTTCCCGGGAGTCTCGAGCACAGCCGGGAGCCCCTGCAAGAGCGGGTGGCCGAGGAAGACCGCGAACTTCTCCGTCAGGACGCCCTCGCCGAGGTTCGCGTGGCGGTCCCGGTTGGAGTTGAGAGGCTCTTTCGTGTCGTTCACGTGCAGCGCGCGCAGGCGGTCGAACCCGACCCGCGCGTCGAGCACCGCCAGCGTCGAGTCGAGAGCCGCCCGGTCGGTCACGTCCACCCCCGAGACCCAGAGGTGGCAAGTGTCGAGGCAGACGCCGACCCGCGGATGGCTGTCGAGGGCGTCGACGAGAAGGCAGAGCTCGTCGATCGATCGCCCGATCGTGCCGCCCGCGCCCGCGGAGTTCTCGATCAGAAGCCAGGTGGTCTCCGAGCAGCGCTCGAGCGCCTGTCGGAGCGCAGGCACGACCAGCTCGAGGCCGGCCTCGAAGCCGGCTCCGAGGTGCGAGCCCACGTGGAAGACAACGCCGTCGGCATCGATCGCGCAGGCGACATCGATCGTGTTCAGGAGGGACGCCACAGACTTTTCGTGGACGTCGGGCTTCGGGCTCGCGAGATTCACGAGGTAGAGCGCATGACAGAGCACGGCGCCCACGTCCGCTTCGGCGCGGCGCTCCTTGAAGCGCTTGAAGTTCGCAGGATCGTGGTTCGTCGGCCGCCAGGCGCGCGGGCTCTGGGTGAAGATCTGCATGGCGTCGCCGCCGAAGCTCTCGATCCGGTCGACCGCGGTATGAATCCCGCCCGACGTGGAGACGTGAGCCCCGAGGAGCATGCGGCTAGCCTAGACAGCTGTATGTCCGTAAGAGTCCGCTTCGCTCCGAGCCCGACCGGCTTTCTCCACATCGGGGGAGTCCACACCGCGCTCTTCAACTGGCTGTTCGCCCGACACGAGGGCGGGGAGTTCCTGCTTCGGATCGAGAACACGGACACCGGTCGGGAAGTCGCCGATGCGACCGAGCACATTCTCGAGTCGCTCAGGTGGCTCGGGCTCGGTTGGGACGGGGAGCCGACGTTCCAGCTCGACCGCCTGGAGCGGTGCAAGCAGGAGGCGACCCGCCTCCTCGAGGAGGGCGCGGCATACGAGGAGGAGGGCGCAATCCGGATCAGGATGCCCGACGAGGGCGTAACCGCCTGGGACGATGCGATCCGCGGCCGCATCGAGTTCCCGAACGAGAAGCTCGAGGATCTCGTGCTCGTCCGCGCCGACGGGCGCCCCACGTACAACTTCGCGTCGCCGCTCGAGGACTGGCTCGACGGGATCACGCACGTGATCCGGGGCGACGACCACATCTCGAATACGCCGAAGCAGATCCGCGTGCTCGAGGCGCTCGGCGCCCCCGTCCCAATCTACGCCCACCTCGCCATGATCTTCGGGCCGGATGGGCAGAAGCTCTCGAAGCGACATGGAGCCGTGTCCGTGGCCGAGTTCCGGGCCTCGGGCTACGTTTCGCCGGCCCTGGTCAACTACCTCGCACTCCTCGGCTGGAGCTACGACGACCACACGGAGATCATGTCCATGGAGGAGCTCGTGGAGCGCTTCACGCTCGAGCGGGTGGGGTCCAGCCCGGCGATCTTCGACTACCCCAAGCTCGAGCACCTGAACGGTGTCTACCTACGTGCGCTGCCCCCGGACGAGTACGCCGACGTGCTGGTGGCCTACCTGCGGGAGATCAGCTTCGAGGGAGACGAGGCGACGATCCGAGCGGCCGCGCCGCTCGTCCAGGAGAAGATTGCGACCCTGGGCCAGTTCCCGGAGTTCGCGGGCTTCCTTTTCCGCCGGGTCGAGCCACCTCGTCAGCTCCTTGAGGGTGCCGAGCCAACGCTCGAGGCTGCGCGGAGGGCCCTCGCGACCCTCGAGCCCTGGAACCGGGAGTCGATCGAGTCGGAGCTCCGCGGCCTGGCGGAGCGCCTCGGCCTAAAGCCCCGCGAGGCCTTTCAGCCCGTCCGAGTCGCCGTCACGGGGTCGAAGATCTCACCTGGCCTTTTCGAGTCGATCGAATTGCTCGGTCGCGAAGAGACCCTCGCCCGGCTCGACAACGCTCTCGGCGGCTAACTAGGGCCGAAAGAGGACGAAGCCGCTCGCGAACAGCGCAAGGCCGGCCGCCCAGACCGGCCAGGCAGCGAGCACGGCGCCGGACGTGAAGAGGAGCGCGCCCACGACGACGAGGGTGGTCGCGGCGATCGCTGCGGCAGGGGATCCGTCTGCGTGATCCGAAAAGGCGGCCGGCGCCTCAGAGCGGATCGGAACGGAGAGACGCTCGAGCGCGCGCAGGCGCGCGAGGCGGATCCTGAAAAGCGCTCCTCGCCATTCGGGGAGGGAGCGCTCGACGAGCTCGTCGTCGCCGTCCGAGAGGCCCGCGGCGACCTGCGCGGTCGCGTCTCGCGCTTGCGCGAGCGAGTCGACGAGCTCTTCGTGGATCGCCTCGGCCCCACGGGGCGGATCGATCCCTAGCGCGAGCTCAGACGCCGTATGCAGGGTGTACTGGAGTGGCGGCAGTTCGTCGAATGCATCCTCGCCGACGAGGTCTGGCCCCGCCTCCGCGAGTCGTTCGAGGTGCAAGAGGGCGTCTGCCAGGCTTTCCCAGAGATCGGCGACCGCCGTTGCGTAGTCCCGTCGCTCGGTGCTCCTGAGCGTCCTTTCCATGAGCCCGCGATCATACCGTCGTTAGCTGGATGATCCACAATTGCGACGCCAATTACCGGTCATCCATCTAGACTCGACTGCATGGACCGGGGGGGCCAGGCGACCATACTTGTCGCGGACGACGATCCTGCGCTCAGGATGCTCTGCAGCGTCAACCTGGGCTTCGAGGGCTACCGGGTCATCGAGGCGACTGACGCCGCGGAGATCGACCAGGCTCTTGCGCGGGAGCCGGTTTCTCTGATCCTGCTCGACATCCACCTCGGAGCGGACAACGGGCTCGACGTAGCCCAGCGCCTGCGGGAGACGCACCCCAACCTGGCCATCGCCTTCTTCAGCGGCAGCGTGCGCCTGGCCCGGGAAGACGAATCCCTGGCCGATGGCATGCTGTCGAAACCGTTCACCCTGGAGGAGTTGGGGGAGATCGCGCACCGGCTGGCTCCGGGGCGGCCGCTGCCTCGGCCCTAGCCGCCTCGTTGTCCGCTTGGACCCGTGAACGCCAGCGAAGCGTCCCGAGCATCAGCGCAATCGCACCGAAGCCCACGACGACGTTCGCGAGGACGGTGGCGACCTGCATGCCGACGCTGAAGGAGAGCAGCGCGCTCGTGCTCCCGCTGCCGGCGAGGGCGAAGACGAGAACGGCTTGTTGGGCACCAGCTCCGCCCGGAGTGAACGGTAGGAGCGTCGAGAGGCTCTGGACGACCAGCACCGTGAGCGCTGTCCCAAGGGTTGCCTCGATGTGGAACGCGCGCAGGAAGAAGTACACCGCTGCGAACCTCGCTACCCAGCTCGCCGCCTGCCAGGAGACGACGCCGCGGAGGAAGGCATCGCGGTCCTTGAGCGCCACGAACCCGAGGGCGACCTTCTCCCGCAGAGCCTCGACGTGGGTGGACGCCCAGCCGGCCAGGAGGACCGCGCCTGCGAGCAGGACACAGCCGATGAACGCTGCCGCCGTTGGATGCTCGATCGCGAACCTCCAGTCGAAGGCGGGAAGGCGGGGCAGGTCCGGGACACCTGGGAGCACGCCCTGGTGGATCGCCCAGATGAGGAGGCTCCCCGCCACGACCGCATCGAAGAGCGTCTCGACGAGCAGGCTGGCTCCGAGCGTTGGATAGGTCGATCCCCGGATGCGGTGCTTCAAGAGATAGAGCTTCACGAGATCGCCGCCACGAGCGGGCGTGATGGAGTTCACGCCGACCCCGGCGAGGTAGGCGCCGAAGACGTCGCGATACCGGATGCGCGTGTCGGGATAGGACGCGCGCAGGATGTTCTGCCACGCGCGCACCCGGAAGACGAGCTTCAGGAGATGCAACGCGACCGCGAGGATGAGCGCCGTCCACGACACGGCCGCGAGATGGCTGAAGAAGGCCTGGCACGCGTCGACGAACGCCTGGACATCGTCCATGCACCGACGATACCGGGGCGGCCCGGATCGCTACCGGGCGGCGATCAGCCTGTGGATACCCCCGACCGGGTTCGAAGCGGTGTCACCGCCGTGAGAGGGTGGCATACCACCCATGATGGCGAGGGTTCTGTTCGATGCTCGCTGGGGGAAAGTGTTGAATTTGGCAGGGCGCGGTACCTCTGCGGCGAGTGGGCGCGCCTCCCTAGCGTCAACCCCCCGGCGCCTGATTTTCTTCTAGGGCCTAGCAACCATGCGGGGTGCGAAGCCGCGCGCACATCGGGGTTAGAATCGTCCAACTTCGGGCGAGCGTTACGGGACGGGAGCGGCGCGTGCCGGGCGGGCGCCCCAGTCGAGGGGAGGACGATCATGCCAAGAAGGATTCGGTTTGTTCTGGCCGGGGTGGTAGCGGCTTGCCTGACGCTCGTGCCGGCGACGACGACGGCGGCTCCGCCTGGCCAGGCGGCCAAGCTGCGCACCGCAATCACGGTGCAGAACATGAGGGCTCATGAGCAAGCGTTCCAGAACATCGCGACCGCGAACGGGGGTACACGGGCCTCTGGCACGGCGGGCTACGACGCGTCTGTGAACTACGTGGTCGGCCAGCTTCGAGCCGCCGGGTACACCCCACAGATCCAGACGTTCGACTTCCCGTTCTTCCAGGAGCTTGCCACACCCGTCTTCGAGCGAACGGCACCGACGCCGCGCACGTATGTCCCGACTACCGAATTCGGCACCATGACCTATTCGGGCAGCGGCGACGTCACCGCCAACCTTCAAGAGGTGAACGACAATCAATTCCCGCCCGGACCGACACCGAGCTCGTCGAACGCGGGTTGCGAGGCGGCTGACTTCGCGGGCTTCACCCCGGGCAACGTGGCACTTATCCAGCGTGGGACGTGCACGTTCCACGACAAGGCGCTGAACGCCCAGACTGCCGGCGCGAGCGCGGTGGTCATCTTCAACGAGGGCCAGCCCGGACGCACTGATGCCATCATCGGGACACTCGGCAGCCCCGACTTCACGATCCCGGTCATCGGCACGTCGTTCGCGATCGGGGAGGAGTTGCACACCCTGCTCGCCTCGGGCGTCGTGACCGTGCATATCAAGACCACGACGATCTCGGAGATTCGCCAGACAGCCAACGTCTTGGCCGACACGCCCGGCGGGGATCCGAATCGGGTTGTCGTCCAGGGCTCACACCTCGACTCGGTGGTACCGGGCCCGGGCATCAACGACAACGGGTCTGGATCCTCCTACAACCTGGAGGCTGCGATCCAAATCAGTAAGAAGCAGATCAAGCCGAGGAACAAGATCCGCTTCGCGTGGTGGGGCGCCGAAGAGCTAAACCTACTCGGCTCCCAGTTCTACGTTGACAGCCTCTCTGACGCGGAGTTCGCGAAGATCCTGGCGAACCTCAACCACGACATGATCGCCTCGCCGAACTTCGT
>DATLQD010000150.1:0-3802 GCA_035535315.1 Gaiellaceae bacterium
CACGTTCGCCTTCGGGACGGCCGCGGAGTTCGGCCGCGTCATGAGCGAGGAGGAGTACGGGTTTCTCTACGCCCGCCTTCGCAATCCAACCGTCGAGGAGCTGAACGCGGTCCTCGCCTCGCTCGAGGGAGCGGAGGCGGCACAGGCCTTCTCGTCGGGCATGGCTGCGATCTCGGCGGCGCTTCTGACGACTCTCGAAGCCGGCGACACGCTCCTCTGCGCACGTCAGCTCTACGGCAACACGTACTCGTTCATCGAGAAACACCTGCCCCGCCTCGGCATCGAAGTCGTGTACCTCGACGTGAGAGATCTACCCGCGTGGGAGCGCACGGCGCGAGTCCTCTACGTCGAGACGATCGCCAACCCTGCCGTCCCGGTCGCCGACCTACGGGCCCTCGCCGAGCGGAAGGGCGACGGCGTTCTCATAGTTGACAACACTCTTGCATCGCCAGCGCTCTGCCGTCCGCTCGAGCTCGGCGCCGACATCGTCTGCGAGTCTGCGACCAAGTACCTGAACGGCCACCACGATGTGACTGCAGGCGTGCTCGCCGGAAGCGCCGAGGTGGTCACCCGCGCCCGCAACCACCTCATCGACTTCGGTTCGGTCCTCGACCCGTTCCCCGCCTTTCTCCTTCGCCGAGGGCTGAAGACGCTCGCGCTTCGGATGGAGCGTGCGTCGAGCAACGCCCTCGCTCTTGCACGCTTCCTCGAGAGCCACGGGAAGGTCGAAGGTGTCCACTACGTCGGTCTCCCGAGCTACGAGCACTACGAGTTGGCCGTGAGACAACTCCACGGCTCGGGCGGGATGCTGGCCTTCGACGTTGGCGGGCGCGAGGCCAGCGAGCGGGTCATGGATGCGCTGGAGCTCTGCGCCCGCGCCACGAGTCTCGGCGGCGTCGACACCCTGGTCTCGCACCCGGCCTCCACCAGCCACCGGCAGTTCAGCCCAGCCCAACTCTCGGCGGCTGGAGTGTCCGAGGGCCTTCTGCGCGTGTCCGTAGGCTGTGAAGATGGAGACGACATCGTCGCCGACTTCGAGCAGGCCCTCGGAAGCCTCTAGATCAACGAGGCAGATGGGTCCTCTGGCGGCGTGGCTCGTCCTCGTCGCCCTGCAGATCGCGCTCGCGTTCTCGGCCACGAGCGACGACGACGCCGTCCGCGACCCGGACCCGCTCTTCAGTTGGGAGCTCGCTGTCGGCGGCACCATCGTCTACGCGATCGTGGTCGTGCTCACGTTTGCCATCGTCAAGTCGTATCCGATGAACGTCAGGGAGGCGCTTGGCCTCAAGCGGTTCAACAGCCGCTGGGTCTGGATCGCCCTCGGCGTCGCTTTCAGCTCCCTGATCGTGGCTGCGATCTCGGAGCCGTTTCTGCACGGAGGTAAGGAGCAGGGCCTTGCGCCCGGTGGGTGGCAGCCCGACCGGGCGGGTGCATTCGTCGCGAATGCGCTCGTCGTCATCCTGGTCGGTCCGTTCGCCGAGGAGCTCTTCTTCCGTGGCCTCGGGGTCCGTGTCCTTCGGTTTCTCGGCCCCGCGGTCGCGATTGGAGGGACGGCAATTCTCTTCGGGCTGGCCCACGGCATCCTCGGGGCTCTCCCCCCGCTCGTCTTCTTCGGGGCCGGCCTGGCCTGGGTTCGCTACCGCTCGGACAGCGTCTGGCCCGGTTTCATCTCGCACGCCGCCTTCAACGGCGCCGGCATCGCGATCGCAATCGCGACCTTTTAGAACCCTCCTAGCTTCCAGCCGTCCGATACGTCAGACTCCGTGCAGTGCGGCGCGCGGTCGTGTTCGGGGTCTTTCTCCTCGCCTTCGCCTCTCCGGCAGTCGCCGCCGCGGCCGGGGAGCCCATCAGTGTCGCGGTCAGCCGGACGACAATCCCGTTCGAGAAGACCGTCCACTTCACCGGCGCGGTCAGTCCTGCCGTGGGTGCAACCCCGGTCCGCGCCTATCTGATCGAGGGAGACAATGCCTACCTGGTTGGAAAGGGCGCGACGCGAGCTGACGGGACCTACGACATCGTCGGAACGATCCGGAAGCCGGGCAACTACGTGACGCGGGCCGAGGTGGATGCGGCGGGCACGATCGTCGAGTCGAGCCCGGTCGGACTTGCGGTTCTCCCGTCGTTAACCGCGCACTTCGACGGGACGGCCACGCTCGGTGGCAGCCTCGTACTCGCCGGACGCCTTCAGCCGGCCCGTGCCGGAACCCTCCGGCGGACGATCGGCGCCGGGACGAGCTGGGTCCGTGTCGGCCCCGCCGGTCGCTTCCGGGTCGTTCTCCCGGCCACCAAGCCCGAACTGCTCACCGTGAAGCTGACGCTGGCTCCGGCAGCCGGCTATGCGGCGAAGAGCGCCACGAGGCGGCGCCGGATCGCCCTGCCCTATCTCGCTCGCGGATCGAGCGGCGGGAGCGTGCGGCTCCTCGAGCGCATGCTGCGCGATCGTCACTACGCGATCCCGCGCGTCGACTCGGTCTACGGCTACGACACCGTCGAGGCGGTCTGGGCCTTCCAGAAGGTCTACCGGCTGCGCCGCACCGGGCGTGTGACACCGGCGCTCTGGCGGCTGCTCAGCCGGGTCGGCGCGCCTGCCGCTCGGGTCAGGCGTGGTGATCACATCGAGGTGGACAAGACCCGGCAGATCCTGTTCGAGGTACGAGACGGCAGGGTGGTGAACGTGCTCCACGTCTCGACGGGCGCAACGGGCAACACGCCGGTCGGAGCGTGGCACGTCTACAGCAAGGTGCGCGGCTACAACGCCCTGGCCATGTACTACTCCATCTTCTTCCGCGGCGCCTTCGCGATTCACGGCTACCACTCGGTGCCGCCCTTTCCCGCAAGTCACGGCTGCGTCCGGATTCCGATCTGGGCCGCGTACGCTCTCTTCAATCGCTGGACGTACGGCGCCACCGTTCGCGTCTTCCCCTAGCGCCGTGCGGTGACTATCCTTCGCCGCCCATGGACGAGGCGAGCAAGGACCCGGTGGTGCGCCAGATCCGAGAGCAGATCTCGGATAACGACCGCGCCATCGTCGAGGCGATCAACAAGCGCCTGAAACTCGTCGCGCGCCTGAAGGAGTACAAAGCCTCCCGCGGATACGACTTCCTCGATCCCTCCCGGGAGGAGTGGATGGTCAGCTACCTCACGAGAGCGAACACCGGTCCGCTTTCGGCGGATGGCCTGAAAGAGGTCTACACCGAGCTCCTCGATCTGACAAAGCGCGAAGTGGCGCGAAGCCAGGACGAGCCCGCCGAAGCCGCAGGCTAGCTCCCTAGCTCTCGGTCGAGAAGTCTTCGGGCTTCACCTCGTCGAGGAACTTCTTGAACTCCTCGACGACTTCCTCCTCGTTCACGTCCTCGTGCTCGAACTCGATGGCGCTCTCCTCGATCACGGCCTCGGCCGCAAAGATCGGAGCTCCGGAGCGGACGGCGAGCGCGATCGCATCGCTCGGCCTCGAGTCGATCTCGATCTCCGAGCCGTTGACCGCCACGGTGATGAGGGCGTAGAAGGTGTTCTCCCGAAGCTCGGTGACGGCGATCCGGACGATGCGAGCGTCCAACTGCTCCAGCACCTCGGTGAGGAGGTCGTGCGTCATCGGCCGCGGCGTGTTCGCGCCCTGCAGCTTCATCAGAATCGCCGCGGCCTCGGGGTGTCCGATCCAGATCGGCAGGAACTTGTTCCCGTCCTGGGTCTTCAAAAGGACGATCGGCTGCTTGCCGACCATGTCGAAGCTCACCCCGTAGATGACCATCTCCTGCATCAAGTCGCCCTCGTCTGATGATACTCACGGCCCAGGAAACGTCTC
>DATLQD010000151.1:0-14391 GCA_035535315.1 Gaiellaceae bacterium
TTCCGCGTCGACCGGGATCTAACGGATTAGGGGGAAAGGTCGGGGAAAGGGTCAGGAGGGCTCGGGCGGTTCCCATCTCTTTTGGGCCGCCCGCCCTCCAGGCGTCTTGCAGTGTGTAGGCATTTACCGAGTTTCGGGCTCGTTTCACGCCTCCCCGGTGCGGGTGTCATGGATCGGCTCGAGAGGCGCTACGATATGGGACGGGGGAGCCCGTGCCTCCCTGTCCCGTGGAGGAAGCGCATCCCGGTCGTGCCGCAGTGACCGGGGTTGCTTTCGGGCTTCCCCAACCACACACTTCTACTCGGTAGCCCGAGCCGGTGACGGCGGGGGATCTGCGGGTCGAGGCCGATCGGTTCGGCTTGGACGTGGTCGTAGAAGACGGACGTGCCCCTGTGAGGTTTTAACGTCAAGCAGGGCGCGCCGCTCGCCGCAAAAGGGCGCGCCCTGCGAGACTCCACACTATCCCCATCGAGAAACGAATAGAAACCCCGTGACGCTTGCGCCCGAGGACTGCCGGCACTAAGGTCGAAGGCGGGGTTGGGGGAAGGTTTCCAGGGCCGCATCGTGCCCTGCCGCAGGGCGTCGGTGCGGCCCTGGTTTATTCGCAGACTCGAGAGCCGGAACTCGCCAACGTGCGACGCGTCAGCCGAGCGAGCTCAATACGCACTTCACGGCCACGACAACGCCAAACCACGTCAGCCTCCTTGCGCTCGCTTGGCTCGCGGATCATCCAGCATCGCCGGCAGCCTGAGTCGATCGCGACTGACTGGGCGCGTTTTGCCCCGACGCACGATAACCGGTGTTATGTCAAGCTGAAGTAGAGCCCTAGGCCAATGCCTCTTCTACCCCGCCGACGCCGGTGTGGTTTTGCACATGGCCCTGTGGACAGAATCCGCATGAGGACGTAGCCTGAACGAGCGATGCGGCAGCCGATCGACCCAAGCGAGCGGTTCCGGTTGCGGCGCGAAAACGCTCGACGGCGCCACCGTCGTCGCCGTGTGACAGCCTTTGCGGTCGTGGCCCTCGCGGCTACGGTCGTCACTCTCGGCGCCCGTTTCCTCCCCTCCAACCACTCGGAAGCGGGAGACGAAGGCGCTGGCACCAGTGGTACGACCACCGCCTCAAAGCCGGAGGAAAAGCCGCTGAGACCGCTGCCCGACGAGATTCGGGGCGTCCACGTGACCATGGCGCTTGCGAGCCTCGACGGCAAGCTCGAGGAGTACGCGAGCATGGCCGATCAGGGCCTGAACACCCTCGAACTCGATGTCAAGGATGAAAACGGTGAGGTTGCGTTCCGTTCGCCCCACGCGAAGCTGGCGACGACGGTCGGGGCCGCCAAGAACTACTACAAGCCCGGCGGGGCGGTCAAGCTCGCCCGGGACCACGGGCTTTACCTGATCGGCCGCGTCGTCGTTTTCGAGGATCCTGTGCTCTCGATGAAGCGGCCCGCCTTGGCGATCCGGCGCACCGACGGCGGCATCTGGACGACTTCCGCCGGACTCGGTTGGACGAATCCATACGAGGAGCGGGTGTGGAAGTACAACGTGGATATCGCGGCGGCGGCGGCGCGGGCCGGCTTCGACGAGATCATGTTCGACTACGTTCGATTCCCGAGCGACGGCGACTTGTCGGCGATGGTGTTCAACCACCAAGTAAAGGAGCTGAAGGCAGAGACGATGGTTCGCTTCGTGAAGTACGCCCGCTCCCGATTGCACCCCCTCGGCGTGCGCGTCTCTGCGGCGTTATTCGGACTCGCGGCGACCCGCGACCTTGGCATCGGACAGCGGCCCCGGAAGCTCGGCCGGTACCTCGATGCGATCTACCCGATGGTCTATCCCTCTCACTACAGCCCGGGCGAGTACAACATCGCCAATCCGGACGGGGATCCCGGCCGGACGGTCGCGTTCTCGCTCCGGGACTTCCGCGAGAAGCTGCGCGGCCGACCGGCGAAGGTCGTTCCCTGGCTCCAGGACTTCTCCCTCCAGCACACGTACACGCTGGCCCAGGTCCAGGCTCAGATCGACTCAGCCCGCCGGGCGCAGTCGGCCGGCTACCTGCTCTGGAACGCGTCGGGCGTCTACACCGACGGTAGCCTGACAGCGCCGTAGCTCCACCCTTCCACAGGTCTATGCACAGGCGCCGCGCCGGCCTGTGGAAACTGTGGATAAATGATCTCTCCGCAAATTGCATACATTACGATGGACATGTCCCTTGACTGTCTGAGGCCCCTGTCCTAGAGTCCCAATTGCGCCGAGCACGGAGCGCAAGTAGGTCGAAGGATCGCCGGGCGACCGTACGCGCAAGCGGAAAGTCGGTTGGTGATCCGGACGAAAGCGCAACCGGCTCGGCGAATTTTTTTGGTCCGGCGCAGGTAGAGTTCCGGCCGCCGATGCTCCGTCCTCCCTCGTTCAGCCAAGGCTTCGTCTCGTTTGTCTGGGCGTTCGGACTCGGGCTCTTCATCTGGCTCGGCCTGCTGGGCGTTGGCGTAGGGAACGGGACGGCATTTCTCTTCGCCCTGATCGCCGCGGGCCTGATCTTCTTCTACGTGCGGCTCTTCGGCGGGCACGAGTTTCGCGGCTAACCGCCGAGGGTCGACCTAAAGCGGGAGCGCGAGCCGCGGGGCGCGCTGGAGAAGCGCTCCCACGAGTCGATGGGCGAGCTCGCAGCCAAGCTCGGCCTCGAGACGCAGGCGCGGGCTTTCCGTCTCCCCCGTAAGCAGACGGCCGAGCGAGTCGCAGTGTTCAGCCAGCCGGGAGAGGCCGGCGGCGGTACCGCTGCGGTGTGCGGCGTCCATGCTCGAGTAATCGACGCTCCGCGGACGTTTGCAGATCCCTGGCGAGAGTGACCGGGAACGCGAAGAGGCGCCGCCCGGCGCCTCTTCGCGTCTCGCTGGATTGGATTGTGCCTACGGAGTGTCTCGCCGAACCACCGGATCGTCGCGCGTCCCGGTCGTCACGACCGAGTCGTCGCGAGCACCGGTGGGCACCGCCTGACGGTCATCGACCGTTGTCGTCGGGCGGTCCGTCGGGACAGGGGTCGTGGCGCCGTATTCGCTCCGGTAGTCGTGTACGTCCTCGTCCGCGAGGGTCCGCGTTCGCTCGACGTGCCGCTCACGAGGGCCGGTCGTGTCGAAGATGAACGCGGTCACGACGCCGAAGGCGAGCGCGATCGCGGCGGAAAAGAGACCCAAGTCGCGAGCGAACCCGAGAAGGCCGATTGTGTCGCTCCAGCTCTCGAACCGACTCTGCTGCCACCCTCCGGTCGGTTGGGTGGCCAGGAGGATCCAGCCGGCCGCGAGGAGTGTAGGCAGCCATGCGAGCAGGAGGACTGCGGAGGAGACCCGCGGTACCCCCCACTTCGTCCAACCGCCGAGCAGCTGAGAGAGCCCAAGCGCCAGCCCTGCGCCGGCCAGAAGGCCCATGATTGCCCAGAAGTCGCTCGTCTGACCGAGATCGAAGTTCGACGCGATCCAGATGAGGAGCCCGGCCACGGCCACGCCGGCGAGCGTGAAGAGCGCCCGAACGACGCTGCGTGCATACCGACGGCGATCCGCCGACCGGTCGACGACCTCGTCATCCCCGACGACGCGATCTTCGTCCACGTGCCGCTCCCTGTTCAGCAAACCCATTCGTGTCACCCCGCTCGATTGATTGGTGAGCATGATGTTCCCTCCCGGTCCCGGTCTATAACGCCTTCGAGGAGGGATCGGTGGAAGTCGACGACACTCTACTGCGCCTGCCAACCCCTCCTAAGCAGCCAGATCACGACGCCGCACATCGAACGCGCCTGAATCGAGCTCTTGCCGAAAGGCGGTGACGCAATCCTCGCGATCTCGCTCGAAGACGTGCTCGACTACCTGAACGTGGCGGTCGTTGTAGAACGGGAGATCCACGTGCGGGCGGCTGACCAGGTTGACGGTCGTGCACTCGCAGACCGGGCAGCGGACTGCGAGGCCGAGCTCTTCGGCAGCGGGCGAGAGGAGGAGAAAGGCAGACGGGAAGACGGGCTGCGGTCGGTTCTCGGGGTAGCAGAAGAAGCTCCAGGGCCAGTCCCCCGACCCGATCCGCCGTGCGGCCAGGTCAAGGAGGTCACCGGTTGCGGATTCGACCCGAGCCGTCATCAGGTTGAAGAACTCCGCCCCAGACGCGCCGAGCGGCGCCCAGTCCAGGTCGTCGTGGGTGACGAGCCCTTCGTGCTCACCCCCGCAGCTGCACGCGAAGACGATCCGGTAGACGGCCGGATGTGAAGCGCCGGGGAGACGCTTCAGGGAGCGAAAGGCAGACAGGCGCACCTGAACGTGTCCCACGGTGGGGCAGGAAAACGTGTAGTGCCCGGTCAGACCGTCATACATGGCTCGTGAATTCTGTATCGGCGGGCCGGACGGTGAGCCAAAGCCCGGGGCCAGGCGCCTATTGGTACTGGATCAGGGAGAAGACGTCATAGCCCTCGAGCCGGTCCCGCCCGTTCAGGAACGCAAGCTCGATGACGAATGCAAGGCCGACGACCTTCCCTCCGAGCTGCTCCACCAGATCGACCTTCGCCTTTGCCGTTCCGCCGGTTGCCAGCAGGTCGTCGTGGATCAGAACGCGGGCTCCCTGCGAGATTGCGTCCGCGTGCAGCTCAAGCGCGTCGAACCCGTACTCCAGCTCGTATTTCGCACTCACCGTCCGCCAGGGAAGCTTCCCCGGTTTGCGAGCCGCCACGAAGCCGCATCCCAGCCTGCAGGCAAGGGCCCCGCCGAGGATGAAGCCGCGTGCCTCGGCGCCCATGATCAGATCGGGCTCCCGCGGCTCGGCGAACGCCGCGAGCTGCTCCACGGTGGCGCGGAGCGACTCGGCGTCCGCGAGGAGCGGCATGATGTCCTTGAAGACAATCCCGGGTTTCGGGAAGTCCGGGATGTCCCGAATCTTCGAGGCAAGGTCCGGTTCCACCGCGTCCGGAGCCTATGCGACGTGCGAGCGGAGCGCGCGCCAGAACAGCGCCTGCGAGAGCTCCTGCGCGAGTGCGGCGAGCGCCTCGAGATCCTCGAGCCCCGCGAGCCGGCGCTCGGGATTGCTCGAGCCGAGAGCCGGGGCGACGACCTGTCGGAGCAGTGCCGCCTCGCCGTCGGCGTTCGTGCGGAACTTCTTCAAGTTCCTCGGAGCGACGCCGAAGCGGGACAGGTTCCGGCAGACGATCACAACTTCCACGTCCCGTTCCGGATACCGGTTCTCTCCATCCTCGATCCGCGGTTCGAGGAGCCCGTAATCCTCGAGCTCGCGCACAAACCCCGCATCGGCGCTCGCCCGCTCGCAGAGGGTGCCCAGGTCGAGCTCGGGCTCGTCCGCGCGCAGACCGGAGTCAGCCCCCCGCCGCCGCTCACGCTTCACCACTCCGGGGGCGTCGAGCTCCTGGCGGATGACGCGGAGCGGCAGGAATTCGTCCCGCTGGAGTCGCAGGATCGTCTCGAGGCGTTCCACGTCCTCCTCGGTGTAGAGGCGGTATCCCCCTTCCGTCCTGCGGGGGGTCAGGAGCCCCTGGTCCTCGAGGTAGCGGATCTTCGAGATCGAGATGTCTGCGAACTCCGCGCGCAGTCGCCTCCGGACGGCGCCGATCGTGAGCGGCCGGCCAGGCGTCTCCTGCGAATACGTGGACGTCGCCATCAGTGCTCTAGGAAGGTCAGCCGGTACTTGCCGATCTGGACCTCGTCTCCATCTTCGAGCTTGGCCTTCTCGACCCTGCGCCGGTTCACGTACGTCCCGTTCAGGCTGCCGGCGTCCTCGATCGTGTAGCCAACGTCGTCGCGAACGAGCATCGCGTGTGAGCGCGAGACCGTGACGTCGTCGAGGAAGACCGGAGCGTCGGGTGACCGACCGATCTCGACGCTGTCGCCGTCGAGAGGGAATGTCTCGCCTGCGCGGCCGCCGCCGGAACGGACCACGAGTGCCGTTCCCTCGATCCGGAGGTCCGACAGCGGCTCGCCTTCCTCATCGACCACGTCCTCGGGTGCGTACGTCATAGTGGTCGATCCCCCGGGTTCGTCCTTGATGAGAAGTGCACCGCACTTCGAGCAGTAGTTGGCGGCCTCAGGGTTCTGGAAGCCGCACTCTTGGCAGTGCACATGTGTCACCTCGGCGCTACTCGTCCGGGTTCGGAGGCGCCGCCTTCGAGGCAAGGATCGCCGCGAGCTTTTCGACGTCGACCTCGTAGAGCGGGCCATGCCCTTCGCCCACCTGCCGGTGGAGGCGCAACTGGAGCTCGGCCTTCAGGATGTCGATCTTGCCGTGGAGGATTCTGCGCCGGTACGAAACCTGGTTCTCCTCCTCCACGAGCTGAGCGATCAGATCGCGCAGCTCCGTATCGGAAATGGTCTCAAGGTCGGGAAGAGCTTCCACGCTGCCCTCCGGTCTCTGGGTCGGGGACGGGCTCCCTGTAGTAAACCATCGGAGCGCCAATCTATCAACCTCGACTTGAGGGTTTAGGTGTTGTCCTCCTCTTCAGAGCCCGCGATGATGCGCTCGACGAGAGCGGTGTACTCGTCCTCGAGTCTCGCCGCGTCCTCCTCGCTTGCCCCCTCCGCGTAGACGTGGACCAGCGCTTCCGTGGGATCCGGGAGAACGTGTGCCCAGCCGCCGTCCTCGTAGACCTTGATGCCGTCGGTCACGTCCACTTTCTTGTCCCGCACCTGGTCCGTCAGGATTCGCATCACAGCACCCTTGCGGGAGAAGGGGCAGCGAACCTGCCGGTGGACGACCTGCGACCTCGGGAGAGCGTCGACAAGCTCCGAGAGGGGCTTCCGCACCGGGGCAAGCAGCTCCAGGAGCTTGCAGAGGCTCGTAATGCCGTCGTAGGCAGGAAGGAACTCGGGGAAGACGAAGCCGCCGGCGGCGGAGCCTGCAAAGACGACGCCGTCCTCCGCGGCGGCCCGCGTCAAGGCTGCAAGTGATGCCGGCGTTCGCTGGACCTCGAGATCCGAGCCCTTCACCATCTCCTCGACGAGACTCGTGACCGTGACCGGAAACGCGAGACGTCCCTTCCTTCCGTTCGATGCGATGAGGCTCAGGAAGAGCAGGAGCTCCTGCTCGACCTCCACCTCTCGCGCACGCTCGTCGACGAGGTAGAGGCGTTCCGCCGCGCCGTCGAAGGCGACGCCGAAGTCCGCACCGACTGCTGAAACGAGCCGCTTCACCTGGCCGAGTGACTCCGCCAGAGTGGCTCCGGCCGGCGACGTGCGGAGCTCACGGACATATGCCTGGGCCGCGATGATCTCGACTCCGAGGTCGCCGAGGACGAGCGGGACCACCAGCGAGGCCGACGAGTACGAATAGCCGATTACGATGCGGAACCCCCGCGAGCGGATCGCATCTGTGTCGAGTGTTGCGAGTAGGTCCTGGGCATAGCTCTCGGATGCCCGGGCCGGGTACCGGATCTCTCCCACGCCGTCCCAGGGGCTGCGCCGGAACTCCTGGCGACCAAAGTGCTTTTCGACCTCCTTCATGAAGGCGCTCGATACCTCGACCCCGGGGGGCTCGTAGATCTGGAGGGTGACCGCCTCCGGGTCGGCGGCGCTCTGGCGAACATGCACGCCCGCTTCGAACCCTTCGCTCTTCAGCAGGTGGCGTGTTACCGCCGAGGGCATCACTCGGAGATCCGCGACGTGGACTCCGGTCGCGTTGATCCCGGTCAGGACAGCGCGTCGCAGGAGGCGGCAAGAGGACGGCGCTTCGCGGCTCGTAACGACGCGCGCGTCGCGCTTGAGCACGGTGCCGAGCGCCATCCCGAGGCGGAGCGCGATCTCGGGGGTGAGATCGACGTTGATGAGCCCCGAGATTCCCTCCCGGCCGAAGATCGTGCTCGAGGCTCGCGACTCCCAGATCAAGTTGCGGTCGACCTGCGTACCTGACTCCACCTCCTTGAACGGATAGATGCGGATGCCGGGCAGGACGACGCTCTGTTCCCCGATCGTCGACTGGTCGCCGACGGCGACGCCCTCGTGCAGGCGAACGTGGGGCCGGATATCGCACATGCGGCCCACGACCGCTCCTTCGACGTGGGCGCTTCGGCCGATGTAGGTCCCAGCGTCGATGACGGAGCGGGAAGTGCGGGCGTGCTCGCGCAGCACGACGCTCGAAGAGAGGACCGAGTAGGCACCGACAGTCGCATGCGGAGCGATGTGGCAGTAGTTCCCGATGAAAGCCGGACCCTCGACGGACTCCAAGTCGTCGAGGTCGACGCCCTCTCCGATCCAGACGTTGCCGCGCAGGCGAATGCCCTCCACGTTGAGGTCCGCCCTCCCGTCGAGAACGTCGAAGTTCGCCTGCCGGTACTGATCGAGGTTGCCGATGTCTTGCCAATAGCCGTCCGCCACATAGCCGTAGAGCGGCCGTCCCATCTCGAGGAGATGCGGGAAGAGCTCCTTCGAGAAGTCGTAGGGGCGATCGTCGGGGACATGGCGTAGGACTCCCGGATCGATCACGTAGATGCCCGTGTTGATCGTGTCCGTGAAGACCTGGGCCCACGACGGCTTCTCCAGGAAGCGTTCGATTCGCCCATCTTCATCCGTGACTACGATCCCGAACTCGAGCGGGTTCTCGACGCTTTTCAGGCCGATCGTGACTGCACCGCCCTTCTCTTCGTGGAAGCGGACGAGCGCCCCGAGATCGAAGTCGCAGAGCGCATCGCCGGAGATCACGACGAAGGGCTCGTCGAGCGCCTCTTCCGCAAGCTTCACCGAGCCGGCCGTGCCCGCGGGCGACTCCTCCACCGAGTAGCGGATCTGGACGCCCTGGGCCTCGCCCGCTCCGAAGTAGCCGCGGATGACCTGCGGCATGAACGCGACGGTCACGATGATGTCCTCGAAGCCGTGCCGCTTCAGAAGTTCGACGATGTGCTCCATGCAGGGCTTGCCAACGATCGGCACCATCGGCTTCGGCTGGTTCGACGTGAGCGGCCGCAGACGGGTGCCCTCACCGCCGGCCATGACGACGGCCTTCATCCTCCGAAGCTCCTGGGTGCCGTGACGGCATAGAGAACGGCGGCAATCATTGCGACCGCGAGCCCGCTCCAGAAGAGCGCCAGCGCCCAGGTCGTCCCCTCGTCGGAAGCGATCATTGCAGTCACGGCCGCGTAGAGAAGCCAGGTCCCGGCCTTGCCGAGCCAGCTCACCGAGAGCTCGTAGCCACGTGTCATGACCAGGCCATACCCGCCGACGAGCGCCGCGTCTCGAACGAGGATCACGACCAGCGCCGGCCACGGCAGGCGACCGTCGAGCCAGAGGAGAATGACCGCGGCATCGATCATGAGCCGGTCGGCCAGCGGGTCTGCGAGCCGCCCGAAGGTCGATTCCACGTGCCAGCGGCGGGCCAGCCAGCCATCCAGTTGATCGGTCGCGCCTGCGAACGCGAAGACTCCCGCGGCTACGTAGCTCCCCTCTCCGTCCGTCCCGAGCACGAGGACGACGAAGAGCGGGATCAGCGCGAGGCGAAGGATGGTCAGCGCGTTCGGGATCTGCGCGTGAGGTGTCGAGATCGCTCGTGCGCCCATCAGCAGCCCGGCGACCGAGTCGCGCTTTGGATCGGTGCGGAAGGGTCCATTGGCAGCGAATGGTAGCCTCGCGCGGTGCCTGAGCGGCTTGCGCTTCCCGGCTTCGTGAACGCTCACAGCCACGCGTTTCAGCGGGCGTTGCGAGGGCGAGCGGAGGGCGCAGACTTCTGGGGCTGGCGCGATTCCATGCTGGAGCTGGCCCGCGGCCTGAACCCGGCACGGGTCCGGCTCGACTACGAGGCCACCTTTCGGGAGATGCGGGACGCCGGTTATACGGCCGTCGGCGAGTTTCATTACGTCGGGCTCTCGGAGGCGAAGGCGGCGGTCGAGGCCGCCCGTGCTGCCGGAGTCGAACTCGTGCTCCTTCTGGCCGCCTACGGTCGCGGAGGGATCGAGCGTTTCCGCCAGGAGTCCTCGGCCGCCTACCTCGCGCAGGTCGAGGAGCTTCGTGCCGAAGGAGCACGCGTCGGCGTTGCGCCCCATTCCGTGCGTGCGTGCACGGCAGACTGGCTAAGCGAGATCGGCCGCTATGCGGAGCGGGAGAAGCTCGTGCTCCACATCCATGCCGACGAGCAGCCCCGCGAGATCGAGAAATGCGTGGCCGAGCATGGGCTCCGACCGATTCAGCTTCTCGCCGAGACCGGTTGTCTCGGGCCGCGGACGACAATCGTGCACGGAACGCATGCGGACGACGCCGAGCTCGACCTCGTGGCGGAAGCGGGCGGGCGCATCTGCGTGTGTCCGACGACCGAGGCGAATCTCGGCGATGGCTTTGCGCCCGTCGGGAGGATCAGGGAGCGCGGGATCGGCCTTTGTATCGGCTCGGACTCGAACGTTCGCATCGACCCGCTGGAAGAGCTGCGCGAGCTCGAAGGCACTGCGCGCCGCCAGGAGCTGCGGCGGAACGTGATCTCCCCCATGGAGCTACTCGAGATCGGTTCCTCCGAGGGTGCCGGCGCGCTCGGACTCGACGAATGGCCCGGGATCGAGGTCGACCTCTCGCACGTTTCCCTCCACGGCGTCGACCGCGAGGGGGTCGAGCCCGCGCTCGTGTTCGGCTGCGGCGCGGATGTGATCTTGTAAGGGATCCTTGATTGCCGCAGGAGCGGCGCCGAGCGGGTCGAAATCCGTCGGTCCGGTGCGTCTCAGGGCGTTCATCGTGCTGGCGCTTGCTTTCGGCGCCCTCCTCGTCGCCACCCCGGCCCAGGCGGCCGGGAGCTCTCGCATTGCCGCGGTCCAGGTTGCGCTTCAAGCCCGAGGGTTCTACTGGGGCACGATCGACGGCTACTACGGTCCCGGAACACAGCAGGCCGTGGTTCGGTTCCAGCGCAGGCGAGGCCTGCTCGCGGACGGAATCGCCGGGCGGAGGACGCGGCGCTCACTCGGTCGCTACGGACGACCGCTCTTGGGTAAGCGTGTTCTCATGCAGGGTCGAGTCGGCTTCGACGTCTCGCAGCTGCAGTTCCTCCTTGCCTGGCACGGATTCCCGTCTGGCACCTTTGACGGCGGATTTGGGGGGCGCACCGACCACGCACTCCGTCGGTTTCAGCGCTGGGCGAGGCTCGGAGCGGACGGCGTAGCCGGACCGGCCACCTTCAGGGCGCTTCGGACCCCGCCTCCACGCTCGCCCCTGCGGTTCGTGCTCCCGCTCCAGACAGGGATTGGAGACAGGTTCGGCCCGCGCGGCCCAAACTTCCATACGGGTATCGACTTCCCGGCGCGGGCCGGAACAGGCGTTGCCGCCGCGCGTTACGGCCGCGTTTCCTATGCAGCTTGGATGCCCGGCGGCTGGGGCTACCTCGTCTCGATTGCACACGGAAACGGGGTCAGGACGATGTATGCGCACCTCTCGCGGATCGACGTGCGCGTCGGCGCGCGGGTCAGCGCCGGCCATCAGATCGGCCGCGTGGGATCCACCGGCCATTCCACCGGCCCGCATCTCCATTTCGAGGTCAGAGTGCGCGGCGCCGCGGTCGATCCGCTACCCGCCTTCGGCTAGCTCCTTCGAGCGGTTCATGGCTGCCTGGATCGCGTTCAGGAACGCCGCTCGCACGCCGGCCTGTTCTAGCTCGCGGATGGCCGCGATCGTCGTCCCACCGGGAGAGGTGACCATCTCGCGGAGCTCAACGGGGTGCATCTTCTCGTCCCGGAGGAGCTTGGCCGTCCCGAGCATCGTCTGGACCACGAGATCGGTGGCGATCTCCCGCCCGAGCCCGAGCAGGATTCCGGCTTCGATCATGGACTCCGCCAGGAGCGCGAAGTAGGCAGGGCCCGAGCCGGACACGGCGGTCACCGCATCCATGTAGTTCTCAGGCACGCGCACCGACCGGCCGACGTGCGCCAGCACCTCCTCTGCCTGTGCGAGGTGCTCCTCCGTCGCGTGCGTCCCCGCGGCGATGCCCGCCATCCCCTCGTGGACCGTCACGGGCGTGTTCGGCATCGCGCGGACGACGGGCACAGCGTTCGTCAGGTGGCTCTCGATCAGGGCTGTGGGGATCGCCGCCGCGATCGAGATCACGGTTTGGTCCGCCGTCGGGACGTCGTGGATATCCGTTAGAAGGGTCTCGATGTCCTGAGGCTTGACCGCGATCACGACGACGGGGGCTTCTGCGGCCGCCTCGCGGTTCGAGGCCGTCGCCCGCACGCCGTAGGTCTCCGCGAGGCCCCGCAGCCGGTCTTCGCTTCGCGCGGTCACGACGATCTCGCCCGGAGGGCACCATTTCGACGAGACAAGCCCGGCAACGAGCGCCTCTCCGATCTTCCCCGCTCCGAGAATCGCGATCTTGGCGCTCATGGGGAGACCTTAGATGGTTGATCGATAATTGCCACACCGTCGGATGGCCCCAGACCCCGGCTCCAGGCCGCATCTCGCGCTTGTTGTCTCACGTGGGCTCTACCGCATGGCGCATCCACAGGTTCGGCTCTGCGTATCGTCCTTCGTCCGCCTCGCGATCGATGTGCACGGGCACGAGCGCCCCTGGGACGACGTAGTCGCCCGTCTCCGGAAACACCATGCCCGCCCATTCCTCCCACTCGGCGACCGAGCCGGTGACGACCAGAGAGTCGGTCGCCACTCCGATGATCTCGCCACCGATCCGTTCGTGGAGGCGGATCCACGGGTCGACCGGGAGCCCGTCGGGTCGTCTCCAGGCCGCGTAGCGCTCCATGCGTGTCAGGGGGTAGAGCTCCTTCCGGGTCGGCCGGACGGGCGCGACGAGGCTCCCCAGGCCGTGCCGAGCCGCCACGGCGCGCATGCCTTCGATGACCGCGGCGCTCAAGCCTCGGCCCTGGTGCTCCGGCGCGACGATCGCGACGAGCGCAGAAAGCGTGTTGCGAGTCCTGTCGTCTTCGAATCCCCGCTCGAGGACGCCGTCGACGCCGGCGGGCAGACCGGCGACGGTCCCGTCCCACTCGAAGGGGATGGTGTTTCCCCGCCCGAGAATCTGCCCACCCTCGTCGTCGATCAGGACGAGCTGGAACTCGGGGAACTCCTCGTAGAGCCGGTTCCAGTAGAGGTTGGTGACGTCCCCGTGCTTCAGGAACTCGGGCCAGACGCGATCGAGGCCGAGCGGCCTGTCGAGGTCGGGTCTTTCGGCGAGGGATACGACCGCAGCCAGCACGGGTCTATCGTCCCAGCTGGAACATCGCGGTGTCGGGCGCTACAACAGCAGACAAGACGAGCCGCCTAAGGCCAAACTGCAAAAGCCCCGCACGCGCGGGGCTTTTGCAAAGTCGGGGTGGTTGTGACGCCTTCTACCCGGCCGCCAACGGCGTCTGGCTAACCGACCACGTGCCACGGTTACCGTCGGGCTGGCCCGCTAGGGCAGGATCTGTACGTACCCGTCCGTTCCATGCACGCGGATCCGCTGCCCAGTCCGGATCAGCCGGGTGGCATTCTCCACCCCCACGACGGCCGGCAAGCCGTACTCTCGTGCGATCACTGCTCCATGGGTCATCAGACCCCCCACCTCCGTCACCAGGCCCGAGATCGCGACGAACAGGGGCGACCAGCTGGGATCCGTGAAGGCCGTGACCAGGATGTCGCCCGCTTCGACGTCGGCGTCGGCCATGTCATGGATGACGCGGGCCCGCCCCTCGACGACCCCGGCGGAGACCGCCAGGCCGACCAGCGCACCGGCCGGTGCGTCATCGCGTCGGTACGCCCCGGCGATGCCCTCGCCATCCGACGTGAGCACCCGGGGCGGGGTGAGCGCTTGATATGACCTGAACGCGTCCTTGCGCCGTTGAATGAGCTGGTCATCCACGTGGTTCGCGCGCACGACGTCCCGGAGCTCCTCGAACCTGAGGTAGAAGATGTCCTCCTTCTCACGAAGCACCTGGGCCTGCACGAGGCGCTCGGCCTCTTCCAGCAAGGCCTGCTTGTAGACGAAGTAGCGGCTGACCATGCCGTACTTCGGATACTCCCGGTACCCGATGAAGGTCCGGACCCGGTCGATCATCTGCTTGGTCTCATCGGCCTTCTGCTCACCGTCCGGCAGAGCCCGCAATCGCTCCAGCACGTCCTGTTCCTTCGCCCAGGCTTCCTGGCGGCCTTGCTCGAAGCGCCGCTCGCCTGCGCCCGGCTCGAAGTGCTTGATGTTGCCGAGGATCACGGGCACGAGCGTGCTGGGGCGTTCGCTCCAACGCGGCCTGGTGATGTCGATCTCGCCGACGCAGCGCATGCCGTACGTGTCGAGGAAGACCAGGATGGCGTCGCGCGATTCCCGCCCACCCGCCAGCGTTGCCAGCTCGTCGAGGAAGCCCTCGCCCTCGACATCGTGCAGGAAGGCGACGACTTCTGGGTGCGGGCGGATCACGTCCGCGACGTCGAGGAGCTCCAGCCCCATCTCCGACGTGACGTTGTGGGGG
>DATLQD010000152.1:0-13690 GCA_035535315.1 Gaiellaceae bacterium
AAACCGGCGCTTCCCGAGGGCGTCGAGCGCGCGGATCGCGCTCATGACCAGGTGGAAATCCTCGTCCGGGACGTAGTCCTTGATCTCCGGCTTGGCGGCCGACGAGGGCGCGAAGGTGCCCTCGGCGACCCCCTGCCAGTACGCCTGCTGGAAGACGCACCCGGAGACGCCGCCTGTCGGCTTGACCCAGCAGCCGATGGTGAGCCCGTGTCCGCCCTCCTGGATCCCCCGGAGTGCAAGCTGGAGCAGGCTGCGGCCCCGTTCGTGCGATGCGAGTGCGGCGAGCTGGCTGCGCGCGGTTCTCTCCTCGCGGGTCATTGGCTGCACCTCCTGGGAGATTGCTCGCCGCAATGCTACGCGATGAGCCCGCGCCGGACGTAGGCAGCGCGAGCCTCTTGGACCATCGCCGCGCAGCGCTCGGCCCCGCGCTCGGCCAGGGTCGCGGCGAGCTCGTCGAGCTCGGCGTCCGACGACCGGCCTGGCCGCAGCATCTCGTAGAAGCGCAGCAGCTCGTCGTCCGAGAAGGCGACCAGCTCGGCGCCTCGGCGCAGGTTCTCGGCGAGCTGCGGATTTCCACCGCGCTCCGCGAAGTCGGCCTGGAGAGCGAGCGTCTCCGGCGCGATGCGCATGTCGTCTGCGGTCACGTCGCCGGTGAGAACGGCCTCTAGCGTGAGCTCGGACAGGCGTTTCCCGCTCGCCGTGCGAACGGCGTCCCGCGCGCCGGCGGAGAGGGGGTAGCTCAGCTCGGCCACGTCACCTCCAGCTCGACCGGCTCCGCCGCGCTCGAGAGCCGCCGCTCCGTGGCGACGAGTTGCACGACTCGAGCGTGGTAGCGGGGTCCAAGCGGCTCGCTCGACTCGGGGAGGAGCAACGGCTCGGGGGCTGCGCCTTTCGCGTAGCGGGCCGCGTTCCGGCCCAGGGCGCGGTACAGCTCCGGGGTCAGGCGCGGTGCGATCGAGAAGAGCTCGAGGTTCGCGAGCGGCGGGAGGTCGGCGCGATGGATGAGGGCCGTCCCCTTCGCCTGGAGCCCAACCGAGACGCTGGAGCCCGAGAGGCGTGCCGCCGTCGAGCCGATGTAGCCGAGGTCGATCGAGCGCCGGATACGGATGAGACGCGAGGCGAGCCCCTCCTCCTCGATCCCGGCGAGAACCTGGCGGAGGACCTCGGCCACGGTCATGCCGTTGAGCGCCGTCCAGATCTCGACGCCGAACGCCGGCGAGAGGCCGACCACGATCTCGTCGGGCCGAACGCGTGCCCGTGCGGGGCCGATCTCGGCGAGGTCGATGCACCCCTCGGCGAGCACCTGCTCGGCCGCGAGGTCGGCGGGCGCCCAGACCTGCCGTACGCGAGCTACCTCTTGCCGCCGCTCTGGCGAGAGGCGGTAACCCGTCCCCGGCCCCGCATAGTCGTTCGGGTCGGTCAGCGAGGAGAGGACGTGCACCTGCTCGTCCAGGATCGCGGACGTCTGGAGGATGTCGCCGAGCAGCCGCTGGCGGATCATCTCGAGCACTCGCTCGGCCGCGACGTCGAAACCGCGCGCGGAGAGCGCGCGAACCACGTCGAGCGCCGTCAGCCCGCCCGCCATGATGCGCTCCGAGGCGATCCCGGGGAGATCGCCCGGGAGCGGTGGCACGTCCAGGCTTCCATGGGCGCGGACGCACGCGTCCACATCTTCGTCCGTGAACTCCGCGAGGCCGAGCTCTTCGAAGACGCCGCGACAGGCCTCGGCGCCGAGGCGGCGCAGTGGCAGCAGCTCGTCGTCCGGGCGGAAGCGGAGGCCCCCCTCGAACCCCCAATCGCGCTGGACGACCAGATAGTCGTCGAGGTCCTCGGCGTTCATGTTCGAGGGCCCGAATGCGTTGTCGTAGGCCGGGATCGAGCCGAAGCCGGAGAAGAGGAAGTCCGACCCCGCGAGGAGGAGAGGGAACGTGTGCGCGGTCCGCCGGATGTCGGAGGCCGACATGAGCGTGTCGTTGCCCGTGCACGACTCGAGGTCGTGGAGCATGACGCAGAGGTTCTCGGCGATCACCTCGCGCATCCCATCGGGCACCGAGGCGGTCACATTGACGCCGTCGATGCCGCCGTTCTGGACTCCCTGGGCGCCGGCCGCCCTCGTGACCGCGATGCAGCGAGCCTCGAGATAGAGCATCGACTTGCCCTCGCTCGCGCCCATGAGGACCTCCGCGCCCGAGCCGGAGGTGAAGCGCATCTTCAGGCCCCGCGAGGCGTAGCAGGACGCGAGAAACGCCTTTGACCACGGCGTGTCGTCGCCGTCGACGAAGACCTGCTCCGTCCCGTAGACGGAGACCGTCTCGGCGTACGTGGTGAGTGCCCGCATGCCGAGCTCGAGCTCGGTGCGCTCCTCGACGGAGCACTGGGTGAGCGCGCCCGCGGCGGCGACCTGGCCGCCGACGAGGAGCGCCAGCGCGTTCGACGGCGCGTCGCGGAACACGGGAACCGTGGTCTCGAGCTCGCGGAAGCCGTGTGCTACCGCCGCCGCCCCGTCAGCGGCGATCAGGAGCGGATGGTCGACGCGGTTCGTGACGTGCGCCTGGATCGACGGGGTCCGTCGGACCCGCATCTTCTGCATCGCCTGGAGGATCTCGACGGGGGTGAGAAGCGCGAGCGTCGCCGCGATCTTGGCGGGGGTCATGCCCGCGGTCAGCCGAGTGACTTCGGCGCGCGGAACCGCCGGGTCGACGACCATCCGCGCGAACTCGACCGTGTCGAGCGCCATCGCTTCTTCGGCCACTGCCAGGTCGAGCCCGTGACGCGCGACAAACTCGTCGATCAGGTCGAACTCCTCCTCCGGCTTCCCGTCGAGCTCGACCACGCGTCCCTGCTCGATCCGGAGGCTCGGCTCGGGGTCGAAGGGGCTCGAGAACGCGACCAGGCCGAGCACCGGATCCTCGGGCACGAGATTGTCGCGGCTGATCGGCCGCGTGGCGTAGAACGACGACCGGGCGGAGGCTTCGTCCTCGACGCGCATGGAGGAAAGGCTAGACCCTCGAGGCGTCGATCGCGAGCACGGCCGGGCGGACGGCTAGGACGAGTCCTTGGCTCTTCGGGCGAGGCTCCGGTTCAGCATCGTCCAGGACCGCCCCGAGCAGCAGTTCTTGCCTGCGAGCGTGACGTAACGGTCGAGGAACCTGATCGTCGAGCGCAGGCGTTTCATCTCCGGCACAGCGTACAGCGGCGGAACCCCCGTGGGCTCACCCCGCGCTGGACAGTGGAGCGCCGTAGCATCCCTCGCCCCTGTGCTCACCACCCCGTTCACGACCCTTCTCGGCTGTTCGCACCCGCTCCAGCTCGCCCCCATGGGACGGATCGGGACGCCAGAGCTCGCCGCGGCAGTCACGAACGCCGGCGGCCTCGGCATGCTCCCGGGCGGGGACGCCCGTGCGACGCTCGAGCCCATGCTCGACGAGGTCGCCGCCGCGACGCGGGGTTCCTTCGGCGTCAACTTCCTGCTCCCGTTCCTCGACCCGGTAGCAGTCGACCTCGCCGCGTCGCGTGCTCGCCTGGTCGAGTTCTTCTACGGGGATCCGGATTCCGAGCTGGTGGATCGAGTGCACGCGACTGGCGCGCTGGCCGCGTGGCAGATCGGCTCGGTCGGCGAAGCGCGTGCGGCGGTCGAGGTCGGCTGCGACGTCGTGGTCGCGCAGGGCACCGAGGCCGGCGGCCACGTGCGAGGCGGGCTTGCCCTGTTCCCGCTGCTAGAGCAGGTGCTCGGCTCGGTTGGCGTGCCGGTCGTCGCCGCGGGTGGGATCGCGACCAGGCGGACCGTGGCGGCTGCCCTCGCCGCGGGCGCCGACGCCGTCCGGGTCGGCACGAGGTTCGCCGTAGCCCAGGAATCAGCGGCGCACCCGGACTACGTCGAGGCGCTCCTCCGTGCGGTCGGTGAAGACACCGTGCTCACCGAGGCGTTCGGGCTCGACTGGCCGCACGCCCCGCACCGCGTCCTCCGCTCCTGTCTGGAAACGGCCGAGACGTCAGACGACGCCGTGGTTGCCGTGCGGGACGAGGACGGTCGTGAAGTGCCGATAGAGCTGTGGGACTCGACCCCGCCCTCGACGAACGTGCGCGGCCAGGTCGCGGCGATGGCCCTTTACGCCGGCGAGGGGGTGGCGGCGGTACAGCGAGTGCAGCCGGCGGCCGAGATCGTGCGCGAGCTCGTCGAGGGAGCGGAGACGCTCCTCGCGCGACTCCCCTGACGCGCCTGCCCGGGCGGCGTAGGCTGCGCATACGAAAAAGGAGAGAGCCATGGAATCGGACGTATTCGTTGCAGCCGCAGTCCAGGCGTCGCCGGTCTTCCTCGATCGGGACGCGACTGTCGATAAGGGCGTCCAGCTGATCGAGGAGGCGGCTCGGAACGGCGCGAAGCTCGTCGCCTTCCCCGAGACCTGGATCCCCGGCTATCCCGGCTGGATCTACGGCGCCGCCGGCTGGGACGACCCCCGCGCGAAACGGACGTTCGCGCGGCTCCAACGGAATGCGGTCGAGGTTCCTAGCGCGGCGACGGACGCCCTCTGCGGCGCGGCGCGGGCGGCCGGCGCGCACGTCGTGGTCGGAATCCACGAACGCGACACGGAGTTCTCGACCGGGACGATCTACAACTCCCTCCTCTTCATCTCCGACGAGGGCGAGATCCTCGGCATCCACCGCAAGCTCGTCCCCACCCATGCGGAGCGCATCGTGTGGGGCCAGGGGGACGGTTCGACGCTCCACGTCTTCGACACCGCACTCGGGCGTCTCGGCGGCCTGATCTGCTGGGAGCACTGGATGCCGCTCACTCGTTTCGCCATGCACGCCAAGGGCGAGCAGATCCACGTTGCGGCCTGGCCCGATGTGCCCGAGACCCACCACCTCGCCAGTCGGCACTACGCGTTCGAGGGGCGCTGCTACGTCCTGTGCGTGGGCTCGTACATGACCACGGCCGACCTTCCCGACGACTTCGAGCTCGTAGAGGCGATGGCAACCACGGGCGAGGTCGGCGACGGGGCGGCCGAGCTTCTCACCGGGGGCTCCGGAATCATCGGGCCGGACGGGTCATGGATCGCGGCGCCCGTCGAGGGCCGCGAGGAGATCATCTACGGGGAGATCGACCTTGCTCGGATCGCGGAGGAGCAGCAGGCCCTCGACGCCGCCGGGCACTACAACCGCCCCGACGTCTTCAGCCTCACCGTGGATGAGCGCCCCAGGCGGCAGGTGAGCTGGCTTCGCGAAGACGGTCACGCCGGCGTCGTAGCGCCGCCGGCCCGTGAGCGGGCCGAGGCGCTCTAGTCGTCCAGGAGCGTGCTGCTCGGGCTCGTCGTCAACCCGATCGCAGGCATGGGAGGTCGGTTCGCGCTCAAGGGAAGTGACGATCCGGAGCTCCTCGCCGCTGCCCGGGAGCGGGGTGCGAGTCCGGTCGCACCGCAGCGTGCCGTCGAAGCGCTTCGCCTGCTGGCGCCGGCTCGGGAGCGCCTCGAGCTCCTGGCCTATCCCGGCGAGATGGGAGAGGCCGAAGCACGCGCAGCGGGGCTCGAGCCGGCGGTCGTCGGGTCGATCCACGCCGTGACGACCCCGGCCGACACCCGCGCTGCCGCGCGCGCCATGGCCGAGCGCGGCGTCGACCTGCTCCTCTTCGCGGGCGGGGACGGCACCGCCGTCGACGTTCTCGAATCGATCGGCGATCGAGTACCCGTGCTCGGCGTCCCCGCAGGGGTGAAGATGCACTCGGCCGTGTTCGCCGTCAACCCGAAGAGCGCCGGTGAGCTCGCCCTCCGCTTCGTCGACGGCGCCGTTCGCGGCTTCCGCGAAGCCGAGGTCATGGACGTCGACGAGGCGCTTCTGCGTGCGGGCTCGGTGTCCGCCCGCCTGCACGGCTACCTGACGGTGCCGGTGGAGCCCCGCCTCGTCCAGGGTGCGAAGACGAGGACACTCGCGGGCGAGCTGGCCGCCCAGGAGGGCATCGCGAACCACCTCGTCGACCACGTCCTCGGCGACCGAACGTGGTTCGTCGGGCCGGGCACGACGACGAGGGCCGTGCTCCACGCGCTCGGGCTCGAGAAGACGCTCCTCGGAGTCGACGTCATCCGGGACGGAAGGATGGTCGTCGCCGACGCGGACGAGCAGATGTTGCTCGCGGCCGGGGCCGCCGGCGAGGCCGGCATCGTGGTCACACCCGTAGGCGGCCAGGGGTTCCTGTTCGGGCGCGGAAACCAGCAGCTCTCTGCGCCGGTCCTCGAGCGTGTCGGACGGGACCGGATCGTGGTCATCGCAACGGAGGTCAAGATCGCGGCCCTTGGCGGGGCTCCCTTACGCGTCGACACGGGGGACCCTGCGCTCGACGAGAGCCTCTCCGGCTACGTGCGCGTGATCGTGGCCCACAATCGCGAGATCGTCTACCGGATCGCCCCTTAACCGATAGCAAGGAGGTCACTCACGTGAGCGACGCTGCCGTCCACCCCTACATCCCGAACTCGGTGCCGCGCATCCGGCAGGAGATGCTCGACGCGATCGGCGTCGAGAGCGTCGAGGAGCTCTACGGGGCGATCCCGGAGCGTCTGCGCGTGCCGGGCTCCCTCGATCTCCCCGAGCCGCTTCGCTCCGAGTACGCGCTGCGCCGCCACGTCGAGGGCGTCCTCGGCCGGAACGACAACTGTGCCGAGACGCTCAACTTCCTCGGAGCGGGGTGCTGGCAGCACTACGTCCCCGCCGTTTGCGACGAGATCGCTAACCGGGGCGAGTTCCTGACCGCCTACTACGGCGAGACGTATGGCGACCACGGCAAGCTCCAGGCGCTGTTCGAGTTCGCGAGCATGCTCGGGGAGCTCGTCGAGCTCGAGGCGGTGAGCATGCCGACGTACGACTGGGCCTCGGCAGCGTCGACCGCGATCTGCATGGCCGCGCGGATCACCGGACGGTCGGCAGCTCTCGTTCCCGGCTCGGCAGGTGCGGAACGGAGCTCCCTGATCGCGGGCTACTGCGAGCCGTGGGTCGAGCTCGCGACGATCCCGTTCGACCCCGCGACCGGTCTCCTCGACCTCGACCGGGTGCGGGAGGCGGTCGGGAGCGAGACAGCATGTGTCTACGTTGAGATGCCGAGCTACCTCGGGACGATCGAGACGCAGGTGGCTGAGCTGGCCGCCCTCGCCCACGACGCGGGCGCCCTCTTCGTCGTCGGCGTCGACCCGACCTCGCTCGGCATCCTCGACGCTCCGCCGCGCTACGGCGCCGACATCGTCTGCGGAGAGCTCCAGCCGCTCGGCATCCACATGCACTACGGCGGCGGTCTCGCGGGCTTCGTCGCCTCCCCCGACGAGGAGCGATTCGTCTCCGAGTATCCGACGTTCCTCATCGGCCTTGGCCCAACGGTCGTCGAGGGCGAGTACGGGTTCGGAGAGGTCGTCTGGGAGCGCACGTCCTACGTTCAGCGCGGCGACTCCAAGGAGTACACGGGGACGACGCAGTTCCTCTGGGCGATCGCGGCCGGTGCCTACCTCGCGCTCGTCGGCCCGCAGGGCCTCGCCGAGCTCGGCCAGGGCATCGTGGAGCGCTCGCACTACGCGGCGCAGCGGCTCGGCGAGCTGCCGGGCGTTCGCGCTCCGGCGCTCGAAGGAGCGTTCTTCAAGGAGTTCGTCGTGGATCTCGGCGAGACCGGACGGACCGTGGAGGAGGTGAACGGCGCGCTTCGTGCGCGCGGGATCTTCGGCGGCAAGGATCTTTCCTCCGAGTATCCCCAGCTCGGGCAGAGCGCCCTCTACGCCGTCACCGAGGTGCACACGAAGGCCGACATCGACCGCCTAACCGACGAGCTTGCGGAGGTGCTGCGATGACGCTCCGTCCCTTCCACCAGGCGAGCTGGAACGAGCCCATCCTGCTCGAGCTCTCGAGCCCGGGAGAGCGCGGGCTCATCGTCCCGGAGGTCGAGGACGAGCTCCGTGCGGCGGTCGGCGACCCGCTCGCCGGCCTCCCGCCCGAGCTCCGACGCACGGAGCCGCCGGCGCTTCCCGAGCTGAGCCAGCCGCAGGTGCTCCGCCACTTCCTCCGGCTGTCGCAGGAGACATTCGGAAACGACGTCGACATCCATCTCGGCCTGGGAACCTGCACGATGAAGTACAGCCCCAAGGTCAACGAAGAGCTCGTCCGGTCCGCGAACGTCGCCGACCTCCATCCGCTGCAGGACGACGAGACGGTTCAGGGGATGCTCGAGGTCCTCTACCGCTTCGAGCGCATGCTCTGCGAGATCTCGGGGATGAGCCGCTTCACGTTCCAGCCGGCCGGCGGCTCGCAGGCCGTCTATGCGAACGCCCGCATGATGCGCGCCTACCACGAGGCGCGGGGCGAGGGCCACCGGGACGAGATTGTGACCACGATCTTCTCCCACCCCTGCGACGGCGCCGGCCCCGCGACGGCCGGCTACAAGGTGATCACGGTGTACGCCGGCGACATGGGCTATCCGGAGCCCGACGCGATCAAGGCCGCGCTGTCGGATCGGACGGCGGGCCTCATGATCACGAATCCGGAGGATACGGGGCTCTTCAACCCGCACATCGACGAGATCGTCACGCTCGTCCACGACGCGGGCGGCCTCTGCCACTACGACCAGGCGAATGCCAACGGCATCCTCGGGGTCACACGCGCGCGCGACGCCGGGTTCGACCTCTGCCAGTTCAACCTTCACAAGACCTTCTCGTCCCCACACGCCTCGATGGGGCTGCCGTGCGGGGCCGCTGGGGTAACCGACGAGCTGGCGCCCTACCTGCCTAGCCCGACCGTCGAGTTCGACGGCTCGCGCTACTCCCTCGACTACGACCGGCCGCAATCGGTGGGCAAGATCCGCGCCTTTCACGGCGTCCCGTCGGCCGTTGTCCGCTCGTTCGCCTGGGTGCTCAGCCTCGGCGCGGAGGGCCTACGGCAGGTGGCCGAGACCGCGGTCCTGAACAACAACTACCTCGCACAGAAGCTCTCGGACGTTCGGGGTCTCGAGGTCTCGTTCGCGAACGAGAATCCGAGCCACCGGCTCGAGCAGATTCGGTACAGCCTCGCGAAGCTCCAGGAGGAGACGGGGGTCGGAACACTCGACGTCGCACGGAGGACCGCCGACTTCGGCGTCGCGAGCTACTTCCCGAGCCACGAGCCCTGGATCGTTCCGGAGCCGGTGACGCTCGAGCCGTCGGAGTCCTACTCACGCGCCGATCTCGACACGTATGCAGAGATCATGGGCGAGATCTCGCGCGAGGCGTACGAGGAGCCCGAAACGGTCCTGAACGCCCCGCACCGGAGCACGATCCACCAGATGGATCCCGCTCCGCACGACGATCCCGAGCGCTGGGCGCTGACGTGGCGGGCCTATCTCCGCAAGTCCGAAGCAGGCGCGCCGACGGCGAGCGTCGATCTGGAATGAGCTCTAAGATCGACGCGGCCGCGATGGGCGAGCTGGAGCGGATCTACCGCCGTAGCCTCGAAGACCGGGAGGGCTTCTGGGCGGACGCCGCGCGTGCCATCGACTGGGATCTCGAGCCGGAGCGGGTCCTAGACGACACGGAGCCGCCCTTTTACCGCTGGTTCGCCGGCGGCGAGCTGAACACGTGCCACAACGCGCTCGACCGCCACGTGGCGGGCGGACGAGCCGACCAGACGGGGCTCGTCTATGACAGCCCGGTCACCGGCACTGTCCAGACATTTACCTACGCGGAGCTCCTCGACCGGGTGGCGAGGCTCGCCGGTGCGCTCGCGGCGCTCGGCGTGGGGAAGGGCGACCGCGTCGTCGTCTACATGCCGATGGTCCCGGAGGCCGTGTTCGGCATGCTCGCGTGCGCACGGCTCGGGGCGATTCACTCGGTCGTGTTCGGCGGCTTTGCCGCACACGAGCTCGCGGTCCGGATCGACGACGCACGACCGAAGGTCGTCCTCTCAGCCTCGTGCGGGATCGAGGGCGACCGGGTCATCGAGTACAAGCCGCTTCTCGACCGGGCGCTCGAGGAGGCGGGCCACGAGCCCGGCCACTGCCTGATCCTGCAGCGCGAGCAGGCGACCGCCGAGCTCCGGCCCGGACGGGATCTCGACTGGCTGGAGGCGATGGCCGGGGCGGCGCCGGTCGACTGCGTGCCGGTGGCGGCCACCGATCCGCTCTACATCCTCTACACGTCCGGAACGACCGGCATGCCCAAGGGCGTGGTGCGCGACAACGGCGGACATGCAGTGGCGCTTCGCTGGAGCATGGAGGCGATCTACGACACACATCCGGGCGAGGTGTTCTGGGCTGCGTCCGACCTCGGCTGGGCGGTCGGCCACTCGTACATCGTCTACGCACCGCTCCTGACCGGCTGCACGACGATCCTGTTCGAGGGAAAGCCGGTTGGTACGCCCGATCCGGGCGCTTTCTGGCGCGTGATCGCGCAGCACCGGGCCAAAGTCCTCTTCACGGCGCCGACCGCTTTTCGCGCGATCAAGAAGGAGGATCCCAACGGCGCGTTCCTCGAAGGGCACGATCTCTCTAGCTTCCGCTACCTCTTCCTGGCCGGCGAGCGGCTGGACCCGGATACGTACGAGTGGGCCTCGCACCTCCTTGGCTGTCCCGTCGTCGACCACTGGTGGCAGACCGAGAGCGGCTGGCCGATGGCGGCGAACTGCATGGGCGTCGAGCCGCTGCCCGTGAAACCTGGCTCGCCGACCAAGCCCGTCCCCGGCTACGACGTCAAGATCCTCTCGGAGAGCGGCGAGCCGCGCGGCTCGAACGCAGAAGGCGCGGTCACGGTGCGCCTCCCGCTGCCGCCCGGGACCCTCGCGACCTTATGGCAGGCGGACGACCGCTTCGTCGAGTCCTACATGACCGCCTTCCCCGGCTACTACACGACCGGCGACGGCGGCTACGTGGACGAAGACGGCTACCTGTTCGTGATGGGGCGCGTCGACGACGTCATCAACGTCGCCGGTCACCGCCTCTCGACCGGGGCCCTCGAGGAGGTCGTCGCGAGCCATGCCGACGTCGCCGAGTGCGCTGTTATCGGCGTTCCCGACGAGATCAAAGGCCAGGTCCCGTTCGGGCTCGTCGTCCTCAAGGCGGGTGCGGAGCGAGACCCGAGCGACGTCGGTGCGGAGCTGGTCGAGATGGTGCGAAGCCGGATCGGAGCGTTCGCGTGCTACCGCGAGACCCGGGTCGTCGAGCGTCTACCGAAGACGCGCTCCGGGAAGATCCTGCGCGGGACGATGCGGGCCATCGCAGCCGGGCGTGAGTACCGGGTGCCGTCGACGATTGACGACCCGGCCGTCCTCGACGAGATCGAGCTCGTCGTCCGCGGGACGCAGCGGGCCCCTCTGTAGGCCTCCCGAAGGCATGCTCCTAACCGTCCTGCTCGGCCTCACCGCGGCGGCCTGCTGGGGAATCCCGGATGTCTGGCTCGCGCAGGCGACGCGAAATGTTGGGCCGTTCACGGTCGTCTTCGGCTCGGTCCTGATCGGCGTCGCCTTCATCGCTCCCGCAGCGCTCTTCGTCGACACGCCTGACTGGACGCAGCAAGGCGTCTTGCTGGCGGTGCTCGTCGGAGCTCTAACCGCCGCCGGCTACCAGGCGGGATTCGTCGCCTTCCGAAACGGGTCCGTTTCGATCGTCGCCCCCATCATCGCCTGCGAAGGCGCGGTCGCCGCTGCGATCGCGCTCGCAGCGGGCGAGCATTTGCGCAGCTCAATCCTCGCCCTCCTCGCCCTGGCGGTCGTCGGCGTCGTGCTGGCCGCGATGGGAGAGAGCGCGGGAGCGTCGGGGGCGCCTCCGGCTGCGTTGGCGGCGTGCATCTGGGGCGTGATCCTCTATCTCAGCGCGCCCGTCGCGGAAGACCTCGGCGTCTACTGGGGTCTCCTCCTGATCCGTCTGAGTGCCCTCGGATGGATGCTTCCGATCGCCCTATGGTCGGGCGCCGCGCTTCGCTGGCGACGCGATCCCTGGCGTGTCGCCGCCTGGGGGCTCGGCGACGCGATGGCGTACCTGGCCTTCGTCGCGGCGGCCGATCGCGGCCCGCTGGCCGTCGCGAGTGTCCTCGCGGCGCAGTTCGCCACGGTCGCCGTGGTCGTTGCCACGGTTTTCTTCCGCGAGCGTCTTCGCACCCGCCAGTGGGTCGGTGTTGTACTCGTCATAGTCGCAATCACCGCGATCGCGGCCATCGCCGGATAGGAGCGCGCGCGATGCCGAAGAGCTCACGTGACCACGTCCCCCTCTCGCCCCGGCCGGATCTGTCCTTCGCCGAGCGGATCGCCTCGCTCGAGGCGTCGTTCTCGGGGCGGATCGGCTTCCACGCCGTCCGCCTCGAGGACGGTGAGGAGGTCGGCCTGCGGGCGGACGAGCGGTTTCCCACCGCCTCGGTGATCAAGGTCGGTCTCTGCTGCGCCGCGCTCGAGCTCGTCGCGAGGGGCGAGGCGGACCTCGCCGAGACGCTGACGTTGCCGTCGCCGGGCGAGCGAGTCGCGGGTGGAGGCATCCTGAAGCAGCTGGAGGTCGAGACGATCTCGCTCCGGGACGCCGTGGAGCTCACGATCACCCTCTCCGACAACGTCGCCACGAACGCCCTCGTCGAGCGATGCGGCGTCGACCGGGTGAACGCCTACCTCGCGGGCCTCGGCCTCGCCGAGACACGGATCCTCGGCCCGGTCGACTTTGCCCGGACGACACACGACGTCGAGGGCGGCATCGGCGTCTCGACGCCACGCGAGCAGACCACGCTGCTCACCGCCGTGGCCCAGGGATCGATGCTCGAGCCGGCCCTCTGCGAGTACCTCCTCGCTGTGCTCGGGCGTCAGCACTACCAGGATCAGATCCCCCGGTGGCTCGGCTGGAACCCGTACGCGCAGTATCACGGCCGCGATCAGGTCCTGACGATCGCCAACAAGACCGGTGAGCTCGACGGCATCCGTGCCGACGTCGGCCTGGTGCGTCACCGTGAGCGCGGCACGCTCGCGGTCGCGGTCTTCACCGACGGTGGCAAGGACCTCCGCGAGACCGTCGACGTCGAGGGCTCACTCGCGGTCGCCGAGTGCTCCGCGGCGATCGCGGCCCGCCTGCTCGGTCTCGAGACCTAATATCGTGGGGACACGGCGATGACGGCGACCGGACGGGAGAAACCATGAGCGTGGCGGTAGCGCGGTACGAGAACCTGATCGGCGGCGAGTGGGTGGACGCAGTCGACGGCGGGACGGAGCAGATTGTGAACCCGGCGACCGGCGAGACGATCGCCGAGGTCCCGCGGGGCACCGAGGCGGACGTCGAGCGGGCGGTCAAGGCGTCGAAGGACGCGCTTCCCGCCTGGCTCGAGACGACCCCGGCCGAGCGGGCCGGGATGCTCCTCGAGCTGGCCGACGCCGTGGAAGAGCATGCGGACGAGCTCGCCCGGGCCGAGTCTCAGAACGTCGGCAAGCCGATGGTGCACTCGAGGTTCGAGCTCGGCAAGTCCGTGGACAACCTGCGCTTCTTCGCCGGGGCGGCGCGCTGCCTCGAAGGCCGGGCGGCAGGCGAGTACCTTGCGGGGTACACGTCGATGGTCCGCCGCGAGCCGATCGGCGTCGTCGGGCAGATCGCGCCGTGGAACTACCCGCTCATGATGGCGATCTGGAAGATCGGCCCTGCCCTGGCCGCGGGCAACGTGTGTGTCCTCAAACCGTCGGAGCAGACGCCGCTCACGACGCTCATGCTTGCCGAGTACGCGCGGGAGATCCT
>DATLQD010000153.1:0-14511 GCA_035535315.1 Gaiellaceae bacterium
TCCGCAGCGCTTACGGCGAAGGTGCTCGAGGTGCTCGAGCCTGCCTAGTCCGATCTAGGAGGGATTGGCGACGACGGCGTCGATCAGGTCGTCGAGTGCCGTGCCATGGCGGCCGCGGGCGAGGCCGACCAGGTAGCAGACCAGAGGAGCGTTGATGCGCTCGCCGCTCTCGTGCGCGGCAACGCGGGCGAGGTCGAGGAGCTCGTCGATGTCCTTCTGGTCGAGGTTGTAGACCGCGGGCTCGTCGCCGCATTGTGACGCGAGGTTGTCCCGCGCCTGCTCCAGCCAGTCGTGCACGCCGAAACCCTACCGGCGGGCCGCGAGCTTAGACTCCGCGGTCGATGAGGCTCGGAGTCCCGAGAGAGACCGTCCCGGGCGAGCGCCGCGTTGCCCTCGTTCCGGACATCGTCGGTCGCCTGGTCGCGAGCGGCAACGAGGTGCTCGTCGAGGCCGGAGCCGGCTCGGCCGCCGGCTTCACCGACCAGGCGTATGCGGAAGCAGGTGCCTCGCTCGTCCAGTCGGCCGCGGACGTCTACGGCACCGCCGGCCTCTTGTGCAAGGTGCAGCGGCCCTCAGTCGAAGAGCTCGATGCGCTGCGCGACGGCACGGTGCTCGTGGCGCTCCTCCAGCCGCTCGTCGACCGGGAGCTCCCGCGCGGGCTCGCCGCACGCGGAGTCACAGCGTTCTCGATGGACGCGATCCCACGCATCACCCGCGCTCAGCCGATGGACGCGCTCTCGTCCCAAAGCACGGTCGCCGGCTACAAGGCAGTGGTCGTTGCAGCCGCGACGCTCGGAAAGTTCTTTCCCATGCTCACAACGGCGGCCGGAACGATCGCGCCGGCGAAGGTGCTTGTCCTCGGCGCGGGCGTCGCAGGGCTCCAGGCGATCGCGACCGCCCGCCGCCTCGGTGCCGTCGTCTCCGCTTTCGACGTCCGCCCCGTCGTAAAGGAGCAAGTCGAGAGCCTCGGCGCGACGTTCCTCGAGCTCGACGTCGAAGGCGCCGAGGGCACGGGCGGATACGCGGTCGCGCTCTCCGAGGACCAGCACGAGCGCGAGCAGGAGCTCATCGCTCGCCACGTGGGTGAATCCGATGCCGTCGTCTCCACGGCCCTGATCCCGGGCCGCCCGGCGCCGGTGCTCGTCACCGCGGCGGCGGCCCGGGGCATGCGCCCCGGCTCGGTCATCGTCGACCTCGCCGCCGAGATGGGTGGGAACTGCGAGCTGACCCAGCCTGGCGAGACGGTCGAGGTGGACGGAGTCACGATCGTCGGGGAGGTCAACATGCCGAGCACGATGCCGTTCCACGCGAGCCAGATGTACGCCCGGAACGTGCAGAGCTTCCTCGGGCTTCTGCTCCGGGACGGCGAGCTCGTGCTGGACTTCGAGGACCAGATCGTTCGCGAAACCTGCGTTGCACACGAGGGGCAGGTCCTGATGGAGGCCGTGCCCGCATGAGCCGCCCCGGATTCCGCCACGCTGCATGCGTTTCTCGGGCGCTACGCGCCGGCGGAGCGGCGAGAGGCTCACGTGAATCCTGAGCTGATCGCAAGTCTCACGATCTTCGCGCTCGCCGCCTTCCTCGGCATCGAGCTGATCTCCCGCGTCCCGACGCTCCTGCACACACCCCTCATGTCAGGGACGAACGCCATCCACGGCATCGTCCTCGTCGGAGCGATGCTGATCGCCGGCTCGGCCGACTCGACGCTCGAGCAGGTGCTCGCATTCGTCGCGCTGGTCTTCGGCACCGTGAACGTGGTCGGTGGATTCCTCGTCACAGACCGGATGCTCGACATGTTCAAGCGAAAGCCGGAGAAAGGTCCGGAGTGACCCCGCTCCTGGCGCTCGGACAGAACGTCGTCAACCTCACCTACGCCGTCGCGGCGATCTTGCTCATCCTCGGGATCAAGCGGCTCTCGCACCCAACCACCGCCCGGTCGGGAAATCTGGTCGCAGCCGCCGGGATGGCAATCGCTGTCGTCGTCACGCTCTTCTCGCCGGAGATCGACTCCTACTGGCTGATCGCGGCCGGCATCGCAGTCGGGACGGTGATCGGCGCAGTCTCGGCTCGCCGCGTTCGCATGACGGCGATGCCGCAGATGGTCGCCCTCTTCAACGGGGTCGGCGGCGGTGCTGCCGCGCTGATCGCCGCGGCGGAGTTCCACCGCCTCGCACCGGCCGGCGGGGCGCTGGCCGGAGACATCCTGGCGGCGATCATGTTCTCGGCCCTGGTCGGCTCGATCAGCTTCTCAGGCTCGATCGTCGCGTTCGCGAAGCTCCAGGAGCTCTTGCCCGGGCGCCCCCTGATCTTTCCAGGACAGAACATCGTCAATGCCCTGGTCTTTGTCGCCTCGATCGGACTGGCGATCGCCGCCGCGGCGACGGAGGCGCAGGTCTGGATCGTCCTGCTCCTGCTCGCCGCGCTTCTGTTCGGCGTCATGCTCGTGCTGCCGATCGGCGGCGCCGACATGCCGGTCGTCATCTCGTTTCTGAACGCGTTCACCGGCCTCGCGGCCGCGTCGGCCGGCTTCGTGCTCGACAACGTCGCGCTCATCATCGGCGGGACGCTCGTGGGAGCTTCGGGAACCCTGCTCACCGTGATGATGGGACGTGCGATGAACCGGTCGCTCGCCAACGTGCTCTTCAGCGCCTTCGGATCGGCGGGAGCAGGCGGCGGAGCTGCAGCGGCCGGGCCGGATTCCGACGGGAAGATGGCTCGGGAGATCACGCCGGAGGACGCCGCCGTCATGCTGGCCTACGCGGAGCAGGTGATGGTCGTTCCCGGCTACGGCCTCGCGGTCGCGCAGGCCCAGCACGCCACGCGGGAACTCGCCGACCTGCTCGAGGGCCGGGGCGTCCGGGTTCGGTACGCCATTCACCCGGTCGCGGGTCGGATGCCGGGCCACATGAATGTCCTCCTCGCTGAGGCCAACGTGCCCTATCCGCAGCTCCTCGACATGGAGGACGCGAACCCCGAGTTCCAGCGGACCGACGTCGTCCTGGTCATCGGGGCGAATGACGTCACGAACCCGGCGGCGCGTACCGACAGGCAGAGCCCACTCTTCGGCATGCCGATCCTCGATGTCGACGAAGCGCGAAACGTCATCGTCCTGAAACGGAGCATGAACACCGGCTTCGCCGGCGTGGACAACGAGCTCTACTACAACCCGAAGACCACGATGCTCTTCGGGGACGCGAAGGCGTCGGTGGAGCGTCTCGTCAGCGGCGTCAAGGCCGCGTAGCGTTCAGCCACCGAGAGCGGCCAGGGCGTTGACCTCGCCGTGGCCATAGAAGCCGTTCAGCTCGTCCGTGCCCTCACAGATGGCGGGAGCAACCGTCGGGCGAATGTACGGGTTCGGCGGGCACGCGAGCTCCGTGGCGGAACCCTCGAGAATCGCCCGCAACGTGCTCGGCTTCATGCGACCGTTCCCGGGCGAGTCGTCTCCGAACATGCTGATCACGAGGGCTGCGACGCCAGTGACGTGCGGAGCCGCTGCGCTGGTCGAACCGCCCATGAAGCCATACCCACTGGCGGCCAGAGACGTCGGCAGCGTCGAGAAGACGAGGCCTGCCGTCGCGGGCGCCAGCTCGAACTGATCGCCGCCGGGGGCCGTAAGGTCGATCGCACCGAGCCCGTAGTTGGAGCTGAACGTCTTCCGCTGAGCGGAGCCGTCCGCCAGCACAGGTCCGACGGCGCTGACGGCGATGACACCCGGTAGTCCACCCGGCATGCGGATGCAGTCCTCGCCGGCCGGCGGGCTCGTCAGGTCGAAGTTCGAGTTTCCGGCCGAGGCGACGAGGGACACTCCGCGACGCAGGGCATAGCGCGTCGCGCGGCGAACGGCCGCGATCACGACCGCGTCCTCCGGGTTCGAGCGGCAGAAGTAGCCGACCCTCGCAGCCGGGACGTTCAGCTCGGTCCGGTCGATCGCAAGGCTCGCGTTCATGACGTCGAACCCGTGTGTCGCCGCCCACATGAGCCCGCAGATCGCCGACTCGGGAAAGATCTTCGTCTTGCCGTCACGGGCGTCGACGGAGGTCACCTTGACCGAGGCGAGGCGCACGTTGGGCGCCACACCTACGATGCCGACGCCGTTGTCATCCGCCACGATCTCGCCGGCCGTGAACGTTCCGTGGCCGTTCGTGTCGAAGAAGGGAAGACGTCCCGTCGAGTCAGCGCTCTGGTTCGGAACGCCGCCGACACACGAGGCGCTGTTCTCAAGATCGACGTTGTGCTGGAGGTCAGGATGCGTGTAGTCGACACCGCTGTCGAGGTGGCCGACGAGGACTGAGGGGCTTCCGCCTGTCAGCGCGTGCGCGTCGACCGCTCCGATCTGGCGCAGATTCCACTGGCGGCTGGAGAACGGGTCATTGTCCGTCGCGGGCTCGTTCGGCAAGCGTCCCATGCGCGGCTCGCTCGGGTTCGAGACCTCTGAGTCGTCGAAGTCGTCGTCCCCAGACGGTGCGACAGCGGTCACGCCCTTGCGGCCGTCTAGCCGCGCGAGGAAGCCGGGATCGTCGGAGTCCGCGATCGCGACGCCGATTCGGTCGTAGCTGTAAACGAGCGTGCCGCCCGCCTTGGCGATCGCCTTCTCCGCGCTCGCAGGGACCGACTTCCCGTTGAAGACGACGATGTAGCGCGCTGCATCGGCCACACTCGCACCGACAAGCGTGGTACCGATCATGATCGTAAGAACGACTGTCCGCCGCAGAACCCCTACCCGCAAGAGAACTCCTCCCTAGAAAGTACTTCCTAGACTTTGCAGCGGATGTCGATTTTCGGAATCCCTCCAAGGGGGGATACAGGAGAAGGCCGACTTGCGCCGGCCCTTTTCCTGCCTAGGATTTCGATCGCGGCGTTATTCGACCGCCGCAGCCAACGCGTCTACGAGACCGTTCCCGTAGAAGCTGGTCTGGCCGTGTGCATTCGGGTTCGTGTTCCCGGTGCAGTCGGCTCCGGCGCGAGCCTCTGCCGATTCCGTACAGGCCATCGGCATTGACGTGTTTTGCAGCATCGATCCCACAGCCATCGGAGGCATGCCCGGATAGCGCGAGCGGATGATCGCGCAACACCGGAGGCGTGGGGCGACGCCGTCGAGGTGTCCTGGACCCACGCGTAGTAGGCACAGGGTCCGCCACCCGGGGCACAGTCTTCGACCGTCCTGGTCGGGTTCCCAGCCGCCGTAAAGGGAGCCGTCGACGACCAGGTGTTCAGCGCGCGACCGAACGGGTTCGGCGCTTGCGTCGAGTCACCGCCCGGGGCCGTCACGTCGACCTTCGAGTTGCTGTAGTTCGAATAGAACGACAGCTCCTTCTGCCTTGCCGGCGAAACGCAGAGAGGCCGCCCCTGGGCGGCCTCTCTGCTTTGAGCTCCGTCGCCCTAGATCGTGCGAGCGCGCCGGCCGCGTCCCCCGACCAGCATCCGGTAGACCAGGAGCAAGAGGATCGAGCCGATGATGGCGCCGAGCCAGGTGCTCAGGTCGAAGAACTCGTCGATCGGGTCGCCGAAGCCGAGCGCCTTGGCGATGAAGCCGCCGATGAAGGCGCCCGCGATCCCGATCAGGGTCGTGACGATGATGCCGCCCGGGTCGTCGCCCGGGAGGACCGCCTTCGCGATGATCCCTGCCAACAGGCCCAGCAGAATCCAACCAATGATGCCCATGGTGTCCTTTCTGTACTTATTTGCTGTTCCCCCGCCGGCCGAAGCCTCCGGCAGCCTGAAGCGTTCCCCACGGGGACGCCTCCAAACCGGTTTTGGATCTAGACGGCGGCTTGCCGCCGCGACAGGTCGACGACCACGTGCGTGACCGGAAGCCCGAAGACCTCCGAAGCCTCGACGACGTTCTTCTCGAGCCAGTTGGAGCGGCCGGGCGGATGGGTGGAGATCACCAGCTCGTCCGCCGGAAACGTTCTGAGCGCATCCTCGATCGCCTGGACCGGATCCGAGTCGCCGATCTGACCGCTCGCCCGAACGCCGTCCGCGGTCAGCGCCGCCAGCGAGACGATCAGCCGGTCCGTCGCCTGCTCGCGCGCACGGTCGACGTCCGAGAGCCAGTGTCTGATCCTTCCGACGAGCGCTGGACAGACGACCATCACCTCGGTCTCCTCGCGACTTGCCCGCTCCACGACTACCCGGCGGAGCTCCTCGCCCTCGACCGTCTCGTTCGCCACAACGAGTATTCGTCTCATCTCGGTCTGTACTACGTAGGGTAAGCGCAAAGGGTTCCCCTTCGTCGCAGCCGGTCTTCGCGCTGCTAGAAACCCGGCATGGACAAAGCGGAGCAGGACGGTCTGACGGTCTCGGCGGAGAGGCTGATCCCGCGCGTCGCGCGCCTGTTCAAGCCCTACCGGGGCCAGGTCGGCCTCGTCGCCCTCGCGATTCTCGTCTCCTCCGCGGTCGGAGTCGCAAACCCCCTGCTGATCAAAGTTGTCTTCGACCAGGCGCTCTTCCCGCCCGCAGGCCACCCGAACACGAGCCTCCTTTACGTCCTCGTCGCTCTCATGCTCGGCCTCGCGATCCTCGGCGGCGCGATCGGAATCGGCCAGACGTACCTGACGAGCGTCGTCGGCCAGAAGGTCATGCAGGACCTCCGAAACCAGCTCTACGCCCACCTTCAGCGCATGTCGCTCCGCTTCTTTACGGCCACCCGGACTGGAGAGATCCAATCGCGCCTCCAGAACGACGTCGGGGGCGTCCAGACGGTGGTGACCACGACCGTTTCGAGCATTCTCTCGAACATCGTCGTCGTGCTCTCGACGCTCGTGGCGATGCTCATCCTCTCGTGGCAGCTGACCCTGCTTTCTCTCTGCGTCGTCCCGATCTTCATCTACATGACGTACCGGGTCGGCAAGGCGCGCCGGCAGATCACCTCGTCGACCCAGAAGACGATGGCGAACCTCTCGGCGCTGACAGAGGAGACGCTCTCGGTCTCCGGCATCCTGCTCTCCAAGGTCTTCGCACGCGAGCAGACGGGGATCGACCAGTACCGGGAGGAGAATCGCCGGCTCGCTGAGCTACAGGTGCGCCAGCAGATGACGGGCCGCGGGTTCTTCGCGATCGTCCAGACCTTCTTCTCAGTCTCCCCGGCGCTCGTCTACCTGGTCTCCGGCTTCGTGATCGCGAATGGAGGCGGCGCAGGGATCACCGCCGGCACGATCGTCGCGTTCACAGCGCTTCAGACAAGGCTTCTCTTCCCGGTCGGCTCGCTCCTCCAGGTCTCAACCGAGATCCAGTCGTCGCTCGCTCTCTTCGAGCGGATCTTCCAGTACCTCGACCTCGAGCACGACATCGTCGACTCGCCCGACGCGGAGACCGTCTCGCGTGACCGGGTTCGGGGTGCGGTCCGCTTCGACCGTGTCTACTTCCGTTACGAGGAACCGGTGCTGCCGCCTGGCCTCGCGCCCGACGAGGTGGCTGGCAACGGTGACGAGGGGCTGCCTCTGCCGACGCGGCTTTGGACGCTCGAGGACGTGTCACTCGAGATCGAGCCCGGGCAGCTCGCCGCGATCGTGGGACCGAGCGGGGCCGGCAAGACGACGATCTCGTACCTCGTACCGCGGCTGTACGACGTGACCGAAGGCTCTGTGTCGATCGACGGGCGTGACGTCCGCGAGATCGCGCTTGCTTCGCTCGCCGAGATGATCGGCATGGTTACGCAGGAGACGTACCTGTTCCACGCGACAGTCCGCGAGAACCTCCTCTATGCCCGGCCGGGCGCCACCGACGCTCAGCTCGAGTCGGCCGCGCGTGCGGCATTCATCCACGAGCGAATCGTCGATCTCTCCGACGGCTACGACACCCTCGTCGGCGAGCGTGGCTACCGGATGTCTGGGGGCGAGAAGCAGCGGCTCGCGATTGCCCGGGTTCTCCTGAAGGATCCGAGCATCCTGATCCTCGACGAGGCGACCTCGGCGCTCGATACCGCGAGCGAGCGAATCGTCCAAGGGGCGCTCCAGCCCCTGATGGCCGAGCGGACGACGATCGCAATCGCGCACCGCCTGTCGACGATCCTTGCGGCAGACGTGATCTTCGTGCTCGACCGTGGCCGCATCGTCGAGCGCGGGCGGCACGAGGAGCTTCTCGAGCTCGGAGGCCTCTATGCCTCTCTCTACCAGGAGCAGTTTGGTGCCGGGCTCGTCGAAGCGCGCTGCGAGGACGGCCTCGTCCTTTCCTCCGGGGAGGTCCTCTCGACCACCTCGTAGCCCTAGGGGCGGGCGACGGACGCCCGGCGCTGCGTCGAGCCGAGCGCGAGCTCCTCGTCCGCCTGCTCGATCACCAAAGGGTCGTGCGTCGCGCACACGACGGCCGCCCCCGATTCCCGTGCGAGCCTCATCAGGAGGTTCCCCACGGCGAGGGCATTCGACTGGTCGAGGCGCGCAGTCGGCTCGTCGGCGAGAAGAAGCGCCGGCCGGGCCGCGACCGCACGCGCAATCGCGACGCGCTCCCGTTCTCCGGTCGAGAGATCCCCGACACGCTGCTCGCTCCGGTCCTCCAGCCCGAGAGTGGCCAGGGCCGCCGCGGCTCGGACCGCCGCATCGTCGGGCTCGACGCCCCGCAGCGCCAGCACGAGCTCGACGTTCTCCCGGGAGGAGAGAAACGGGGTCAAACCTGGCTCCTGGCCGACAATTGCGATCTGGCGCCGGCGAAGATCGGCACGCGCCGTCCGGTCGAGGGTCGAAAGGCTTTCGCCGCAGACCACCACGTCGCCCTCAGATGCGAGGTCGAGCCCGGCAAGCAGATGGAGAAGGGTCGTCTTCCCGGAGCCGGAGGGGCCAGTCACGGCGACGAGCCGACCGGGTGAAAAGGACGCGCTCAGGTTCTCCAATGCGAGCTCGGCGCCGAAGCGCCGGGTGACGCTCTTCACCTCCGCGACGGCGCCACCGGCTTGCGCCAAGGCATCCTCCTCCACCGGGTCAGCGGCAAGGTCACGCTCCTCGCCTGAGGAGGAGACGAGCACACCTGCCTCGGTGAGCTGAGCAGTCGCGCGCTCGCGGATGCCGGCTCGACGCAGGAACTCGTCCGGCAGCCGAAGCCAGCCGCCGCGGCCGACGACGATCGCCTCGTCCCCTCCGGTTGCGATCGCAGCCTCGCCCGCAACGCGGCCGTCCCGGACACGCACGACGCGGTCCGCGATCGCGGCCGACTCAGGGTCATGGCTCACGATCAGCGTCGTCGTCCCATGCTCACGCGCCAGCTCGCCGATTAGCTCGTAGACGACCGCGGCGTTTGCAGCATCCAGCTCGCCGGTTGGTTCGTCGGCGAGGAGGAGCCTGGGGCGATGAGCAACGGCAGCGCAGACCGCGATCCGCTGCTGCTCGCCGCCCGAGAGCTCGCGCGGATGCGAGTCCCGCCGGTCGAGGAGACCGACACGCTCCAGCAGCTCGTCCGCGCGCCTGTCCCTCGCCGCCGACGAGGCACCTGCAAGCCCGAGCTGGAGTCCCACGAGCCGTCGCGCCGTCAACTCACCCGCGAGGGCCCTCCAGTAGTGCTGGTCCGCGTAGCCGAGCGACGCGGACCGGTACGCAGCGCGCTGTCGTGAGCCGAGTGTCGTGAGGTCGAGCCCGAGCGCCCGCGCGGTTCCTGCCGAGGGCCGGTCGAGCCCCGCGAGTATGCGGAGCAGCGTCGTCTTCCCGGAGCCGCTCGGGCCGAGGACGACGCACACTTCCCCCTCCGGGACGGTCAGCGTCAATCCCTGCAAGGCAGCGACACCCCCGCCGGCGCCCGCGTGCACGCGAAAGAGATCCCGAACCTCGACCGCCGGCGTCATGCCGCGACCTCCGGCACGCGCCTCGGCACCGCGTTCGACCTGAACGCATTCCGGGTCGCGAGCGCGACCAGGAGCGCCGCGACGGCGGCATAGACTCCCACGGCCAAGGCGACGAGCAGCCAGTCGATGGCGAGCCTGAGCGGAGGCTCCGGCTGCGTGGCATTCGCCGTCAGCCGGACGAGCCCCACCACGACGCCGCTGAGGACGACGGCTGTCAGGAGCCCGCCGGCGATACCGACGGCTGCCACGACGGCGGCCCGGAGGCGCGCCTGCCTGCGAAGCAGAGCCGGTGCGGCGCCCTGCGCCTCCAGGTCGAAGAGCTCACCTCGCTCGTCCCTGAGGTCGCTCACCACGCCGAGCAGCAATCCGACGATGCCGAGCGCGAGCGCTACGACCGCCGCTGCGACGAGGGTCAGAAGGGTGCCACGGGCGAGTGGATCCGCACGCAGCGCCTGCTCCCTGGCCGCCTGGGACTGAAGGTCGAGCGCCGCGAACGGCCCGCTGCGGAGATCGCCCTCGAGAGCGCGCGCCCCCTCCGGCGCGTTCAGCCAGAGCTCGTTCACCGTTCCTGACCCGGGGAGCGTCGAGTTGAGGGCGCTTTCGAGTAGCCCCGCGTCCGCGACCGCAAAGTCGCCCGTCACGCCGGGGAACCGTCGGGCCGTTCCGGCGACCAGGACGACGAGCTGCTGGTCGGCGATCTGGAGTGGAAGCCGCCCGTCGCGACCGGCGGCGGCGGCGAGCCGAGGCGAGACGATGGCCTTAACAGGTTCCTCGTCGCTCGGCTGTCGGGGACGGAAGCGGCTGACCGCGTCGTTCGACAGCGTGTAGTCGAGCCTGACCGAGTCCTGAGACACCGAAGGCTCGACGTGGAAGACGCCGATCCACTCGGCGTAGTCGGCGCGGAGCGGCAACGTGTTTCCGGCCGGGTCGAGGGCCTCAGGGGCCTCGAGCGCGATCGTCCCCTCCTCGACTCCCCTGCCGGTGTCGTGATCGGCACGCTCGTCCTGCTTCGGTGGCGGGTTTAGCGTCAGTGCGACGATGCGGCCGCCCCGCGCGGCAGGCGGGATGGGCGCACGAAGGGTCGTCCTCCCGTTCACTACGCCCAGGTCCAGCACGAGGAACCGCCCGGCGGGTGTTCTGACGCTCGCTACGAGCGAGACCGGCCCTCCGGAAGCCGGGAGCCGAAGCACACGGGCGTCCTCAGGAAGGAGCGGCCCCCGCATCGCGGCCGGCTTCTCGGGCGCGATCTTGCCGGCGAGCGCGCCGAGGGGGCTCCCGGAGAAGTCCCCCCGCCAGCCGTCTATGTCAGGCACTCGGGACGCGGGCAACCCAAGCACGTTCACCCCGCGGCCCGTGTTGAGCCCTGTGACGTTCCCCGAACGGCGGATCACCAGGACTGGATCGCTGCCGAGGTCCGCGAGCGCTGCCGGCGTGGCCACATCCGTCAAGCGAACCGGCGACGTCGGCATCTCCCGGACCACGTAGTCGGCCGGGAACGCGAAGGCAGCCTGGTCAGCCTGGCCACGTACGAGCGTGGACCGGTAGGTCTCCGCGAAAAGCGCGAGGCCGAGCGAGACGACGAGGAATGCGGCCGCCACTCCCGCGTGTCCGGGATTGCGCGCGAGCGAGAGGAATGCGAGCCGGACCGGAACCGACCGTCGCCGCACTAGCCGCTCGCCCAGCCGAAGGCCGGGTTCGAGGACACGCACGAGCGCGACCGCAGCGATGAAGGCGACGAGACCGGGAAGAAGCAGGAGGAAGAGCCCGGTCCCACCGGCCGAGGCCGGGCCCCCGGATTCCGCATCCCCCCGCGCCACGCCGACGATGACGACGGCCAGCGCACCCAGCGCGAGCAGATCGACCGGCCTGAGACCGGCTCGTCCCGAACGCGCACGCCCGCTGCGGACCGCTCCGAACAGGATCGCTGCGGCCCCGGCCGCCAGTGCGAGGCCGAGCGCGAGACCACTCGCGGAAAGCGCCGAATTGCCAAGGATTTCGCTCACGGGCGACCCCGCTCGGCGGGCGACGAAGGCACCTACCCCCAGGCCGACAATCCATCCGATCGTCGCGCCGGCGAACGCGAGCCCGGCCGATTCTGCGGCCGTCTCGAGCTCGAGTTGCCAACGGCGGGCGCCGAACCACGTCAGCCGCGTTCTCGCCGCCGACACGTCGCGCCGAAGCCTTGTCGCCGCGAGGGCAGCGAAGGCGAGCAGGAGCGCAGCCGCTTCCCCGCCGATGAGCAGGAGCCTCCGGCCGGAGACGCTCGACTCCTCCCGCGCGGCCGCAAGCTCCTCGAGCGGCGCCTTCAACTCCCAGGCGCTGGCGATCGTGCTCGCCTGGAGCTCGGAGCGCGCGGCTCTGACCCTGCCTTCGAGCTCCGTGATGTCCCACGGATGTACGGCGTTCGGCTCGATCGGGAGGATCCAGCCGTAGCTCCGATAGACGGGCCCGAGCTCCGGGAGGTTGACGAGCCCGTCCACGCCCTCCGCCACGAGGAGAGGGGGAAGGGGCTTTTCATTGACGCCCACGGCGCGGCGAACGTACGCGCTCGACGGAGGTCCGAAGAAGTCCCCGAAGACCGCGGTTGAGGCAAGACGGCCCGTTCCGACCCGCACGAGGGGAAGCCCGGAGACGTTGGGAATCTCCCCCTGCCCGCCGATCTGAAGCACCTCGCATCGTGTGGCTGTGCAACGCCTCGGGAGCCGGCCCGACGTGATGTGGATCCACCGAGAGAGGCTGTCGACGCCTGCGAGCGCGATAAACGAGCCGCCGAGAGTCGACTGGCGGAACGTCACGACCTCCGTCACGCGTCCCGGGAGAACGCCCGCAAGCGCGCGGCGAGCTCGACGGTCCAGCACCGGCTCCTCTTCGTCGGGAAGCGTGGGGATGCCGAGCCACCCGGCGCGGACCTCCCGATCCAGGTCGGGGACGGCGGCGGTCGCCCGCGCGAGGCTCCGGTCCTGCGCAACGACACTGCCGGCAAGCACCGCTGCGAGGGCTGCGGCTCCTGTCGCCACACCGAAAGCGACCAGGACGGTACGGCCGCTCCGTGCCCGGAGCCGCGACCCGGCGAGCCAAACCGGGTACAGGGCTCGGCGAATCGGCGTCACGAGCGGATGGTTAGGGCCGCGCCGAGCGGACGGCTGCGAGGAGCTGTTCCTCGTCGCCGTCCTGCACGCCCTGCGCAAGCGGCTTCCCGCCCACGAGGCCCGCGCGCGTCGAGAGGATCTCGAAGAGGCGCTCGTCATTCAGTCCCCGCGCTCGCGCCGCCTCGATCACGCGGCGTACCACCGGAAGCGGCTGGCCCTCGCGATCGAACTGCCAGGCGGGGAAGTAGTAGTCCTGGGTCCCGGGTACGCGGACCCCGAGGATCCATCCGTCTCGCCGGGCGAGGTCGACCCGCTCGGGCTGGATGCCAAGGCGGGCCGCCAGCCAGCTGGTCGTAAAGCCGTCGCGCCGGAGCCGGCCATAGGCGTCAGTGGGCGTTTTTGGAGCCATTCGACCTTGAGCTTAATTACAGCGTGTTATCGAGGGCGACTTCTCCCGGCTAGGCGACACCGGTGTCCATGGCCGGCTCGGCCGGCGTCCGCTTGCGAGGCCAGAAGCTGCGCTCCCCGAAGAGGGAGATCAGTGCCGGGATCAGGAGGGCGCGAACGAGGAATGCGTCGAGCAGGACGCCCACGCACATCGCGAACGCGAACTCGTGGAACTGCCGCAGGTCGATCAGCGCCAGCGCCGCGAACGAGAGCGCAAGCGCGAGGCCCGCGACGCCGATCGCCCGGGAGGCACGCGGCGCGGCGGTCGCGATCGCCTCGCGCAGCGATAGGCCGCCCTCCGCACTCTGCCAGATCCGCCCGACCACGAAGACGTTGTAGTCCGATCCAAGCGAAAGCAGGAGCACGGCCACGGCGAACGGCACGTGGTACGTGATCTCGTCGTGGCCCAGGAAGCCCTGAAAGAACAGGGTCGTCAGGCCGATGCTCGCGGCGAGGGCGAGCGCCGACGCGAGCACGAGATAGAGCGGCGCAATCAAAGCCCGGAGGAAGATCGCGAGGAGGATGAAGTTGACCAGGAACGCCGCAATCCCGATGCGGATCAGGTCGTGAGTGATCGTTTCCACCGTCTCGCCCGCGAGCGCCGTGTCGCCGGCCAGACGCACCTCGACGTCCGACAAGCCCGCCTCTTCCGTAAGGTCCGGCAGTCGATCTCGCAGCCGTTCGACGGTGTCGACCGCCGGTCCGCCCTGCGGCTCGTCGTCGAGTACGAGCAGGTACCGGGCGGCCGCATCGTTCTCCGCGAGCACAAGCCCGGGGATGTCGCGCGCGGCTGGAGTCGCCGGGCCGATCGCGGTCGCGATCCCCGACTGCTTCTCGAGCGCGCCCTGTAGGCGCACCAGGCCCGGCAGGTCAGTAGTCCCGTCGACCCCTTCGAGCAGCAGCACCGTCGGGGAGAGAATGCCCGGCGCGAAACCCTGTGCGGCCGCGTCCTGCGCACGCCTTTGCTCGGACGACTCGGGAAGCCCCTGGATCTGGGTGATCCCGAGGTTCGTCTCCAGCAGCCCCTTGCAGGCAAAGAAAAGTGCGGCACAGGCGACGAAGGCGATTGCCAACGCAGCAGGTCGCGCCGTGGCGAAATAAGCGAGGCGGCTCGCCCGCCCGGGCGCCCACTCGCGGGTCGACCGCCTGGGCCAGAAGATGCGTCGACCGAGGATCGCCATCAAGGCGGGGACGAGGGTAATCGCGATC
>DATLQD010000154.1:0-9720 GCA_035535315.1 Gaiellaceae bacterium
ATCACGCGCAAGGCGTACGGCGGCGCCTACGACGTCATGAGCTCGAAGCACATACGCGCCGATTTCAACTTCGCGTGGCCGACGGCTGAGGTCGCCGTCATGGGGCCGGAGGGGGCGGTCAACATCGTCTTCCGGAAGGAGCTCGAGGAGGCGGACGACCCGGATGCGCGCCGGGCCGAACTGATCGCGGACTACAAGGCCCAGTTCGCAAACCCGTACACGGCTGCCGAGCGGGGCTACGTGGACGACGTGATCGAGCCGAGGCGCAGCCGCCCAATCCTCTGCGATGCGCTCGCAACGGCGCTGACCAAGCGTGAGCGCCGTCCGCCGCGCAAGCACGGAAACATCCCTTTGTAAGTCAGCGCACCCAGGCGACATCGGTCGCGACGATCGCGAACCGGCGGACGCGCAGGTATGGCCCCGTCGTCCGGAAGAGGAGGATGCTCCGCCGCGTGGCCGCGACAGCCCAGCGCTCGTCGGGTGACCACGCGATCGCATGGGCGTTCACGAACGAGAGGTTGGACGGGGCTCCGCTTCGGTCGAAAAAGGTGAGCGCCTCCCGTGGGCCGCGTCCCGTCCGAACCACGAGGTGACCGCCCCGAGGGCTCGCGACGAGACCCGAGAGGCGGGGTGCCAAAAACGTCGCTCCGCGCACGGGTCGTCGCGCATCGAAGACGACCAGGAGGTCGAGTCCCTCCGGCCCGGGAGGCTTATTGGTCGTCAGCAGGGCTGCGAAGCGCCGGTCGTCGAGCCACGCAACCTCGCGAAGGCGTGTCGGTCCGATCGTCGCCCGTGCCGGCCCGACGGCGCGGCTCACGTCCCGAGCGGAGAGAAGCAGCCGCCGGTCGCGGAGGCGCGAGGAAAGGCGCAACGAGCCGTCGACGACGTAGGTGAGGCTGCCGTCTGGCTTCCAGGCGGGTGAGCAGCCGCGCCGGCGGAGAATCGGCTCTCCCCCCGACGCACGTACGACAACGTGACCGTCAATGCAGCGCGCAGAGAGGGCGCCGCCGTGCTGCCAGGTCTCATCATCTTCTGCGAGGCGGCCGGCTGGATCGAGGGTGAGTCCACATGAGACCTGGCGGGGAGCGTTCGCATCGGCTCCACTCGGAAGGGCAATCCTGTGCAGGCGGCAGTGGCGGTCGAGGTAGACGAGCGTTCCCGAGACCGACTCGGCCGTCGATGCTACGTCGACGGCGTCGGCTCCAGGACTTCGAGGCTCGGGCTCCCGCTCGCCCCCGCGGATGCCATCGACCGCTGCGGCGACGGCCACGAGGGCGACGGCCCCGATCACGAGCGCGCTCCGGAGACGGCGCATCTGCCGCCACGATACTTTCGCCTGGTAGGCGGGGCTTAACTAGGCGGTTTCGAGGAGGGAGGGCTCGAGCTCTTCATTGACCGCGAACTCCGTCTTGAATGCCTCGACGACATTCGGGTCGAACTGCGTGCCTGAGCAGCGGTCGAGCTCTGCGAGGGCTCTGAAGTGCGAGAGACCGCCGCGGTAGACGCGATCCGTGGTCATGGCGTCGTACGCGTCTGCGACGAACAGGATTCGCGCCCCGAGCGGGATGTCGTTGCGCGAGAGCCGGTGGGGGTAGCCGGTTCCGTCCCATCGCTCGTGGTGGTGGAGGATCCAATCCGCGACGGGCTCGACCCCGAGCGAGTCGAGCATTCGGAACGCGATCTGCGGATGGCGCTCGAGGACAAGCCGCTCCGCCTCCGTCAGCGGGCCGGGCTTGCGCAGGATCTCCTCGGGGATCGCCAGCTTGCCCAGGTCGTGCAGGCTGCCCGCGAGCCGGAGGAGCTCGATCTCTTCGTGCTCGAGGCCCATGCGGATCGCGACGCGGGCGGCCAGCTCGCCGACCACGTAGGAGTGGCTGCCGGTGTAGGCGTCCCGCGCGTCCACGGCGTGGGCGAGACTCGAGGCGGCACGCAGGCAGGCGGCTCGATCCCGCCCATCGATGAGCCAGCGAAGCTCGGCCAGCTCCTCGACGTCGGGCCGGTACACGTGTGCCCGCCCGCGGCCATGCTCTTTCGACCAGTAGAGCGCGTTGTCGGCCACCCGCACCAGCTCGCTTCGGTCGAGCGAATGCTGCGGATACGTGGCGATGCCGGCGGAGACATTGACCGTGCTGCCATGCTCGCACGGAGAGGCGGCGACCCGGTCGAGCACGGCATTGGCGATCTTGAACGTGTCCTCTCCGGTTCGGCCGGGCAGAAGGATCGCGAACTCATCGCCGCCGAGCCTGAACGCTTCGCCGCCCTGCCGGAGCCGGCTCGCAACCTGTGCCAGCACGCGGTCTCCGACCGGATGACCGTGGCGGTCGTTGATCTGCTTGAAGTGGTCGATGTCGATGAGGCAGATCGTGACGGGGGTGCCGTCCTCCTGCGCCTCGTCGAGGCTGCGCTGCAGCCGCTCGTGGAAGTGGCGGTGGTTTCCGAGCCCCGTGAGGGGATCGGTGAGCGCGAGGCGCATCGCCTTCAAAGACTCGTGGACGGAGCGCTGATAAAGAGCGATTGCGACGAGAGGGCCAATGAGAGCAGCCGAGAGAAGCGGAGAGCGATCCCAGAGGACGGCGAGCATGAGGCTCACCGAGGCCATGATCGAAAACGGGACGAACGTCCAGTAGACCGACTGGCGGAGCACTCCGAAGAAACGCTCTCGGGCCCAGACGGAGATAACGAGCGCGACGAGTAGGACGTTCGTCGCGTAGAACGTTCCGGCTCCGACCAGAACCGCGAGGAATACATCTACGACCTCGTTGCCGCCGAACTGCGACGCAGTCGCGCCGGCGCCCGCAGCGCCGAGCGCGTACACGCCGGCGTTATAGAGGAATCGGATCGGAGGCCGCCGGTCCAGGATGTCCACCAGGGCCCGCGTCGCGAACCCGATCACGACGGCGGGCACCCAGCCGTAGACGACGGCCGTCCCGACGATGAACACGGCGCCGAGTGAGACCGACCCAGCCGGAACGCCCTCGACGGGCACGGGGTAGGCCTCGACGACGACCGAGGCCACGAGAAGGGCCAGGAGGCCCGCGAAGGACCCGAGCGACGGAGTGGACGTCATCAGGCTCCAGACCGCCGCGCCCAGCACGGCGATTCCGGCAGCCGTCACCGGGACGACGACAGGCAGAAGCCGGAGGGTCTCAGACCCCTCCGGCTGTGCGTGCTCCGCGGCGCTCGGAGCCGAGCGGGCGGAAGTGCCGTTCACTGGGTGACTAGCTCCAGATGAAGCCGTCGAGCTCGCCGAAGAAGGCGGAGCAGACGACAAGAGCTGTCATGACGGCCGTTGTGAGTTTCCAATGAAGCATCGTGATCCCCTTTTGAGTGGACGCCAGCACAAAGCAGTATCAATCTCACCCTTTAGCGGGTCATCACTCAATCGGGGGATTATTGTCTTGCGAGACTTTTACGAAAGACCGGCCTCGGCGAGCGGGCGCCGCCCCCAGGCGAAGCTGTCGGCCCACCAGTTCTCCAGTGGAACCAGGGTCATGCCCTGGCTCGAAGAGTGGGCGATCCAGCCACCACCCAGGTACAGCCCCATGTGGCCGATCTGTGCCGGACGCGAGCGTGGTCCCAGGTCCCCGAAGAAGACAATGTCGGCGGGCCGAAGGCTCCGACGCAGGATGCGCTGGGCCTTCGGCATCTCCCTGCTCATCGCATAGGTCGTGCGCCCGAGCAGCGTCGAGCCGAGCATCGGCGCGCCTGTCCACCGTTCGAGCTTGTAGACGCGCCACACGAATCCGGAGCAGTCGAACCCGCCCCGGGCCTCGACTCCGAAGGGCGATTCGGCGAACTCCGACGTGCCGCCCCAGACATAGGGATAGCCGACGAAGCGGACCGTCCTGCGAAGGACCCGCGTCTGCCATGCCGTAAGAGCGGGCAGATTGAACGATGACGCCTTGTCGTTGGCCCACTGAAGCTTCCAGTCGTCGAAACCGACGAGCTGGGCGACCGAGTAGGCGGTCTCAGCGCGCGTGACCGAGTTACTCGGCAGGAGCTCGAGGTCGTCGTCCTGCTGCGGATGGTTGTAGCGAAGCCCGAGAAGCCGCGCGAGGACCTCGGTGCCGGCCCGGCTCGGCGGCCGGAGATCGGACGCCACGAGCTCGGCGCGAACCTTCTGGGCGGCGGGGCCGAGGCCGAGGGCGCGGACGAGCGCCCGGTCGAGCTCCGCGACGGTCACCCTCTTGCCAGGGTCGACCACCACCTGCTCTTTCTGCGTGATTCCTGCGACGATCTGCGCCAGGTCGCGTCGGGTCAAAGTCGAGTTGGGACGGAAGCCGGTGACGCTCGGGCCCATGAGGCCGCTCTGAACGGCGACCCGGATCTCGGCGCGCGCCCAGGACGCGGCGGACGCGGTTTCCGCGCCCGCGAGGGTCGCGAGCAGCGCGAGAAGTACGAAGGCGCGACGTGTCCTCATGAATTTTCCATCGGCCCGGCCTGCCGGGATCTTTAGCCGCGGTCCACCTCAGCCTACGGATCCGGTCAGAATGGGCGCGGATGGACGTCGATCCGCTGATCCACCGGCTGGGCGAGATCGCAGGCGACGAGCATGTCGTCACGCACCCCCACCAGCTTCGGACGTACGAGTCCGACGGGCTCCTCCAGTATCGCGTGGCCCCACGAGCTGTCGTGCTCCCCGGCTCGGCCCAGGAGGTACGGCAGGTCGTGCGCGCGTGTTTTGAGTCCAGCGTTCCATGGGTCGCCCGTGGCGCGGGCACCGGCCTTTCCGGAGGGGCGCTTCCTAACGAGGAGGGCATCCTGATCGTCCTGTCGCGGCTGCGCCGGATCGTCGAAGTCGATCTCGAGAACCAGCGGATCGTGGTCGAGCCGGGTGTAACCAACCTCGAGGTGTCGCGCGCGGTCGGACCGACCCACTTCTACCCGCCGGATCCGTCGAGCCAGGTGGTCTGCTCGATCGGGGGGAACGTGGCCGAGAACTCGGGTGGCGCGCACTGCTTCAAGTACGGCTTCACGACGAACTACGTGACCGGTCTAGAGGTGGTTCTCCCGGACGGTGAGCTCCTCGAGCTGGGCGGCAAGGAGCTCGACTCCCCCGGCTACGATCTCGTCGGCGCCTTTGTCGGGTCCGAAGGGACGCTCGGCGTTGCGACACAGGTGACCCTCCGCGTCGTTCCGGTGCCCGAGACGATCCGAACGCTCGTGGCCTTCTTCGGCCACACCGACGAGGCGGGCCAGGCTGTGACGGAGATCGTCGCTGCCGGCATCGTTCCAGCGGCGATCGAGATGATGGATCGGCTCTCGATCCAGGCGACCGAGGCGGCCACGCACGCCGGCTACAGGCTCGATGCGGCCGCGGCGCTGATCGTGGAGCTGGACGGACCCGAAGCCGAATGCGCCTCCGGGCTCGACGAGGTCGTCGTCCATTGCAGCGCCGCCGGTGCGATCGAAGTGCGGGTGGCCCGCGACGAGGGCGAGCGAGAGCTCTTCTGGAAGGCCCGGCGCGCGGCCTTCGGCGCCATGGGCCGGATCTCGACGACCTACTACGTCCAGGACAGCGTGCTGCCTCGAACGCGTCTGCCCGAAGTGCTCCGCCTGATCGACGAGCTGTCGGCGGAGTACGGGATGCAGGTCGCAAACGTCTTCCACGCGGGAGACGGGAACCTGCATCCGCTGGTCTGCTACGACGGGAGCACAACCGGCGAGGCAGAGCGGGCGGAGGAGCTGGCGGGAAGGATCGTGAAGGCCTGCGTCGACGCGGGCGGGTCGATCACCGGCGAGCACGGGGTCGGGATAGACAAGAAGCACTACATGCCGTCGATGTTCTCCGAGCCGGACCTCGACGCCTTCCAGCGGCTCCGCTGCTCGTTCGACCCGGACGGGCTCGCCAACCCCGGCAAGGTGATGCCGACGCCCAGGCTCTGCGGCGAGGTGCCGGGCCCCTACCGGCAGCATCCTCTCGAGCGCGATGGTGTCGCAGAGAGGATGTGATGCTGGAGCCCGCGTCGTACGAGGAGGCCGCCGAGCTCCTGAAGGCGAGCGGCGAAGTGGCCCGCGCTGTCCGGCCGGTCGGCGGAGGCACGAAGCTCGCGTGGGGCGGCACGGGCCGCTCCGATCTGGACCTCTCGACCGAGTCGCTCGCGGCGATCCGCGAGCACAACGCCGGCGACCTGACCGCGGTCCTCGAGGCGGGGGCTCGGCTCGCGCACGTGCAGGACGTCTTCGCCGAGGCGGGTCAGATGCTCGCACTCGACCCGCCGCTCGGGGTGGGAGCTGCTGCGACGATCGGTGGGATCGTCGCGACCGGTGACTCCGGACCTCTTCGCCACCGCTACGGGGCGCCGCGCGACCTCGTGATCGGGATCACGGTTGCTCTCTCGGACGGCACCGTCGCGAAATCAGGCGGGAAGGTGATCAAGAACGTGGCCGGCTACGACCTTGGCAAGCTCTTCGCGGGCTCGTTCGGCACGCTCGGAGTGATCCTCGGTGTGGCGGTGCGCCTCCATCCGCGGCCTGCAACGCGGGCGACGGCGGTCTTCCGCAGCGACGCACCCGACGCTCTGGCCAGGACCGCCGCCGCCCTGGCCCACGCACCACTCGAGCTCGAAGCTCTCGACGTTCGCTGGGAGCGCGGCCGTGGAGCCGTGCTCGCGCGTGCGGCGGGGACTGCTGCAATCCACCGGGCGGGGAACATGGTCGAGCGCTGGGGCGGCGAGGTGGTCGAGGCTGACGACGCTCTCTGGGCGGCGCAGCGCGAGGGCCAGCGCTCGGACGACGGAATCGTGCTGCGCGTCTCGGTCCTGCCGGCCCGGCTCGGCCGGCTGCTCGAGGTGGCCGAGCGCGCGGGAGCCAGGCTCATCGGGCGGGCGGGGCTCGGAGTTGCCTGGATGGCGCTTCCGGACGTATCTGGGCTCGCTGAGGTACGCCGAGAGTTCGGCGGTGTCGTCCTCGACCGTCCTCCCGGTGTCGAGCTCGAGGCCTGGGATCCAGAACCGCCCGCCGCTGGGCTCATGCGCCGCGTGAAGGAGCGGTTCGACCCGGCCGGGATCCTGAACCCTGGCGTCTTCGCCGGAGGCATTTAGACGTCCGATGCCCGCCTTCGATGCCCATCGTCCCCCGGAGCTCGATGTGATCGAGACCTGCGTTCACTGCGGCTTTTGCCTGCCGACCTGCCCCACGTACACGCCGCTTTGGAACGAGGAGATGGACTCGCCGCGCGGGCGCATCGTTCTCATGCAGGAAGGACTGGAGCGCGCCAATGTGCTCTCGGACGAGATGGTGAAGCACTTCGACCGCTGCCTCGGCTGCCTGGCCTGCGTGACAGCGTGCCCTTCCGGCGTTCGCTACGACCGGCTGATCGAGCGCACGCGCGCGCAGGTCGAGCGCCACCACCGCCGCTCCCCGGGGGAGTGGCTCTTCCGCCGGCTCGTTTTCGCGCTCTTCCCCCATCCTCGGCGGCTGCGGGCGCTCGCGCCGCTCGTCTCAGTCGAGCGGCGCCTCGGCCCGGGACGGCTGCTTTCCGACCGAACCCGCCTGGGTAGCCTGGCCCGCCTCGCTCGAGGGATTCCGTCGGGCCGCCGGGTGCAGCTGCCCGAGGACCTGCCCGCGGCCGGCGAGCGGCGCGGCCGTGTCGGGCTCCTCCAGGGCTGCGTCCAGAGAGTCTTCTTCTCGCAGGTGAACGAGGCGACCGCCAGAGTTCTCGCTGCGGAGGGCTACGACGTCGCCGCGCCGAAGCGGCCGCGCTGCTGCGGTGCCCTGCACCTCCACACGGGCTACGAGGACGCGGCCAGGCGGCTCGCCAAGCAGACGATCGAGCAGTTCGAGGGCTGTGACCACGTCGCGGCGAACGCGGCCGGGTGCGGCTCTGCGATGAAGGACTACGGGCACCTCTTCGATGACGACCCCGATTGGGCCGAGCGCGCCCTCGCTTTCGCGGCCAAGGTCCGCGACGTCTCGGAGCTCCTTACGGGCGAGCCAAGGTCGCCGAGGCATCCGCTGCCGCTGCGCGTCGCCTATCACGACGCCTGCCACCTGGCGCACGCGCAGGCCCTTCGGGCCGAGCCGCGGACGCTCCTCCGCACGATTCCGGGGCTCGAGCTGATCGAGCCGGCCGAGTGGGAGATCTGCTGCGGCTCCGCGGGCGTCTACAACCTGCTTCAGCCCGACGCGGCCTCCGAGCTCGGTCAGCGAAAGGCTGCGAACCTCCTGGCCACGGGGGCGGAAGCCATCGCCGGAGGCAATCCCGGCTGTACCTTGCAGATCGCGAGCCACCTGAAGGCAGCGGGGAGACCGCTTCCGATCTACCACCCCGTGGAGCTCGTTCGCATGTCAATCGAGGGAGGCAACGGTGCCGGAGGTTCCTGAAGGAGTCGAGATCCTGGCGCCCGTCCAGGGTCGCTTCGCGGAGATCCTGAGCCGTGACGCGCTCTCGTTCGTCCGGCACCTGCAGCGGCGGTTCGGTCAGCGTCGTCTCGAGCTCCTCGGGCGGCGTGCTGCACGTCAGTCCGAGCTCGATCGAGGCGGGACGCTCGACTTCCTGCCCGACACGCGCGAGGTGCGCGAGCGCGACTGGCAGGTCGAGCCGCCGCCGCACGACCTCCTCGACCGGCGCGTCGAGATCACCGGGCCCGTCGACCGGAAGATGGTCATCAACGCCCTCAACTCGGGTGCCCGCGGGTTCATGGCCGATTTCGAGGACGCCAACTCGCCTACCTGGCTGAACGTCGTCGGCGGCCAGGCGAACCTGATCGACGCGATCGAGCGCACGATCGAGTTCACGGCCCCGGACGGGCGCGAGTACCGCCTGAACGACGACGTGGCCACCCTGCTCGTGCGCCCGCGCGGATGGCATCTACCGGACAAGCACGTCCTCGTCGACGGTGCGCCTGTCTCGGGGAGCCTGCTCGACTTCGGCCTCTTCTTCTTTCACAACGCCCACCGGCTCCTCGAGCGCGGGTCCGGGCCGTACTTCTATCTTCCCAAGCTCCAAAGCCATTTCGAAGCCCGGCTCTGGAACGACGTCTTTCTCGAGGCGCAGCAACGGCTCGAGGTCCCGCGCGGGACGATCAAGGCGACTGTGCTGATCGAGACGCTTCCGGCCGCCTTCGAGATGAACGAGATCCTCTGGGAGCTTCGCGAGCACTCGGCGGGCCTGAACGCCGGCCGCTGGGACTACATGTTCAGCATCATCAAGACGTTTCGCAGCCGGCCCGACTTCCTGCTCCCCGACCGGAACTCCGTCACGATGACGGTGCCGTTCATGCGCGCGTACACGGAGCTCCTCGTGCAGACATGCCACCGCCGGGGCGCCCACGCGATGGGAGGGATGGCCGCGTTCATCCCCAGCCGTCGCGACGCCGAGGCGAATGCACAGGCTCAGGCGAAGCTGAAAGCGGACAAGGAGCGGGAGGCGTCGGACGGCTTCGACGGAACCTGGGTCGCGCACCCCGACTCGGTGCCGAGGGCGACGGCCGAGTTTGACGCCGTCCTCGGCGAGCGCCCCAACCAGGTCGACCGGATGCGCGACGAGGTCTCGGTCGGCGCGGCCGAGCTCCTCGACGTCCGCTCGACCCCCGGCTCCGTGACGGAAGAGGGGCTCCGAAGCGACGTCAACGTAGGCATCCAGTACATCTCCTCGTGGCTCCGCGGGAACGGAGCCGCCGGCATCCACGGGCTCATGGAGGACGCCGCCACCGCCGAGATCGCGCGCTCGCAGGTGTGGCAGTGGGTGCACCACGGCGCGAAGCTCGAGGACGGCCG
>DATLQD010000155.1:0-19056 GCA_035535315.1 Gaiellaceae bacterium
AAGGATCCGGTGGAGATCTCGGTGCACGGCGACACGATCCTGCTCGAGAAGCCACACTCGGCCTGCGTCTTCTGCGGGAGCGAGCAGAAACTTGGAGAGCATCGCGGCCGGTCCGTCTGCCGCTCCTGCATCCGCGAGCTGACCCGGGCCTAAGCAATCCCTCCTAGAGCGAGTCGCGGTAGAGCCGGTTCTTCGAGTGCCCGGTCAGCCGGGCAACGATGTCCGCGGCGCGGCGGCGCGGGATTCCCCCCTCGACGAGTTCCGAGACTACGGTGGAGGCTTCGAGCTCGTCGGCCTTCGGTTGCGGCGCACCCGGGCCGATCACAAGCGTGATTTCGCCCTTCGGCGCCTCCGTGAAGCGGGCCGCGACGTCGGCGGCCGAGCCTCGCACGACCTCCTCGAAGCGCTTAGTCAGCTCGCGGCACACCGCAACGGGGCGCGAGGGCTCTGCGGCGGCGAGGCTGGCCAAGCTCGCTGGCAGCCGCCGGGGCGACTCGAAGGCGACCGTCGTCCCCTCCGGCAGCTCGGCCCAGAGCCGCGTGAGCGCCTCCTTGGCCCGCGGCAGGTAGCCGACGAAGGTGTACCGCTCGCCGACGAGACCGCTTGCCACGAGCGCCGTCTCGACGGCCGAGGGACCGGGGAGGACGGTGACGGGAACCCCGTGGTCGATCGCGGCCGCGATCAGGCGGGCGCCGGGATCGTTGACGCCGGGAAGGCCGGCGTCGCTCGCAAGGGCGACCGTCTCGCCAGCTTGGAGGCGCGGCACGATCTCGGCCGTGCGCGCGGCCTCGTTATGGCGGTGATAGCTCACCAGTCGAGCGGAAACGCCGTGCCGGTCGAGGAGGACCCGGGTCCGTCGGGTGTCCTCGCAAAGGACGACGTCCGCTTCGCCGAGCGCCCTGAGCGCTCGAAGCGTCACGTCCTCGAGGTTCCCGATCGGCGTCGGGCAGACGACAAGCATCAACCATCTTGGCGGCTGGAAGGGGCTTCGGCCGCCTGGAACCCGACCAAGCCTGCACCGATCAGCCCCGCCTCGACGCCAAGCACGGCGAGCTCGATCCGGACCTGGTCTCGGGCGGGCGCGAGGGCGGTCTCGGCAACAACCTTCCGCGCCGGGTCGAGCAGGAATCGGCCCGCGCGCGCGAAGCCACCGCCGACGACGACGACCTCCGGGTTGAAGATGTTCACGTAGCTTGCGATCCCGACGCCGAGGCGCGAGCCGACGCGCTCGATCACCTCGCGGGCGTCCCCCGCCGCCGCCGCCGCAAGCTCCACCGCGAGCTTTGCGTCGATGTCCTTGCCCGCGGCTGCGGCACGTCCGAGGTCTCCGTCTGGTCGCTCGGACGCTGTCTCCCGCGCGAGCAGCTCAGCGGCCGTGCCGGAGGCGTAGGCCTCCAGGTGGCCTGTGCCGGGGCACGTGCCCTGACAGGGTGGCCCGTCGAAGTTGATGGTCATGTGGCCGAGCTCGCCGGCGCCCCCTGTGAAACCGCGATAAAGCTTTCCGTTCAGGATGAGCCCACCGCCGACGCCGGTTCCGAGCGTCAGCATCAGCATGTGGTCGCTCCCCCGCCCCGCCCCGAGCGCGTGCTCGGCCACGGCAGCGGCGTTCGCGTCGTTCTCGATCGTCACCGGCAGCCCGACCCGCTCGGCGATCCGGTCGCGGAGGTCGACCCCTTCGAGCGGGATGTTCACCGAGGACTCCGCGCGGCCCGTGCGCTGGTCGATCAGCGACGGGACTCCCAAAGCGATGCCGACCACGTCGTCGTTCACGAGCTCCTCGACGGCGACTTCGATCTGGGCCAGCACCGCGTCCTCGTTCGAGGTGTCAGTGGCCCGGACCTTCCGTTCGACGACTACGCCCTCGCGGTCGACCAGCCCGGCGAGGAGCTTCGTCCCGCCGAGGTCCATCCCGATGACGTACTCGTCTGCCACTTGGTGAACCGGATAGGGGCTCCAGGCCCGCGGCTACCATAACCCGTCGCGTGCCCAGCAAAGACAAGCCGTACAAGGTCTACCGAGGCGGGCGCACCAAAGGCCCGATCAAGCCGATTCCGAAGGAGTCGCCGCGCCGCGACCCCGCGCCTGCTCGGGACGGGGACGGCTACGACGGCGCCTACGCGCCCGCGCCCAAGAAACGCCGGCGTTGGGGCCGCAAGGTCGCCGCCTTGCTCGTCCTCGTACTCGTGCTCGCGATCGTGTGGGGAATCCTTGGCTTCCTTGCATTCCGAAGCGGCGTCAAGGACGCCAACGCGCGCCTCGACCCGCAGGCGAGGGCTGCACTGGCGCCGCAGGAAGGCTCGCTTCTCTCGAACCCGACCAATGTGCTCCTGCTCGGCGCCGACGTCGGGAGCAAGAGCCGCGCGGGGTCAGGGAACGGCCGCTCCGACTCGATTATGCTCATCCACACCGATCCCGACGAGCACCGGCTGGCGCTCCTCTCGATCCCCCGCGATCTCCGCGTCACGATCCCGGGCCGCGGCGAGGACAAGGTGAACTCGGCCTATTCGAACGGTGGCCCTGCCCTCGCGATCAAGACGATTGCGAACCTGACTGGGCTGCCCGTCAACCACGTCATGATCGTCGACTTCAAGTCCTTTGGCGAAGTCGTCGACGCGATCGGCGGTGTCACGATCAACGTGAAGAAACCGATCCTCTCGAGGTTTGAGTGCCCGTACCCGGCGGAGCGCTGCGCCAGCTGGAAGGGTTATCGCTTCCGCAAGGGGGAGCAGGAGATGAACGGCCACCGGGCGCTCGTCTATGCCCGCGTCCGCAAGAACGAGCTGAATCCCGCCGAGAACGACTTCAGCCGCGCCGAGCGCCAGCAGCAGGTCGTCCAGGCGATTTCAGACAAGACCGTGGGCTTCTGGGGGTATCTGCACATGCCGCTAGTCGGGGACGATCTCGTCAAGCCGCTCGCGACCGACCTTTCAGCCTGGGAGTTCGTTCAGCTCGGGTGGGTGAAGTTCCGCGCGCCCTCCAGTCAGACTCTGAAGTGCCACCTCGGCGGGACGCCGTCGATCGTGGGTGGTGCGTCCGTGATCCTGGGGAGCGAGGACAACGCCGGCGTTCTGTCGATGGTGACGGGCGAGAGCGCCCCGCAGCCGCCCCCGCCGGGTAGCCCCTTCAACCCAGGCTGCCGCGTCGGCGGCTAGGCCTCGGCCGCCTTCTTCTCGGGCTTGTCGGGCTTCTTCTTCTCGTCCGACTTGCTTTCGGAGGGCGAGCTCTCCGCGGAGGAGCTGTCCCCGTCCTTGCCGGTGTCGCGCTTGCGCCCGCCGCGGCCGTAGTCCGTCGAGTAGAAGCCCGACCCCTTGAAGTGGATCGCGGCTGGATACAGGACCTTGACCAGGGGCGCCTCGCCGCAGATCTGACACTCTTCCGGGGGCGGGTCGCTCATCCGCTGGAAGAGCTCGAAGGTGTGACCGTTGGGGCAGCGGTACTCGTAAGTCGGCATAAACAGGAAGGGAAAAAGGGCCGGGTTTGCGGGAAAAGATGCTACCAGGCGGCCCTGCCGTCATCGGCACTCCGGACTCGAAAGTGCCAGCGCCTGTGAAGCGTCGCCACCGCCTCGCCGAGCGGGTCTCGCTCGACCTTCATCACGCTTCCGTCGCGGCCCTCACCGGCGCACTCGCAGGCTTCCTGGTCGCTCGAATCCACGCCTGGCCCCCCAACGAAGACGAGGCGCTCGCGTTCTTCGTCTCGGGACGGCCGCTTGGCGAGCTGCTGCACACGGTTCTCCAGGAGCGCGGCGGGGCGCCGCTTCACTTCCTGCTTGCCCATCTCGCAGGCCTCGTGTCCCCCGGGCTCACGAGCCTCCGCCTCGTGTCGGTCGCTTGCGCGGTCGCTTCCATCCCTGCGATCGCCGCTTTGATCGGCCGCCTCGCAGGCAGGCGAGTTGCGCTCGTCGCGACGATCCTGGTGACGACGAGTTGGATGCTGCTCTTCCACGGCGTCTTCGGGCGCATGTACGCGCTCTTCCTGCTGACGTCAACGCTCTCGTTCCTCGCGCTCCTGGCCGCCCTCGACCGTGGAGACCGCCTGCGCTGGGCCGTGTGGGTGATCGCCACGCTGGCGGTCGTCGCCTCCCACCCCTTCGGCGCCTTCGTCCTCGCGACGCAGGCAGGCTTCGTGCTCATTCGGTGGCGCCGGGAGCGGATCTCACCGCTCGCTGCCGGCATGTCGTTCCTCGCCGTCGCCGTCCTTGCGACGCCGCTCTGGCTTGGCTATGCGCGACTCTCCGAGCGCTATCGGTCGGCGCCGGACGAGGATCGGGGCGGGCTGGGACCGACGGAACTGGCGAGATACGTCCGCCGAGTCCTCGGCGATTTCTCGGTCGGCTGGACTCCCGGCTTCCTGCTCGTCCTGTTCGCAGCTGTGCTCGGCCTCGCCGTGCTCGCCCGGACGAGACCCCGCGCCGCCGTGCTCGCCGCGATCGTGGTGCCTCTGGCCGCGCTCGACCTCAGCGTCGGACGGGTCTTCGGCACCACCCAGGCGGGGACGCGGCACCTCATCTTCGCTCTCCCCTTCTTCGCGATGCTCGTGGCGGCGGGGCTCCTGCGGGCCGTTCCCCCGAGGGCTTTCGCCGTCGCCTTGGCGGCGTTGGTCTCCGCTCAGCTTGCCTGGGCATGGGCGGTCACGCCGGCGCTCTTCGCCGGGGAGGACCCCGCTCGGGTCGCCGCTCGCGCTCGGGCCGCCGATTGGCTCGCCGCCCGGGCACGCTCCGACGACCTCCTCTTTGCGTTCGACCCCCTCTATCTCGGCGCGTGGGAGCGCGGCGCTCCCTACGGGGACGCGACGCTCGTACCCCGCATCGACCCCGGCCTCATGAGCTCGACGCTCGAGGATGAAGGCGAGGCGCTCGGGCGCGGCGTCTGGGTTCTCGACGCGAGCAGCCCTGACGACTCGTCGGAGAGGCTCTCGATCGCTGGACACTCACCCGGCCCGGAGTTCGAGGCTCGTGCCTTCGGGCCGTTCCTGGTCGTCAGGACGATCGCGCCGGTCGGGAGCCCGGCGGAGTTCCTCGATTACACGATCCGCGTCGAGCGGCTCGGTGAAGAGCTGGGCGTCGCGAGCGCGCACGACACGCGCCTCGCGGTCGAGGCTGCGCTCGCCCGGGTCAGGGGGACCTGAGCGCTCCGCGGAGGCCCTTGATGTTCGAGCGAAGGTAGTACTCCACTTCGGTCCCGGCCGGAGGACGAGCGGTCGCGAGGGTGGTCTCGAGCACGTGGGCCGCTTCGCTCAACACGGTTCGGGGGCTGCTGAACGGCCCGCCGACGCGTATGACAAGCCATCCTCCCGGGTAGGCGCGCACGTCGACACCGGGGCCGAGCGCCTTCGAAACCCGCCGCCCGTCGATGAAGTAATCGCTCGGCACCGCCACGAAGAGCACACCTGGGTCTCGCGGCACGCGGTCGATTGAACGGCGTATGACCGACGCCTCGACGGGCGGAAGCGTCGTCGCCCGCGCCGCCTCGGGCAGCGCGGCGAGAAAGAGAGGCGAATAGGGAAACAGGACGTCGCCCTGCCGCACCCTCCGACGGACGAATTCTGCCGGCGCGACAACACGGTCGCCACCCAGCGCCACGTCCCTGGGTCCTCCGCCGAGGATGATGTTGGGACGGTCGCGCGGGTCCGAGACGCCGCCGGGGGGCGCTACCAGCGCCAGGGCTGCGAGGACGACGAGAGCGGCCCCCGAGATCAGAACGCCGCGCTCTCCCAACATCGCGACGGCGACGCCGACGAGTGCCGCCCAGAGCGGCAAGAGGAACACGAGGTGCCGTGGAGAGAGCGCCGGGTCCGTTTCGGTCGTCGCGACTACGAGCAGGATCGGCGGCGTGACAAGGACGATCGCCGTCAGGAGGCCCAGGGACGGCTCCCTCCGGGCGACGAGAGTGAGACCGGCGGCCGCAAGGAGGACGAAGACGACGACGAGAGGACCGTGACCGCCCGCGAACGATCCGAGCGCACGCGTGAGCTGCGACCACGCCCGTTCCGGGGAGGCGAGCCGCTCCCCCTCGCCGACCCCGACCGAGTAGCGCTCGGCGAGGCGCAGGTTCGCGACCACGAAGGGGACGCCAAGGAGCCCGACCGCGATGACGGGCGCGGCGCGCCGGATCCCGCGGCCGTGCCAGAGAACGGCCGCGACCAGGCCCTCGGCAGCCAGGAGGATCGCTCCGTAGGGATGGACCGCCGGCAATAGTGCGGCAGCCGCTGCAGCTGCCAGCGCCGACCCGACGGTTTGCCGTCGTAGTGCGACCACGAACAGGTCGAGGGCAAGCACGGCTACAGCTGCGAAGAGGGCATACATGCGCCCGAAGCTTCCGTAGACGCCGAGCACGGTCGAGGTTGCGACGACGATCGCCGCCGCCCCACCGGCAACCGGCCCGGCGAGCCGGCGAGCAAGGTCGTAGGTGAGGAGCGTGGTCGCGAGTGCGAAGACCACGGAGAGCCACCGAAGCGCGTCCGGCGACGTGTCCGCGACGAGGGCGAAGTGGGCAAGAACGAAGTGGAGCGGCGATCCGCCACGCTCCGTGAGGACTGTGTCGACGACCTCGCCGAGCGGGCGAACCGACACGAGGCCGGCCACCGCCTCGTCTTCGACCAGCGGCTTCGATCCGACGGCGGGGGCGAGCCTTGCTAGCAGGAACCCGGCGGCGCCGGCCAGAGCGGCGAGCCCGAGGGCGGTCTCAGCGCGGCCGGTCGGCCTGACGCTCACGCTCGACGAGCTCCTCGTAGCAGGGGGCCTGCTCGAAAGCCGCGAGCCCGGCGGGAGTCGGCCGCTTGCCCGGCGCCCGTGTCATCCTCATCCGGCCCGCGGCGGCCAGGCCGGCGGCGCTGCCGACGAGCCCGCCGAGCAGGAACGACCGGAACGTGCCTCGGCGTCGATCCCCGTCCACGGCGCAAGTGTAGGTTCCCGCGATGATCTGCACCCTCGGCGACGTCCTCCTCGATGTCATCGTGGCACTCGACGGCCCGGTGCAAGAGGACACGGATACGTACGGCAAGACCCACGTCGGCACCGGCGGCCAGGCCGCGAACGTTGCCGCGTGGACTGTCGCTCTGGGCGGTGCCGCACGACTCGTGGCGCGCCGGGCCACAGACCCTGTGGGGGAGCTCCTCGCGCGAGACCTCGAACGGCGCGGCGTCGAGATGTGCGGGCCCGTCAGCGAGGGCGCCACCGGCACGGTGATCTCGATCGCAGCACCGGACGGGCGGCGTTCGATGCTGACCGACCGCGGTGTCTCCCTCGGCTTCGAGCCGGACGCCTTCGATCCGGCCTGGCTGAACGGCTGCGATTGGCTCCATGTGTCGGCGTACTCGCTCGTCGCCTCGCCCCTGCGTGAGACGGCCCTCCTCGCGGCCCAGACCGCCCGGGCGTCTGGAGCCGAGATCAGCCTCGATCTCGCCTCGACCGGCGCCTTTCGCCGGGCCGGCATCGAGCAGCTCCGTGGCGTCGCTCGAACGCTCTTGCCCCGCCTCGTTTTCGCGAACGAGGCCGAAGCGGAAGAGTTCGGTGAGATTGGCGCGCGCACGTTCGTGATCAAGCGGGGCGAGCGTGGGTGCACGATCCGTGAGGGCGGCGAAAGCCGCGACTACGACGCGGCGCAGGCCGAGCTCGTCGATTCGACAGGCGCGGGCGACGCGTTCGCTGCCGGCCTCCTGCTCGGCGGCCCCGAGCTCGCGGTGAGCGCGGCGGGACGCTGCGTGGCGACAATGGGGGCCATGCCATGAGCGATCTGGTTCGCATTCATCCCGATGTGGCAGCCGCCCTCGAAGCGCGCGAGCCCGTGGTTGCGCTCGAGACGGCGCTCGTCTCGCATGGATTCCCGGCTCCCGAGGGCGCCGAGGTCGCGATGGAGTGCGAGGAGCGCATCCGGGCCGCGGGAGCGGTTCCGGCCACCGTCGGCGTTCTGGACGGCGCCGTCCGGGTCGGCTTGGAGCCGGCCGAGCTCGAGCGGTTCGCTGTCGCCGACGACGCCCGCAAGGTCGGTCCGAGGGATCTGGCTGCCGCGGCCGTCCAGGGGGTCGTCGGCGCGACCACCGTCGGTGGAACGCTCTCGGCGTGCCGGTTCGCCGGAATCGGGTTCCTCGGCACCGGCGGGCTCGGCGGCGTGCACCGGGGATTCGCCGGGACACTCGACATCTCCGCCGACCTCGGTGAGCTCTCCCGCACAGAGGCGCTTGTGGTCGCTTCGGGGGCCAAGTCCATTCTGGACGTGGCCGCAACTGCGGAAGCGCTCGAGACCCTGGGGGTGCCCGTGCTCGGCTGGCGCACGGACACCGTTCCGCGCTTCTACGACGCGCAGGGGGGCCCGCCCGTGTCGGCGCGGGTCGAGTCGACCGAGGAGGCCGCGTCGATCGCCGACGCTCACTGGCGCCTCGGCCGCCACTCGGCGCTCGTGCTTGCCCGCCCGCCCGACGAGAGCCTGGACGTCGAGCCCCTCATCCAGGCCGGGGTCGAGGAAGCCGAACGGCAGGGCGTGAAGGGCCAGGCGCTGACGCCCTTCCTCCTCGCCTACCTCCACCGGGAAAGCGGCGGCGCCACGATCCGGGTCAACCGCCAATTGATCGTCGAAAACGCGTCGCTGGCCGCCGAGGTGGCGGTGGCATACACGCGCCTCGACAGTTAGCGGCTCCTCGCGATCGTAAGGACGGCCCTGACGTGGCGGGACGCCAGGCCGGCGGTGAGGGACCCGGACGCGAGCTCGACCACGTAGGAGGCGCAGCCCGGAAACTGGTGGCTCTGCCAGTTCGGCGCGCTGCCCGGCGGCCAGCGGATCGCGTGAAAGCGAACGCCTGCGAGCCGCGCGTAGCGGCGCCCGGCGGCGATGCTCCCACCCCACGCCCGGACGGTCGCCTGGGGCTGGTGGTACCAGATGGTCACGTCGGGCCGGATACGACGGACCAGCGCGCGGGCCGCCCTGGACTCCGGCTCGGAGAAGGGTGCCGGTCCCGGGTATTCGGCATCCCACGGCTCTCCCGCGGCGCGCCAGCCTGAGCGGAAATTCCGGTTCAGGTCGACGCCACGGGCGTTCTGACGCGTGCGAGCCGCTCGTCCGTCCGGATTCAGGAGGTGCACGATCCAGATCTCGGCGCCAGCCGGCACGGTCGCGCGGGCGAGCCGTTGAGTGATGGCGGTCCCCGCGCATTCGTCGCCGTGGATGCAGCCGACGACGAGGATCGTCCGGGTGGCACCGGGTTGACCGCGCTCGAGAGCTCGGATCGGCCTGCCGAGCACGGAGACGCCGATCGTCTCGGCGCGCGCGAAGACCGCGGGTGGCGTGGGAGCGTCAGCACTAAGCACGGGTCCATTCTCCGGTACGGAGGACTCGACGTCGCGGGTCCCGCGTAGACGAGACGTGAGCAAGATCGTGACCGTGCTCGTCCTCGCGATGCTCGCTTTAGGGCCACCTAAGCCGTCCCGTGAGCCGCCGGCGCCAAAGCCCGTCTTCCCGAAGGTGCACTGGCACGTCTCGCACGCCCTCGGCTCCCCTTCCGGCGGACGGCTCGTCGGAGGCGTGCGGCTGCCCGCTGAGGGGCGCCACTTCTTCACGTGGGATCCCCTCGGGCACCGCTCGCCCAGCCCAGGCTGGCGGAGGGTCGGAACGGACGGCCTGGTGCGGGTGACGCTACGCGTGATCGGGGAGTACGCAGCGGACCACCCCGGTGCGCCGCGCGTCGGCATCGGCGATCTGAGCCGTCCGCGCGGGGGCGACTTCGGCCCCCAGTTCGGCGGGCCCGGCCATGTCTCGCACCAGAACGGCCTCGACGTGGACGTCTACTACCCGCGCAAGGACCGGCGAGAGCGTCCCCCGCTCGAGGCGGGCCAGGCAAACCTGCGACTTGCGCAGGACCTGGTCGACCGCTTCGTGGCCGCCGGAGCCGAAGTGGTCTTCGTCGGGCCGAGCACGGGGCTCGTCGGGCCGACGGGCGTTGTCCGGGTGCTCGCCCACCACGACAACCACCTGCACGTGCGGCTCCCGCCCTGGCTCGCCTGAGAATAGGGTGCTACGGGTACCTCGGCTCGCTCTGCTGCTAGCAGTCGCCGGACTCGCGGCGTGCGGTGGGTCGAGCGGCGACGAGGCACCGCCCGTCGCAGATTCGGCGCCCACCACGACCGCCGTCGAGCCCGAGCCGACCACCACGCAGGCGGAGCCAGAGCCAGAGGTCGTCTTGGGCGACACCCGGCCGTAGTCAGTCGTCGATCCGCTCGATCGCCACCACGTCGTCGGAGCGGAAGTCGACATGCCCCGCCGACCCCCAGCCGACCACGTCGCCGCTCGGGAGGATCGCCACCGGCGCGATCACGCTTCCATCACGGAGCAGGAGCCTGGCTTGGTGGGCGCCGAAGGCATCCTGTGGCCATTCCGCCACCTCGGCGGCCAACCAGTCCGGCAGCCGCGATGGCATCTACTACTCGTTCAGGAGGCGCAGGAGGTCGTCGACCTCGAGCATCTCGTACGACTGCGTATGGACGCTACCCCGCGCTCCCAGGGCGATCGACACCTTCGCAATCACCGAGGCATCCGGCGCTTCGACGATGTTCACGAAGTCGTACGGGCCGAGCACGAACCACTGGTGCAAGATCTTGGCCCCGAGCTCCGCGACGTCCTGGTTCACCTGCTTGACTCGCTCCGGGTTCGCCCTGAGCGTCTGGAGGCCCTGCTCGCTCAGCGTGGACAGCATGATGTAGCTCGGCATCGCTCCTCCGTTCTCTCAGCCTCGGCCGGGCGAGGATACAGCGCGCGCCTTCTGCTCGAAGTAGAGGACGCTCAGGCCGAGGAAGAAGAAGGGGGCCAACACGATCTGGACGAGCGCCGTGGCCGCCAGCCCGCCGTTGTCGGCGAAGCCACGGAGCAGCGCTACCAGCAGCTGTCCGAAGAAGACATAGATCATGACGAGAGTGGCCGCGACGCCCAGCGCGTGCAGGTATTCGGCCCGCGAAAGGTGCAGCGAGCGCTGCAGGGAGAAGCCGAGCCGCTGAAACCAACTGTCGCCTCCCGGCGACCGCTCCAGCATGGCCACGGGAATGGAGAAGCCGGAGACGGCAAGCCAGGCGACGGCGAAGAGAAGCAGCAGGGGATCGATGCGCCCGAGGGTGAACGGAAGCGCCACGACGACCGTGAGTGGCAGGAGGACAGGGCTCCGGACGATTGTCTGCGCCCAGGCCTCGCGAAAGCCGTCGCCCGACACGAGGCGGGCCGACACGCCGAAGGCGAGGGTGAAAGCGACCGAGATCGCGGCGACGAATCCCACGATATGCCCCGTCAGGGCGCCCAGGAGAAGCATCGCACCGACGAATGCTCCCACCCCCAGCGCGGCCCAAGGGCGGGCACCGTAGATCCGGATTGCCTCGGCCAGGACCTCCCCGAGGCGGAGCGGTCGATCGAGGTGGGCCGACACGAGGAGAACCGTACCCGGCGGCCCAGAGGACGCTGAATCGGCGCAAGCAGCGCGGCCAGACGGCACAGCGCCTACGTTCGCCAAGCTTCCTGGACGCCTAAACGGCCACCGGTTCGCTCGCGGTCACCTTCTCGAAGACGAGCTCGCCGTCCCGCGCATCAACCAGCACCGTGTCGCCGGCTTCGAAGTCGGCCTCCAGGAGCCGGACGGCCAGGGGGTTCTCGATGAGCCGTTGAATCGCCCGTTTGAGCGGCCGCGCGCCATATGTCGGATCCCAGCCCGCTTCCGCCACCACCTCTTTTCCGGCGTCCGTGATCTCGAGACTCAGTCCGCGCTCGGCGAGCCGCTCCCTCAGTCGCTGGAGCTGCAGTTCGACAATGTCGGCGATCTGCTCTCGCGTGAGCGGCTCGAACTCCACGATCTCGTCGATCCGGTTCAGGAACTCCGGACGGAAGCGGTCGCGGAGACCTTCGGCCGACCGGACGTTCGAGGTCATGATGATCACGGTGTTCCGGAAGTCGACCGTGCGGCCCTGGCCGTCGGTCAGGCGCCCGTCGTCCAGGATCTGGAGCAGCACGTCGAAAACCTCGGGATGCGCCTTCTCGATCTCGTCGAGGAGGATGACCGAATAGGGGCGCCGCCGGACTGCCTCCGTCAGCTGGCCCCCCTCCTCGTAGCCGACATAACCGGGAGGAGCACCCACCAGCCGGGAGACCGTGTGGCGCTCCTGATACTCGGACATGTCGAGCCTGACCATGGCCCTGTCGTCGTCGAACATGAACTCCGCGAGCGCCCGCGCCAGCTCGGTCTTTCCGACTCCGGTCGGACCGAGGAAGACGAACGAGCCGATGGGACGGTTGGGATCCTGGAGGCCGGTACGCGACCGCCTGAGGGCGTTCGCGACCGCCGCGATCGCTTCGTCTTGCCCCACGACCCGCTGGTGGAGGCGATCCTCCATGTGGATCAGCTTCTCGGTCTCTCCCTCGAGGAGCCGTTCGACCGGCACGCCCGTCCAGCGCGCGACGACCGCCGCGATGTCGTCTTCGTCGACCTCCTCCTTCACCATCCGTGTCTCTGCCTGCTCGCGCTCGGCGAACTCCCGCTCGAGCTCCGGCAGCTCGCCGTAGCGAATCTCTGCGACCCGCTGGAGGTCCCCCTGGCGCTCGGCGCGTTCTGCCTCCATCCGCAGATCGTCGATCCGCTGCGTGATCTCCTTAACCCGGTCGAGGGACTCCTTCTCCTTGGCCCAGCGACCTGCGAGCTCGTCACGCGCCTCCTTCGCCTCGGCGAGGGCCCGCTCCACGGGAGCCCGAACCTCGGGCGTCTCCTTCGACATCGCCGCCTGCTCGATCTCGAGCTGGCGCACGCGGCGGTCCGCCTCGTCCAATTCGATCGGCGAGGAGTCGATCTCCATCCGAAGGCGCGAGGCGGCTTCGTCGATCAGGTCGATCGCCTTGTCGGGCAGCTGGCGGTCCGAGATGTAGCGATCCGACAGCACAGCGGCTGCCACGAGTGCGGCATCGGTGATGCGAACGCCGTGGTGAGCCTCGTAGCGCTCCTTGAGACCGCGGAGGATCGCGATCGTGTCCGGCACCGACGGCTCGCCGACGAAGATCGGCTGGAAGCGCCGCTCGAGCGCGGCGTCCTTCTCAATGTGCTTGCGGTACTCGTCGAGCGTCGTCGCGCCGACCAGCCGAAGCTCGCCACGGGCAAGCATCGGCTTCAGCATGTTCGCGGCGTCGACCGCACCCTCGGACGCCCCGGCCCCGACGATCGTGTGGAGCTCGTCGATGAAGAGGATGATCTGCCCCTCGGCAGCCTTGATCTCGTTCAGGACAGCCTTGAGCCGCTCCTCGAACTCACCCCGGTACTTCGCGCCTGCGAGAAGTGCGCCGATGTCGAGAGCCCACACACGCTTGCCTTTCAGTCCCTCGGGAACATCGCCCGCGACGATGCGCTGAGCGAGACCCTCGACGATGGCTGTCTTGCCGACCCCGGGCTCGCCGATCAGGACCGGGTTGTTCTTCGTCCGGCGCGAGAGCACCTGGATGACGCGGCGCACCTCCTCGTCGCGGCCGATTACGGGATCGAGCTTGCCCTGCTCCGCCTCGGAGGTCAGGTCACGGCCGAACTTCTCGAGGGACTGGTACGTGCCCTCGGGATCCTGCGAAGTCACGCGCTGGCTGCCGCGAACTTCCTTCAGCGCCTGCTCGAGGCGATCGCGCGGGAGGAGGTCCAGCGCCAGCAGCACATGCTCGGTCGAGACGAAGTCGTCTTGGAGCTTCCGCATCTCCTGTTCGGCCTCGTCGAGGACGCGCGAGAAGGCCGCCGACGCACGCGGCTGCTGGGCTGCGGTCCCCTGGACCGCCGGCTTCGCGGCCAGCGCCGCCTCGGCCTTTGCCCGCAGGTCCGCGACCGAACCTCCCGCCCGCTCGACGAGCGTCTGCGGCAGCTCCTGGTCGAGCAGCGCGAGAATCAGGTGCTCCGGGTACACCTCCGGGTTGCCCTGACGTCTCGCCAGGTCCATCGCCGCGGCCACGGCTTCCTGCGCCTTGAGTGTCAGCTTGTTGAAGTCCATCTCGCCTTTCTGTCAGGCATTGTTTCGCTGGCGCGGTAGGGCACGAGGTCGCGCCGATAGTGCTTGTGGACGTTGCGAACTTCCTCGTGCATCTGGCGCTCGAGGCGCTCCAGTCGCCTTTGAACCTTACGAAGCTCGTCCTCGAGCCGAAGCACGATCTCCACGCCGGCCAGGTTGATCCCGAGCTCGGCTTTGAGCGTCTGGATGAGACGGAGCCGCGCGACGTCCGCCTCCGAATACAGCCGCGTGTTTCCGGGCGTCCGCTGCGGCCGCACGAGTCCCTTCGCCTCGTACATCCGAAGCGTCTGGGGATGCATGCCGACGAGCTCGGCCGCCACGGAGATGATGTAGCGCGGGTGGTTCGTCATCTCAGACCTCCAGCCTCTCGCGCGGGTTCTCGCGCGAGACCTTCTGGAGGTTCTCGACCGCTTCGCGCTCCGCCTTCGAAAGCTTTGTCGGGACGACCACGCGCACGCGCGCGAGCAGGTCACCGCGCCCCGAGCCCTTCAGCCTCGGAGCGCCCTTGCCCCGGACTCGCAGCATCCTGCCGTCCTGCGTTCCGGGTGGGATCTTTAGTGAGATCTTTCCGTCCGGGGTCGGAACCTCGACCTCGGCTCCGAGGGCTGCTTCCGCGTACGTGACGGGAACCTCGATGATGAGGTCCGAGCCGCGTCGCTCATACAGCGGGGAGGGTGTGACGCGGGTGATTACGTGCAGGTCGCCGGGCGGGCCGCCGTTCCGGCCTGGCTCCCCTTTTCCCTTCAGCTTGATCCGGGTTCCGTCCTTGACCCCGGGCGGAATCTTCACCGTGTAGCGCTTGGTCCGGACCTCGCGGCCAGAGCCGCGGCACGTATGGCACGGCGTCTCGACGACGGTGCCGTTGCCGCCGCAGCGTGGACACGGCTGCGAGAGCGCGAAGACGCCCTGGTTCTCGGACACGACGCCGCGCCCGCGGCACACCGGGCAAAGCGTCGGGGTCGTGCCCGGCTCCGCCCCGGAGCCCCCGCACGTGTGGCACGGCACCTCGAGCTGAACCGGAATCCTGGTCTCGAGCCCGCGCAGGGAGTCCTCGAAGGACACGTTCACCTCGACCTCCACGTCGCGGCCACGCTCGCCCTGCTGGCTTCGCGCGCGGGTGGTCCGCCTTCCGCCGGCGTTCCCGAAGAGGCCGCCGAGGATGTCCCCGAAGTCGCCAAAATTTCCGAGGTCGCCGAGGTCGCCGAAGTTCCCGTCGTAGTTGACGTTCCAGCCGCCTTCCCGGTTTCCGGCGCCGGCGCCGGCGAACATGCGGCTCCCGAGCTGGTCGTACTGCTTACGCTTCTCCGGGTCGCGCAGGACGTCGTAGGCACCCTGAACTTCCTTGAAGCGCTCCTCCGCCTCGCTGTCACCCGGGTTCGCGTCCGGATGATGCTTTCGAACGAGCTTGCGGTGGGCCTTCTTGATGTCGCTGGCGGATGCGGTCTTCGGGACGCCGAGGACCTCGTAGAGATCCCTCATCCGCTCCCCTGCGAGATCACGACCCGGGCAGGCCTGAGAACGCGGTCACCGAGGCGGTATCCCTTCTGGAGCACTTCGATGACCGAGCCCTCTTCCGCCTCGGACGGCTGCGTCAGCAGCGCCTCGTGGACGTGCGGGTCGAACTTCCCGTCAGTCTCGATCTCGACGAGGCCCTCCCGCTCGAGCGCCTCGCGAAGCTCCCGCGCGACGAGGGCGACGCCCTCGGCGAGCTTTGCCTCCTCGGTCTGCTCGCCCGCCTCGAGCGCACGCTCGAGGTTGTCCAGTACCGGGAGCAACTCCTTCACGAGCCGCTCGTGCGCCCGCGCGACCAGGCTTGCCTGGTCGCGCGCAGCACGCTTGCGGTAGTTGTCGAAGTCCGCCGCCACCCGCTTCAGGTGGTCGACAGCTTCGTCCCGTTCGGACTCGAGGAGCGCGACGCGCTCCTCGAGTCCCGGGCCCGTCTCGGAGGTCTGCTCCGAGTCTGGACCGCTGGTCTTCTCCTCGAAAGAGGCCATTACGAGTGCTTGGCCCCTTCCTCTTCGTCAATGACCTCGTAATCGGCGTCCTCGACGACCTCGTCGTCGCTTGCGCCGGCACCGTTCCCGTCGCCGGGTGTCGAAGCCGAAGCTGCCTGCTCCGTCTGAACCTTCTCGTAGACGGCCTGGGCAAGCTTGTGCGAGGCCTCCATGAGCTGCTCGGTCTTCGCCTTGATCTCGGAGACATCCGAGCCGTCGAGGACCTGGCGCAGCTCTTCGAGCCGGGACTCGATCGTCGAGATCGTCTCTTCGTCGAGCGAGTCGCGATGCTCCTGGAGGCTCTTCTCGGTCGAGTACGCAAGCGACTCAGCCTGGTTCTTGGCGTCGGCCAACTCGCGCAGGCGACGGGCCTCGTCAGCGTGCGACTCGGCCTCGTGGATCAGCTGCTGAACCTCTTCCTCCTTGAGGCCCGAGCCGCCCTCGATCCGGATCTGCTGCTGGTTCCCGGATCCGAGGTCCTTCGCCGACACGTTGATGATCCCGTTCGCGTCGATGTCGAACGTGACCTCCACCTGAGGCATGCCCCGAGGTGCCGGCGGGATGCCGACGAGCTGGAACTTGCCGAGCGTCTTGTTGAACGAAGCCATCTCGGACTCGCCCTGAAGGACGTGGACCTCGACCGAGGGCTGGTTGTCCTCGGCCGTCGTGAAGGTCTCCGACTTCTTCGTCGGGATGGTCGTGTTGCGATCGATCAGCTTCGTGAACACGCCGCCCTTCGTCTCGATCCCGAGCGAGAGCGGGGTCACGTCGAGCAGGAGAACGTCCTTGACCTCGCCCTTCAGAACCCCCGCCTGGATAGCCGCGCCGATGGCGACGACCTCGTCCGGGTTGACGCCCTTGTGCGGGTCCTTGCCGATCAGCTCCTTGACCTTGTCCTGGACGGCAGGCATGCGCGTCATGCCGCCGACGAGGATCACGTGATCGATCGCGTTCGCCTCGAGGCCGGCGTCCTTGAGCGCCTGCTTCGTCGGGCCGACGGTCCGTTCGACCAGGTCGGCGGTCAGCTCGTTGAGCTTCGCACGCGTGAGCTGGAGATCGAGGTGCTTCGGGCCCTCCTGGGTCGCCGTGATGAACGGCAGATTGATCTGCGTCGACATGGTCGACGAGAGCTCGATCTTTGCCTTCTCGGCAGCCTCGTAGAGCCGCTGCAGCGCCATCTTGTCCTGCGCCAGGTCTATGCCCTGCTCGCGCTTGAACTCGGCCACCATCCAGTCGACGATCGCCTTGTCGAAGTTGTCGCCGCCCAGGTGGTTATCGCCGTTGGTCGCTTTTACCTCGAAGACGCCGTCACCCAGCTCGAGGACGGACACGTCGAAGGTGCCGCCGCCGAGGTCGAACACGAGAATCGTCTGGTCTGACTCCTTGTCGAGCCCGTAGGCCAGGGCCGCCGCGGTCGGCTCGTTGATGATGCGAATGACGTTCAGCCCGGCGATCTTGCCGGCGTCCTTCGTTGCCTCCCGCTGCGCGTTGTTGAAGTACGCGGGCACGGTGACGACCGCGTCCGTGACCGAGTCGCCCAGGTAGGCCTCGGCGTCGGTCTTGAGCTTCTGGAGGATCATCGCGGCGATCTCCGGCGGCGAGTAGTCCTTCCCGTCCACTCTGACCCTTGCGTCTCCGTTCGAGCCGCCGACGACCTCGTACGGGACGATCTTCTGCTCCTCGGCGACCTCCGAGATCTTCCGGCCCATGAAGCGCTTGATCGAGAAGATCGTGTTCTGCGGGTTGGTCACCGACTGGCGCTTCGCCGGCGCTCCGACGAGACGCTGGCCGTCCTTCGTGAACGCAACGACGGAAGGCGTTGTGCGCCCACCCTCTGCGTTCGGGATGACCGTCGGCTCGCCGCCCTCGAGCACGGCCATGCATGAGTTCGTCGTGCCGAGGTCGATTCCAATTGTTTTTGCCATGTGGTCCTTCCTTCGTGGGTTGTTGAAAGAAAATCTAAGTCGGATTGTATCAATGCGAGACCTAGCTAAACCTCGTAGCGCGAGCCCGACCGCGGGCTAGCTCGCGATGACCTGGATCGTTCCGAGCGAGGGATCCGAGCAGTACGCGAGGCGGGTTCCCGCCGCTGCCGCCTCGCGGAGCGCGTCCAGGAGTGGGGCCGTCACGACCTCGCCGGGAGCGAGTGCCGGGATACCCGGCGGGTAGGGCGCCACGGTCTCCGCTGCGAGCCGTCCCACTGCACGGTCGGCCGACACGGTCTCACGCGGTGCGAAGAACGCCTCTCGCGGGCTCATGCCGACCTCCGGCTCGATGCTCCAGACCACGCTGGCCCCTCCGGGCTCGCGTGGTGTTCCTCGGCGATGCTCGAAGGAGCGGAGAAGGGCGTCGGCCAGACGCTCGACGGTCTCCTCCGTGTCCGCGATCGTGAGGAGCGGGATGAGCGTGTCGCGGTTCGCCAGCTCGAGGCGAATCCCCTCGCTCACGAGGTCGTCCTCGACCTCGAGGCCGTCAGCCCCGGTCGCGGCGAGCGCCAGGACGAGCTTCGTCGGGTCGTCGGAGTCGACGAGGGTGAGCCCTTCGACGCCGGCCATCCGCTCGCGGAAACCGGCGGCCAGCTCGAGCGTCGTGCCGAGCAGTTCCTCGCCGCGCGTCGCCATGAGGTGGCGGGCCCGGTCGAGACTCGCGAGGATGGCCGCCGAAGGGCTCGTCGTGTGCAGGAGATCGAAGGCCTCGCTGACACGGGCAACGTCGAGCCGGCCGCCTTTCGCAAAGAGGTAGGCGCCCTGCGTGAAGGAGGTCAGCGTCTTGTGAGCGGACACAACCATGGCGTCTGCGCCGAGGGCGAGGCTGTGTGCCGGGAGCCCCGCGTGAAAGCCGAAGTGCGCCCCCCAGGCCTGGTCGACGATGAGCGGGACGCCCGCTTCGTGACTCAGCCTCGCGAGCCCGGCCACGTCGCTCACGACGCCTACGAATGAGGGCTCGACGAGGACGACTGCCTGCGCATCCGGCGCGACGGCCAACGCCGCGGCCAGCGCCTCGGTCCGGATCCCGTGCGCGACCCCGGTGCGCTGATCGATCTCGGGCCGGATCCAGACGGGCTCG
>DATLQD010000156.1:0-5587 GCA_035535315.1 Gaiellaceae bacterium
ACGCGCACGAGCTCGTTGACGCCTGGTGAAAGGTCGTCCCCGTTGTCGCGCGAGAAGGTCTTCACGTCGATGACCTTGCCGCCCTCGCCGTGCGGGACCTTCAGCGACGTGTCGCGGACTTCGCGCGCCTTCTCCTTGAAGATGGCGCGGATCAGCTTCTCCTCCGCCGTCAGCTCGGTTTCGCCCTTGGGCGTCACCTTGCCGACGAGCAGGTCGCCCGAGCCGACCTCGGCTCCGATCCGCACGACGCCGCGGTCGTCCAGGTCGCGAAGCGACTCCTCGGAACGGTTGGGGATGTCGCGCGTGATCTCCTCGTCGCCGAGCTTGGTCGAGCGCGCGTCGATCTCGTACTCGTGGATGTGGATCGAGGAAAGGACGTCGTCCTTCACGAGCCGCTCGGAGAGGACGATGGCGTCCTCGAAGTTGTAGCCCTCGAAGGGCATGAAGGCAACGCACAGGTTCTTGCCCAGCGCGAGCTCGCCCTGCGCGGTCGAGCTGCCGTCCGCAAGCACGTCCTCCGCCTTCACCTTGTCGCCCAGCCCGACGATCGGCTTCTGGTGGATCAGCGTCCCCTGGTTGGAGCGCATGAACTTCACGAGCTCGTACTCGTCCTTGCCGTCCTTCGTCTCGACGACGATCTTGTCGGCGTCCACGTCGACGACCGTGCCGGCCGCGTCCGCCAGGACGACATCACCGGTGTCGACCGCGGCGCGGTACTCGAGCCCGGTTCCGACGAGCGGCGCATCGGTGATCAGGAGCGGCACCGCCTGACGCTGCATGTTCGCGCCCATGAGCGCGCGGTTGGCGTCGTTGTGCTCGAGGAACGGGATCAGCGCCGTGGCGACCGAGACGATCTGGGCCGGCGCCACGTCCATGTACTGGATGTCCTTCGGAATCGACGTCACGGGGTCGCCGCCGGGGGCCCGGCAGAGAACCTGGTCATGGACGAACTTGCCGGTCTTCTCGTCGACGGGCTCGCTCGCCTGCGCGATCGTGAACTTCTCCTCCTCGGCCGCGTCGAGGTAGACGATCTTGTCCGTCACCTTCCCCTTCTCGACCGCCCGGTACGGCGTCTGGACGAAGCCGAACTCGGACACCGTCGCCATCGAGGCGAGCGAGCCGATGAGGCCGATGTTCGGGCCCTCGGGAGTCTCGATCGGGCACATGCGGCCGTAGTGGGTCACGTGAACGTCGCGGACCTCGATCGGCGCCCGCTCGCGCGTGAGACCGCCGGCGCCGAGCGCCGAGAGGCGGCGTCGATGCGTGAGGCTGGCCAGCGAGTTCGTCTGATCCAGGAACTGCGAAAGCTGCGAGGAGCCGAAGAACTCCTTCAGGGCGGCGACGACTGGCCGGATGTTGATGATCGTCTGGGGCGTGATCGTGTCCACGTCCTCAGTGGTCATCCGCTCGCGGACGACACGCTCCATGCGGTAAAGACCGACGCGGAATGCTTCCTGGATCAGCTCGCCCACGGTGCGGAGCCGGCGGTTGCCGAAGTCCTCGTACTCGTCGAGCTCGTTCCGGATTGGCTCACGCGACAGAGCGAGCGCCTCGGCTGCGAAGTCCTTGGAGTCCTCCGGCACGCCCAGGTTCTTGGGGAGGTCGACGAGGCGCTTGACGAGCGCGATGATGTCCTGCGTCGTCAGGACGCGGACGTCGTCCGGCACGTCGACCACGAGCCGCTGGTTCAGCTTGTAGCGGCCGACCTTGGTGAGGTCGTAGCGCTTCGGGTCGAAGAAGAGGCCCCGAAGCAGGTTGCGGGCGTTGTCGAGCGTCGGCGGCTCGCCCGGGCGCTGCTTCTTGAAGACCTCGACGACCGCCTCTTCCTCGCGCGTAGTCGTGTCCTTCTCGAGGGTGTTCGCAATGTAGGTCGAGTTGTCGAAGAGCTCGAGGATCTTCTCGTTCGTCGAGAGATCGAGCTGTTCCCCGGTGGACGGGTCCTCGGCGGGGAGCGCACGCAGGAGGGTCGTGATCGGCAGCTTGCGCTTCCGGTCGATCCGTGCGTAGACGATGCCCTTCTTGTCGATCTCGAGCTCGAGCCAAGAGCCACGGCTCGGCATGAGGTTCGCGATGAAGACCTGCTTGTCCGGATCCTTCGGCTCCATCAGATAAGCCCCGGGGGAGCGGACGAGCTGCGTCACGATCACGCGCTCGGTGCCGTTGATGATGAAGGTGCCCCACCGGGTCATCATCGGGAAATCCCCCATGAAGACCGTCTGCTCTCTGATCTCGCCCGTCTCCTTGTTCACGAAGCGGACGGTCATCGAGAGTGGAGCCTGGTAGGTCAGGTCCTTCTCACGACATTCCTTGATGCTGACCGGCGGCGGACCAAACTCGTAATCGGCGAACTCGACGGCGAGCGTGCCGGTGTAGTCCTCGATCGGCGAGATGTCGTCGATCGTCTCGCGGAGCCCTTCTTCCATGAACCACTTGAACGAGGCCCGCTGTATGTCGATCAGATTAGGAAGGTCGAGAACGTGCTTTAGACGAGAAAAATTCTTGCGCGCGCGGCGCGAAGCGACCTTGGTGGCCAAGAACGAAGCCTCCCTCTAGGCAGGACGAACGGATAAAGACGGGATCGGAATCCGATGAAAACGGTGTAGAACGCGGAGGAGCGGCGCGACCCATCAGGGTAGCAGAGGCAGACGTTCCCCCGCAAGCGCATGCCTGCGGAGACCGCCGTTCTGAAGGCGCACTCTACACCTTTTTCTGATGAACGCCAGAACGGGCGCCGCAGCGCCCCTTCTGAACGATCCCATTCGCAGCTCTACAGACTGGCGGCGAACGCCTTGACATCACGTGCGGCGGCCAGAAGCGCGTCGTCCGCACTCGGCACGGTGGTGTCTGCCACGGTTCCGTCCACGGCACCCGTGGTGTCCCCGGTGGAGGAAGTGTCGTCCGCGGCGGGAGGAGCAGTAGTCTCGGTCCCGTCGGCGGCCTCGCAGACAGGCACCTCGGGCACGTCCGAGCTCTCCTCGTCCGCGACGTCCGAGCTCTCCTCGTCCGCAGCTTCCACCTCGGTCGACTCGACTGTGGCGGGCGCCACCGCTTCACATGCGGCACCGGGCTCTGCCGGCACCTCGGCGGAGGTCTCTTGCACGGCGCCGTGGGCAACGCTCGAGACGCACTTGCCGAAGGCGTTCGCGCCGTTCGCGTTCGTCCCGAAGTCGGCGGCGAACGTCAGTCCCTCGAGGAGCGCTTTGCAGGTCCAGGCCGGGTTCGCGGCTAGGGCGCTCGGCTCCTCGACCTCCACAGCGTCGTCCGGGGCCAGCGCGTCGCCGGCCTCCTCGGCTACGGCTGCCTCGTGCTTCTTCGCCTTCTTGACCTTCACGGCTTTAGTGGCGTGGCTCTTGCCTTCATGCTTCGAGCCGTGCGCGGCCGATTGCGAATGCGTGGCCTGGGCGTGACTCTTTCCGTTGCCCCCGCCGTTCTTCGCGGTGGCGCCAGAAGTGACGACCAGCGTGGCGGCGAGCGCGAGCAGAAGTACCTTGAACTTCATCCTGAACCTCCGTGGGTGCGGCTTTTCCCGGTCTTGCACTACTTCGGCCGCGCGCGAGCCCTTCCACACCACGAACCCCCGGACGGGTGAGCGACCTTACGACCTCTTCACAAAAGGAAAGGGGCCAAAAACGCCGGAAGGGCAGCCTTGGCCGCCCTTCCGTCCGTGTGAATTCGGTCTTTTCTACTTGATCTCGGCTGTGGCGCCGGCCTCTTCGAGCTGGGCCTTGATGCTCTCGGCCTCCTCTTTGGTGACGCCCTCCTTGACCGGGCCGGGAGCCCCGTCGACCACGTCCTTCGCCTCCTTGAGACCGAGGCTCGTGATCGCGCGGACGACCTTGATCACCTGGATCTTCTTGTCCCCGGGAGCAGTGATGATGACGTCGAACTCCGACTGCTCCTCGGCGGCGGCTCCATCCCCGCCACCGGCGGCCGGAGCACCCGGGGCGGCGACCGCGACCGGCGCTGCGGCCGTGACGCCCCACTCCTCCTCCAGCTTGTTCTTGAGCTCAACGAGTTCCAGCACGGTCATCTTCCCGAGCTGCTCGACGACCTTTGCGGTGTCGGTTGCCATTCCTATGCCTCCTGTTCTTCCAGTTGTTGTATGCGTGCGTCGAGCACGTTGACCAGGTCCCGCAGCGGGGCGGTGAAGAGCCCCACCACTGCGGTCATCGGGCCGACGATGGCCCCCAGGACCTGGCCCTGGAGGATGTCGAGCGGCGGCAGGGTCGCCAGGTCGCGCACCTGGTCGGCGGTGATCGTCTCGCCCTGAAGGATCCCGCCGCGGACGGCGAGAACCTTCGTGCGTCGAGCCGTGTCGCTCAACGTCTTCGCGACCGCGACCATGTCGCCGTCGCCGACGAAGGCGATCGCGGTCGGGCCCTCCAGGAAGTCCTTCAGGGCCTCGACCCCGGCCTCCTCGGCTGCCCGCCGCGTGAGCGTGTTCTTGACGATGGAGAAACGGGCGCCGTGCTGGAGCAGCTCACCCCGAACCCCGTCGATCTCCTTCATGCTGAGGCCGCGGTAGTCGGCCACGATGAGCGTGTCCGTCGACCGGAGCCGCTCCACAAGCTCCGCGACGACCTGCTCTTTCTTTTCCTTCAGCACCTGCTTCTCCTCTCAAACGAGTCGCGCCCGCCGGGAGGCGGGCACGAGGAGGAGAGCGTTCTCCCTCGAACCGCCTCGGCCGGTCTTCCGCGCTGGCGCGCTGCCGGCTGTCTCTGGCGACGAGACGTCGTGTGTTTACGCTGCCGCGGTCGCGGCCTCCTCGCTCAGCTCCTCGACGACGCCCCGTGTTCGGGACGGGTCGACCTTGATGCCCGGGCCCATCGAAGTCGTCAATGTGATCGAGCGGATATAGCGACCCTTCGCCACAGCGGGCCTCGCCCGCATCATCTCGTCGAGCACCGTGGCGTAGTTCTCGAGGAGATCGCGCTCGGAGAAGCTCTTCTTCCCCATCGCGAGGTGGACATTCGCCCCTCGGTCGGTCCGGTACTCGAGCTTGCCCGCCTTCGAGTCGCTCACCGCCTTCGCGACATCGAAGGTCACCGTGCCGGCCTTCGGATTCGGCATGAGTCCACGGGGGCCGAGGATGCGGCCGAGCTTCCCGACCGTTCCCATCATGTCCGGGGTCGCGATGGCCACGTCGAAGTCGTCGAACCCCTCTTCGATCTTCGCAGCGAGGTCTGCGGATCCGATGATGTCGGCGCCGGCCTCTTCCGCCTCTTTGGCCTTCTCGCCTTCCGCGAAAACGGCGACGCGCACGTCGCTGCCCGTGCCATGGGGGAGCATCAGCGTGCCCCGAAGCTGCTGGTCGGCATGCCGGACGTTCAAGCCCGTGTTGAAGTGCACTTCGATCGTCTCATCGAAGTTCGTGGGCGGCCCCTCCTTGAGGATCCTCACCGCTTCGAGCGGGGAGTACAGGTGCTCGCGATCGATCAGGGCGCGGAAGTTGCGGTATCGCTTGCCGTGCCTCACCTCTCCACCTCCACGTCGCGAGACTCCGCCTCGCTCCCGCGGGGGAACCCATGTTCCCCCACGAGCCCCCTCTTCCATCTCAGGGCGCGCTGCGCGCGCTGAGACTCGCGGG
>DATLQD010000157.1:0-54983 GCA_035535315.1 Gaiellaceae bacterium
GCCCGATCTTTTGCTTCTCGTCGGATTGGAGGCCGGCGTCCGCGAGCGGCTTCGACTCGCTCGACCCTTTCTGGAGGAGCCAGATCGTCGCGGCGATGTAGAGCGAAAACTGGAGAAACTCGGACTGCCAGTTCTCCATGATCGCGCCCCAGAAGTCGGACGACACGACGTAGCGGCCCCAGGCGACGGCCTGCGCGCCGTGCTCCGTCTGCTCGGCGTTGTAGTCGTGCTGCCCGGCAAACGACTGTCCCAGGACCGCCGCGACGAGCAGGACAAGGAAGAAGAGGGACAGCGAGTTTTCGCGAAGGAAACGGCGCATATCAGTTGTGCGTCAGCCCGACGAAGAACGCCGCGATGAGGCCGCTGGCGATCACGAGCGCATAGGTCCAGAACATCAGCCGCACCACGCCACCGTTCCCGGCTTGCCCGGGTGGAAAACGGCGCGGCGTGGAGTGTTTCGCGACCGGGTATGCCGCCGGGCGTGAGACGCCTTGGTGCCGTACTCGTTTTCGCCGTCTCTCTTGGCCTGGTCGGGTGTGGCAGCGGCTCGCAGACCCTCGACGCGACGGCGCTCCAAAAGCAGGCTGAAACCGTCGAGTCCTTTGCCGCTGAAGGCGCGCTTCTTGCCGGCGAGATAGCAGACGGCCGGACGACGGGGCCCTTCGCACAAGTCCAAGCGGCCGCGCTCACGGAAAGCGCTCAGAAGGTCGTCGACTCGCTTGCGCCGGGAAAGGCGAAGCCGGCACCGGGACTAGCCAACAAGCTTGCGAGGGTGCGTTCACAGGCAAAGCTCGTTCTGGGCTGGCTTCGGCCACTCGAGCACGCCAACAAGGTGACGGCTTCCCGCCTGCAGAGCCGGTTGGGGGAGCAGGCCAGCAACGCTAAGCAGCTGGCGGAATCGCTGTGAAGCGGATCTTCGAGGTCGCGCTCGGGATCCTGGCCGCGATCGGCGGCTTCGTCGACATCGGCGACATCGTCTTCAACACGGCCGCCGGCGCAACGTTCGGCTACGGGCTGCTCTGGGTCGTCGTCCTTGGCGTCGGCGGGATCATCACCTACTCCGAAATGTGCGGCCGGGTTGCGGCGGTCTCGAAGCAGCCGGTCTTCGACGCTGTCCGGGAGCGCCTGGGCCTCGCCACAGGCCTCGTCGCCCTTGTCGCGGCCCAGATCGTGAACCTGCTGACCCTGGCGGCCGAAGTCGGCGGAATCGCGCTCACGCTCCAGCTTCTCTCGGGGCTTCCCTACCGCGCCCTCATCCTGCTCGGGGTCCTGGCCCTCGCGGTCGTGATCTGGGTGCTTCCCTTCGGCTGGATCGAGCGCGTTTTCGGCTACGTCGGGCTGTGTCTGCTCGTGTTCGCGGTCGCCGCGATCAAGCTTCATCCCGATTGGGGCGAGGTCGCGAAGGGCTTCGTCCCGCACGTGAACACCGAGAGCCCGCTCGTCTATGGCTACTTCGCCGTCGGCCTGCTCGGCGCGGCCATGACCCCGTACGAGGTCTACTTCTACTCGTCGGGGGCGGTCGAGGAGGGCTGGACGCCAAAGGACCTCGGCATCAACAAGGCGAACGCGATCATCGGCTACGGGCTGGGGGGCTTTCTCTCCTTCGCGCTCATGATCACCGCAGGCGCGCTCTTCCTACCGCTCGGGATCGAGCCTGAACTGCTGGGAACGGTCGCGCTCGGAGCCGAGGTACCGCTCGGACAGATCGGCCTCATTCTGGCGCTCGTCGGGACACTCTTCGCGGTCGGCGGCGCGGCCATCGACACCTGCTTCTCCGGCGCCTACAACCTGGCGCAGTTTCTCGGGTGGGAGTGGGGGAAGTACCGCGGCGAGGCCAGAGCGCCGCGTTTCACCCTCACCTGGCTCGTCCTTCTCGCGCTCGGCTTCTGCATCGTCATGACCGGAATCGACCCGATCTTGCTCACCGAGTACTCCGTCATCTTCTCCGTCGTCGCCCTGCCTTTCACCTACATCCCGATTCTGCTCGTGGCGAACGACAAGAGCCACATGGGGCGCTACGCGAACGGCCGTGTCGCGAACACGCTCGGGCTCTTTTACCTCCTCGTGATCTTGGTGGTCTCCCTGACTGCGATCCCGTTGATGCTGCTGACGAACATGGGCCAGGGATGAGCACTTCCGGCGAGCTCGACCTCGCCTACGGCGTGCTCGACCACCAGCTCGTAGACAGTGAGGGGCGCCGCTGCGGCAAGGTGGACGATCTCGAGCTGGAGGGCAAGGCCGGGGCGGAGCTGCGCATCACCGCTTTGCTCGTTGGCCCGGGTGCCTGGCGGGGGCGGCTGCCAGGCCCGTTTGCGCGGCTCGCCGGGCGGCTCTTTGCCCGCAAGCTCGTTCGTGTGCCGTGGGATGTCGTCGAATCCGCCGAGGCGGCCGTGCACCTCGGGAAGACGGCCTCCGAGCTCGGGCTGGGCCGGGGCGACGACCGGTGGAGGAAGCGAATCGCGAGGATCCCGGGGTCGTGACGCGTCTCTCCGAGCTCCTCGACCGGCAGGTGGTGACCGAGTCCGGTCGCTCGTTGGGCCGCGCGTTCGACGTCCGAGGCCGCTGGAGTGGCAAAGAGGTCAAAGTCATAGCGCTCGCCGTCGGGCGACGTGGCTTTCTCGAGCGACTCGGGATCGGCTCGTCGCGGGGCGAGCGCCGGCGCCACCACAAGACCTGGAAGCACGACACGGTTCCGTGGGAGGCCGTCCTGCGGCTTCAGGACGGGCGCATCGTGGTCCGGGACGGAACCGAGTCCGGCTGAGCTTCAGCGCTTCTTTTCGCCGTCCGGGGTCGGTCGCTCCTCCTCCTCGAAACTTCTGGTAGCCGATCCGGCTTCCGTCCGGCGAACGAGATCGAGCCGGTCCAGATTGCCCGAGGCATCTCTCTTTCCCTCTTCGAGAGGGGCGCGCGAAAACCTGGCAGCCGTGTGACCTCGAACCGTGCAGTTCGCGCGGGTCTCCGGGCGGAGGTTCAGTTAGGGTTGCCCGGGGCCGGATCCCGCGTCTTTACGTGCGTAAACGCTCGATCATCCAGATGGTGCTCGTCGGTGCCCTCGCCGGCGCGGCGGTCGCCGTCGTGGCCTATTTCATCCCCTGGCTTCCGGACGCTGCTTCTGAAGAGGCCACCTCGATCGACCGGCTGTACTGGTTCGTCACCATCGTCTGCATCGCGATCTTCTCGCTGGTGGCGGCTGTCACGATCTACTCGGTGTGGAAGTTCAGGGCACCTCCCGACGACAACGAGGATGGGAGCCCGATCCACGGACATACGGGACTCGAGATCGTCTGGACGGCGGTGCCCGCCGCGCTCGTGACCGCGATCTCGATCGTGAGCGCCATCGTCCTGATTGGAGTCGAGGACGCGCCCGCGGGAAGCCGGAAGGTCGACGTGTCTGCCCAGCAGTTCGCCTGGTCGTTCTCCTACCCGGGTACGAACGTCACCTCGGGCCAGCTCGTGCTCGAGGTCGACAAGGCCGTGCAGCTAACCCTGACCTCGAAGGACGTCATCCATTCTTTCTGGGTGCCCGAGTTCCGCATGAAGCAGGACGCGGTGCCCGGGACGGCGACTCACGTCGTTATCACGCCCACAAAGGTTGGCACCTACGAGGTCATCTGCACTGAGCTTTGCGGTCTCGGGCACTCGGTCATGCGTTCGCAGGCGGTCGTCCTCGGGCCGGCCGACTACGAGAAGTGGCTGAGCAAGCAGAAGTCGGGCGGAGCGGCGGCCGGAGGAGGCGGTAGCGACGGGAAGGCACTCTTCGCCTCGAACGGGTGCGGGTCGTGCCATACGCTCTCTGCCGCGGGGTCGAGTGGGCAGGTAGGACCGAACCTCGACGAGGTCCTCAAGGGCAAGGACGCGGAGTTCGTCCGAACGTCGATCGTGGACCCGGACGCAGAGCTTGCCCCGGGATTCCAGCCTGGCATCATGCCCAAGACCTTTGGTGACCAGCTCTCGGACGAGCAGCTGGACGCGCTGGTCAAGTACCTACTGGACTCGACCAAGGGGGGGTAGGAACAAAAAAGCATGGCGACCGAGGTCCAGAGAGAGCACGAGACGCACGAGCATGCCGCGCCTCCTCCACGGAGTGGCTGGCGACGCCTGACCGGTCCCGGCTGGCTCCGTGCACTCTGGACGAGCCTGCTGGCGTTCGGCCTGGCTACCGGCCTCGTCGCAGGCGCGCGGACAGGTCTCGGCTACGAGCCAATCCTCGAGTTCCAGCCCTGGATCACGGCCCTGACCGTGATGGTCCCGCTCGGGTTCCTGGTCGGCTTGGGTGGCTTCGACTACTGGGCCTACTGGATCTCGGGCCGGCCCACGCGACCCGACGATCACTCCGGCCACGGGGCCCGAAGCTGGCGCGACTACTTCAAGGTCAACACCGACCACAAGGTGATCGGCGTCCAGTACCTCGTCACGACCATCTTCTTCTTCGTGGCCGCGGGCCTCATGGCGATGTTCATGCGGGCCGAGCTGGCGCGACCCGGGATGCAGTTCGTCGACACCCAGACGTTCAACGGCCTCTTCTCGGTGCACGCGTCGCTGATGATCTTCCTCTTCATCATCCCGGCCTTCGCCGGCCTGGGGAACTACGTCATCCCCCTCATGATCGGCGCCCCGGACATGGCGTTCCCCCGGCTGAACGCTCTCTCCTTCTGGCTCCTGCCGATCGCCGGCCTCATGATGCTCTCGAGCTACCTGGTGGGGCCGTTCGCAGCCGGGTGGACGAACTACGTCCCCCTTGCCGTCCAGCAGCCGGACGGGAACCTCTTCTTCCAGATGGGCGTCCAGTGGGCGGGGGCGTCTTCGATCATGACCGCGCTCAACTTCCTGGTCACCATCATCACGATGCGCGCGCCGGGGATGACGTTCTGGCGCATGCCGCTCCTCGTCTGGGCGAACTTCGCCACCTCGACGCTGGTCGTGGTCGCGACGCCCTTCATCGCCGGGTCGCAGTTCTTCATCCTCTTCGACCGGGTTCTGCACACGAACTTCTTCGATCCGGCGGACGGCGGATACGCGCTCGGGTACCAGCACATCTTCTGGTTCTACTCGCATCCGGCCGTCTACATCATGATGCTGCCCGGCTTCGGCATCGCCTCGGAGGTGATCTCCGTTTTCTCGCGGAAGCCGGTATTCGGCTACCGGCTGATGGCCCTCTCGTTGATGGCCATCCTCGTGCTCGGGTTCTCGGTGTGGGCGCACCACATGTTCGTGAGCGGCATGGCGACCTGGCTTCGCATTCCGATGATGGTGACGACGATGCTGATCGCGGTTCCGACCGGCATCAAGGTGTTCAGCTGGTTGGCGACGATGTGGGAGGGGCGGATCCACTTCAAGACGCCCATGCTCTTCGCCGTCGGCTTCGTGTCGATGTTCGTGATCGGAGGGCTCTCGGGCATCTACCTGGGCTCCGTCCCGATCGACATCCACGCGAGCGACACCTATTTCGTGGTCGCGCACATCCACTACGTGCTCTTCGGCGGCTCGCTGTTCACGATCTTCGCCGGGATCTACTACTGGTTCCCGAAGATGACGGGCCGGATGTACAACGAGCGCCTCGGAAAGATCCACTTCTGGATGACGTTCCTCGGCTTCAACCTCACCTTCTTCCCGATGCACTGGATCGGGCTGCAGGGAATGCCCCGGCGCGTCGCCGACTACGCGCCGGAGTTCGGAAACTGGAACTTCGTAATCACGATCGCGTCGTTCTTCCTGGGCGCGTCGACACTCGTCTTCATCTACAACCTGCTGACGAGCTGGGTCCACGGCGAGCCGGCGCCGGGCAACCCGTGGCGGGCGCTCACGCTCGAGTGGCAGGTGTCCTCGCCGCCGCCGATCTTCAACTTCGACGAGATTCCTCAGGTGGTCGGAAGTCCGTACGAGTACGGTGTTCGGGGAGCTCGCCACGCGGTCCTGAACGGTGACCGGACGGCCGAAACAGAGCCGAGCACACAGACGGAGGAGGTGCGAGTGTGACCGCGGAGCCGCGGCACATCCTGGTGCTCGCGAACGAGACCGTCGCCGGGAAGACGCTCCTCGATGCGCTACGCCGGAGGGCGGCGAACGGGCCCATCCGCGTCACGGTCGTCAGCCCGCAGAACGAGCCGCGTGCCGGCTTCGTGGTCAACGAGACGAGCCGACGGTCGACGGCCGAACGGCGCCTGCGGCGGACGCTCGACCTCCTGCACGAAGCCGGGATCGCGGCCCGCGGCGCGATCGTCGACCCTGACCCACTGCAGGCCCTGAAGGACGGGCTCGAGCAGTACCAGCCGGACGAGGTGATCATCTCGACCCACCCGGAGGTCAAGTCCGGATGGTTGCGAGGTAATCTGATCGACCGCGCCAAGCGTTCTACCTCGGTCCCGGTCGAGCACGTCGTGGTCGATCTGGAAGAGGCCCGCGAGCGCGTTCACGTCCTGGTGGTCGCGAACCAGACCATCGTCGGGGAGCCACTGCTGGCTGCGATCCGCGAGCGGGCGGCGCAGTCTCCGGTGGAGGTCACTCTCGTCGCACCCAGTGACGAGGTCGGGGTCGAGCGTCGTCTCGAGGAGGCGGTGCGCCGGCTTCGCGCGGCGGGCGTCGAGGCCACCGGTCATCTCGGTGACGGCGATCCCTACAGCGCCGTCATGAACGCGGTGCACGACGAGGGTCCGGACGAGATCGTCATCTCGACGTTCCCGAAGACGAGCTCCGGCTGGCTCCGGCGCGACCTCGTCGAGCGGGTCCGTAAGGCGACGGGACTACCGGTCGCCCACGTCGTCGTCGAGCCGAGCGAAGCGAAGGCGGTGGCGAGCTAGTGGCCGCACACGCGCACGAGCACCACCCGCCGGTCGCGCATCAGAGCTCGCGCGTCGACGCGCGCCTGCTCGGCATGTATCTCTTCATCGGCTCGGAGATCATGCTCTTCGGGTCGTTCTTCACCGCGTACTTCTTCGCGCGGGTCGTCAACGGGCCCGGCGAGTGGCCGCCTGCTCCCTACGAGCTGCCGGTCTACCTGGCGCTTCTCAACACGATCATCCTGGTCAGCTCGAGCTTTACGATGCACTGGGCGCTCACGTCCGTGAAGCGGGCTAACCGCGCAGGGCTCGTCGCCGGCCTCCTCTTGACGTTCCTGCTCGGCCTGACCTTCCTCCTCATCCAGGCTCGCGAGTACACACGGCTCGGGTTCAGCCCTCACGATCTCGCTTTCGGCTCAACCTTCTACGGCCTCACGGGCTTGCACGGCGCCCACGTCTTCATCGGTTTGAACCTGTTGCTCTACGCCTTGATCCGCGCCATCCGAGGACATTACGGGCCGGAGCCGCACGCGCATCTCGGCGTCGAGATTCCCGGGATCTACTGGCACTTCGTCGACGTGATGTGGATCGTGGTCTACGTCACCGTCTACGTCCTCTAGCCCAGAGGGCGCGGTGCGGAACCCGCTCCGGACCGAGGCCGAGGCGTTCAGCTTCGTCCTCGCCGCCGCTCTGTGCTTCGTGGCGGTGGGGATTGCCGCCGCCTTCGGGGGGCCTGCGGCCGCGCTTGCGTCGGTGCTCTCCCTCGGTCTCGGCGCGGGTGTCGGCATCTATCTGAAAAGCGACCCGCGCGAGCGGGAGACGGCGGTATGGTCGCGCCGGGCGCCCGATGAGCAGAGGCGGATCCTGGTGGTGGCGAACGAAACCCTCCTCGGTCGCTCGCTCAGGGACGAGATCCAGAACCGGGCCGGGCCGGGCGCGGCTGAGGTGCTCCTGGTCGCACCGGCGCTCGACTCGAGCGCCCCGCGCTGGAGCGCGGAGGAGGACGCCCGGCGGGCCGAGGCCTCGGGTCGGCTCGACGAGGCCGTCGCGTCGCTCGTCGCAGCAGGCGTCGAGGCCCACGGCGAGGTTGGGGACGTCGACCCTCTGAAGGCGATCGACCAGGCGTTTCGCACGTTCCACGCCGACGAGGTCCTGATCGCGACGCGACCGCACGGGAAGTCGGGCTGGCTCGACCGGGATGTCGTCGCGAGCGCGCGCGAGCGCTTCCCGGTTTCAGTCGCCCACGTCGTCGTCGACCTGGAGCACGAACAGGCTCGGGCGCGAGAGCCCGGCAGTTCCTAGCCTCCGGTCGACTTTACGATGTAGTCGGCGATCGCCTCGATCTGCTCCTTGGAGAGCTTGTCTCCGAAGGCCGGCATCGCCCCCGCACCGTTCGTCACGTTCTTGATCACGAGCTCACGGGCCGGCTTCGACTCGTCGAGGTTCGGGCCGACGGCGCCGGTCGATCCGGCGTCCTTCAGCGTGTGACAGCTCCCACAGCCGTTCGCCGCGAAGAGAGACTTCCCGTCCGTTCCCTGTGAAGCGCCGCCGCTCCCGGTGCACCCCTGACCAACCTGGCTCTTCGCGACGCCTTCGCCCGCGCAGTTCGCCACATAGTTGGCGATCGCGGCGAGCTCCTCGTCCGAGAGAAAGTCCTTCGTCCCGGGCTCGTCGAAGTCCGGCATCGGCGGTGCCGGAATCCTCATCTGGTGCAGCGTCACCTCGAAGAACGTGCTCGAGTCGAACTCCTGGCTCCGTGCATAGCCGAAGGCGTCGTCGAGGTTCGGCCCGACGACTCCTTGCGTGCCCGCGTCCTTCAGGGTGTGGCAGGAGCCGCACTTCTCGGAGAAGAGCTGCTTTCCGGTCGCGATGTCCGCACCCTCGCGTGACGTCGTCTCGCCCGCGCAGCCTGCGGCGAGAAAGACCGCTGCGAGCAACGCCGGAACGACGCGGAAAATCAATGTTTTTCTAGATGGTTGGTCGGTAATTGGCGCTCATCTAGGCCTGGGCGGGCTCGCCCGAGCTCAGGCTCTGGAGTGCCTCGTCGCGCGACCCGTAGATCGGGAACACCTTGTCAAGCCCGGTGATCTCGAAGATCTTCGTGATGTTTCGGTCGTTGCAAACGAGTGAGAGCCGGCCGCCGTCCGGGCGCAACCGCTTCACGCCTCCGACGAGCACGCCCAGTGTTGTCGAGTCGATGAACGTCGTGTCGGAAAGGTCAACGACGACCTCCTTGGCGCCCTGGCCGATCGTCTCGAGGAGCTGCTGCTTGAACTCCGGCGCGGTGTAGAGGTCGACCTCGCCCGAGAGCGCGATGACCGAGGTGTCGTCAGAGATCTTCTCAGTCTTCACGTCGAAGTTCATGCGGCCCCGTACCTTAGCCGGTGCCTTGCGGGACTGCACTCGTGAGCCGCTTCAGCTCCTGCTTGACGAGCGGTGCGCTCGGATCGTCCGGCGCCAGCTCGAGGAAGTGCTGGTAGGCAGTGATGGCGGCGCCGGTGTCGCCGCTGAAGTACTCGACCTGTCCGAGAGTCAGCAAGAGGCTCGGATCGTCCGGACGGAGCTTGATCAGCCGCTGGTAGACGTCTGCTTCCTTGGTGTAGGCGGCCTGGACCGCCGCGATCGCGGTGTTCTGCTGCTCGCTCGCCTGTTGCTGCTCGATGTCGTTGATCGCGCCCTGACCCAGCGCCTGCGAGAAAGCGCTGCCCGGGTTCGCGAGGTCCTGGCCGAACGCTGAACCTGGGGCGCCGGCCTGGGCGACCGCCAGATCACGCCGCGCGCTCAGCGCTAGCTGGTCGTAAAGCGCACCGAGTTGCTGGAGAACGTTGGCGTCCTTGGGTCGAAGGGCCACGTAGCGTTCGAGCTCCCTGATCGCGTCCTCGGGACGCTTCGCGGCCTGTAAGGCATTGGCGAGCTGCAGGCGGGCCCCCGGGTCGTTCGGGTGCTCCGTCACCTTCTTCTGGGCGTCCTCCACGGACGGCTGCCCGCTCGCCGTCGAGTTCCGGTGGAAGAGATCTGCAAAGTAGTCGCCGATCCCGGAGCCGCCGGCGCCGACACCGAAGGCCACGAAGCCGAACGCAAAGAAGACCGCGAGGAGGAGAAAGACCCACTTGGCCCGGCGGCGAAGCCGGGGGAAGAACATCAGGTCCTCGGCGCTACTGGCTCGGCGCTTTGGCGCGCCGCTTTTCGGCGGAGTAGGCGTGCGCGCGCGGCGGCGGCGTTGCGACGAAGCTCGTGCCATCCGAACCCTCCTTTCCTGTAGCGCTCCTCGCCGTCGACGAGGGTCAGCAGAACTCGATTGGGCGACCCTCCGAAGACGACCGCCGCGGCGGGGTCCTCCCAGGGTAGAAACGGCGAACCGGCGAGCGAGACGACCGTGAGGTCGGCACGCTTCCCCGGTTCGAGCGACCCGATCTCATCCTCGAGATGGAGCGCCCTTGCGGCCCCAAGCGTAGCGAGTTCGAGTGCCTCCCAGCCGGCGAGTGCATCCGGTCTCTCCTCGCGCCCCCGCGCTGCGAGCACGGCCACCCGCATCTCTTCGAAGAGGTCGAACGAGGGAGTGGAGGCTGGGCTGTCCGTTCCTAGACCGATCCGCAGGCCGGCAGCGCGAAGTGCCGTGAGCGGCGCGAAGCCGCAGCCGAGCATTGCATTCGAGCGAGGGCAGTGCGCAATCGCCACGTCGTGCTCGGCGAGGAGAGCGATCTCCTCCTCGTCGACCTTTACGCAATGCGCCGCCAGGACCTGAGGCCCGAGCAGGCCGTGGGACGCGAGATGGCGTACGGGAGTGAGGCCCGAGGGCGCGATCTCACTGACCGCAGAGATTGGGCCGGATCCGTCGCGAAGGTAGTCGACCTCGTCATCGGACTCGGCCAGGTGTGTGACCACGGGGACTCCGAGCTCATAGGCGGCTCGATAGAGCTCCGCCGAGGCCGAGTAGGGCGCATGTGGGGAGACTCCGAGACGAATACGGAGGTCGAGGATCGGCTCCAGCTCGGCGATGCGCTTTCGAGTGTCGTCGGCCCGCCCGGCCTCGACACCGAAAACCTCGATCGCGACGATTCCTCGAAGACCGAGCTCCGAAGCAGCGATCGCCGCCATGCCGCTGAAGCTCGCGTCCGCGATCGTTGTGACTCCGGACCCCAGACACTCGGCCGCTCCGAGACGTGCGATCGCGAGGAACTCCTCCTCGCCGATACGTGCCTTACGCTCGATGTGTGTCCTGAGCCAGGGCCCGAACGGCTGTCCGTCGCCGAAGCCCGAGTAGACGGCGTACTCGAGATGCGTGTGGGCGTTGACGAGGCCCGGGACGATGACGCTGTCCGTGAACCGTTCGCCCTCGCCGAGCTCGCTGGTGGGGCCGACGGCGGCGATCCGACGGCCCTCGAAGGCGACGGCACCCCGCTCGATGGGGGCGCCGGCGACCGGGAGCACCCAGTCCGCGGAGAGGACCCTCACGGGGGCGGGATGCTATCGGCTGCGCTTTGGATTAGGAGGGCCTGGCGAAACGCACGCACAGTGCCGTCGAGCCGCGCTCCTCGCCCCGACGACGAGTGACCTTCCACCCAATCCTTCCTAGGTGCGCAGGTTGGGGTCGTCGGGGAGAGCCGAGCCTGCATACTCGGCTTCCCACTCGGCGTCGCGACGGGCGGCCGCCGCATCCCAGCGCTTCTCGAAGAACTTCGAGAGGTGGATAGACGCCTCGAAGAGGATCAGGATCGGGATCGCCTGGAGCACCGTCGTGACGGGGTCGACGCCCGGCAGTACGACGGCGATCGCGACGCAGACCACGATGCCGACGCGCCGGTTTCGGCGCAAGCGTTCTGCGGTCAGCACCTTGAGGCGCACGAGCCCGAGGATGAAGATCGGGAGCTCGAAGAGGAGCCCGACGGCCAGGATCGTCAGGGAGGCGAACGAGATGTAGTCCTTCGCTCGAACCTGGTTGTTGAAGACGTCCTGGTCGAAGTTGATGAGGAACGGGATCGCGGCGGGCAGGACGACGTAGTACGCGAAGGCCATGCCGCCTACGAAGAGCGCCGTCGCGACGGCCACGAGGCGGGCGACCGTCTTCTGGTCGTGCTCGGCGAAGGCAGGCGCCAGAAACGACCAGAACTGGTAGAGCAGGACCGGGAGGGCAACCGCGAGCGCTGCGTAGAGCGAGACGTTGAACGCGGTCGTGAAGCCTTCCGCAACCCCGATCGTCAGGAGCTCCTTGTTCCCGAGGGGGCGGGAGAGCGCTTCGATGATCCGCTTGTGAAACGCGTAGGTGATCGCGAAGGCAATCGCCACCGCGATCAGCGAGACGATCAGGCGCTGACGAAGTTCATCGAGATGCTCGACGAGAGTGACGCTGTCTTCGTGGCGGAGCCGCCGCGGAAGGCGCGGCATTACGCAAGCACTGTGGGCTTAGACGCGCTCGCTCTCGCGCTGTGTCGTCGTCGCGTCCGGCGCGGCGGCGGGAGGAGGCGTGAGCTCCGTCTTACGGGGCTCGTCGTCATCGTCTTTGTCCTCGCCGGTGACGGATTCCTTGAACTCGCGAATCCCACGGCCCAGTGAACGACCCATCTCGGGAAGGCGCTTCGGGCCGAAGACGAGAAGCATGACGAGGAGGAGCAGCAAGATCTCCATCCATCCGATTCCGCCGGGCATGGGAGCGAGGATAGCACCCACGCAGGGCCCGCGAGTAGGGCCATGCGGCCGCTAGACTGCGTGTGTCACGAAGGGCGCCTCCGCGCCCTGCAAACAATGTGGAGAGGTTGTCACAAACTTGGCTTTGCTTGAGATCAGGAACCTGCACGTCGCGCTCGAGGACGGAACCGAGATCGTCCGCGGGGTCGACATGAGCGTGAACACCGGCGAGGTGCACGCGGTCATGGGCCCGAACGGCTCCGGGAAGTCCACGCTCGCGTACGCGCTCATGGGTCACCCCTCCTACGAGATCACCGAGGGTGAGATCCTGCTCGACGGCGAGAACGTCGTCGAGATGGGCGCCGACGAGCGGGCGCAGCGCGGTCTCTTCCTCGCCTTCCAGTATCCGCAGGCGATTCCGGGCGTCACCGTCGCGAGCTTTCTGCGCTCGGCCGTGAATGCGATCCGCAAGGCGCGGGCCGGCGGCGAGGACGATCCGGTCAAGATCCCGGAGTTCCGAAAGCAGCTGACTGCCGCGATGGAGTCCCTCAAGGTTCCGAAGGAGATGACGAGCCGGTACATCAACGAGGGCTTCTCCGGCGGCGAGAAGAAGCGCGTGGAGATCCTCCAGATGGCCATGCTTCAGCCCAAGATTGCCGTGCTCGACGAGACCGACTCCGGACTGGACATCGATGCGCTTCGGATCGTGGCCGAAGGCGTCCAAGGGTTGGTTGGCCCCGACATGGGCGCGCTCGTGATAACCCACTACCAGCGAATTTTGAACTACATCACTCCTGACTTCGTGCATGTCTTCGTGGACGGGCGTATCGTGGAGGAAGGCGGCCCCGAGCTTGCACACAAGCTCGAGGCGGAGGGCTACGAGGCCTTCGTGCCCCAGCTGGTTGGAGGTGAGAGCTAGTGGCCGCGACCACCGAGAGCGAGATCGTTCAGGGAATAGGGTCCGACTACGAGATCAAGTACGGGTTCCACGTCGACGAGGACTACTTCTTCAAGTCCGGGCGCGGCCTCTCGCACGATCTCGTCGACGCGATCTCGAGCCACAAGGGTGAGCCGGACTGGATGCGCCGGTTCCGCCACCGGTCGCTCGACTACTTCGTCGCCCGTCCGCTCCCCGAGTGGGGCGGGAACGTAGCCGAGATCGACTTCGAGAACATCTTCTACTACATCCGGCCGACCGAGAACCAGGCCACCTCCTGGGAGGATCTGCCCCCGGACATCAAGGACACCTGGGACAAGCTGGGCATCCCGGAGGCCGAGAAGAACTACCTGGCCGGCGTCGGCGCGCAGTACGAGTCCGAGGTCGTCTACCACAAGCTCCAGGAGGAGCTCGAGAACCAGGGCGTGATCTTCCTCGACATGGACTCGGCGCTCCGCGACCACGAGGACGTCGTCAAGCAGTACTTCGGGACGATCATCCCGCAGAACGACAACAAGTTCGCAGCGCTGAACTCGGCCGTCTGGTCCGGGGGCTCGTTCATCTACGTGCCGCCGGGCGTCAAGGTCGAGTTGCCGCTCCAGGCCTACTTCCGCATCAACGCGGAGAACATGGGTCAGTTCGAGCGAACGCTGATCATCGTCGACGAGGACGCCTACGTGCACTACGTCGAGGGCTGCACGGCGCCGATCTATACGAGCGACTCGCTCCACTCCGCCGTGGTCGAGATCATCGTCAAGCCCCGGGGGCGCTGCCGCTACACGACCATCCAGAACTGGTCGAACAACGTCTACAACCTCGTCACGAAGCGGGCGGTGGCCTATGAGGACGCCACCATGGAGTGGGTGGACGGCAACCTCGGCTCGAAGCTGACCATGAAGTACCCGGCCATCTGGCTGATGGGAGACCGCGCGCACGGGGAGGTGCTCTCGATCGCGTTCGCCGGCAAGGGCCAGCACCAGGATGCGGGTGGCAAGTGCGTCCACGTCGCGCCGAACACGACCTCCGTGATCACCTCGAAGTCGATCTCGAAAAACGGCGGCCGGGCCGGCTACCGTGGGCTGCTCGAGGTGGCGAAGGGCGCCCACGGCGCCAAGTCCAAGGTCGTCTGTGACGCGCTGATCCTCGATGAGGACTCGCGTTCGGACACGTATCCCTACATCCGGATCGATGAGAACGACGTCGACATCGGCCACGAGGCGACCGTCTCGAAGATCGGTGAGGAGCAGCTCTTCTACCTGATGAGCCGCGGGATCTCCGAGACCGAGGCTAGCGCGATGATCGTCTCCGGCTTCGTCGAGCCGATCACGAAGGAGCTTCCGCTCGAGTACGCAGTCGAGATGAACAGGCTGATCCAGCTCCAGATGGAGGGCTCGGTCGGTTGATCGGCGTCGAGCGCACGGACTTCATTTCCGTGCCGGTGCAGGACATGGAGCGGGCAACGAGGTTCTACACCGAGACCCTGGGCCTCCAGAATGCGTCGCCGGACGCTGCGTGGCCCGAGCTGGAGACCGGCAACATAAGCCTGTACCTCGTCGACCCGACGAAGATCGGCGCCACGTTCGCGCCGCACACGGCTCATATAGCCCTCCGCGTCCCCGATGTCTCCGAGGCACGAAAACAGCTCGAGGAAGCGGGCGTCGAGTTCGAGGGCGAGATCCTCGATACGGGTGTCTGCCACATGGCTTTTTTCAAGGATCCCGACGGGAACGCCCTGATGCTCCACCGCCGGTATGCGCCCTCGCATGAGTAGAGCCGAGCTGCTCGAGCGCTACGAGGCGCTGCCCCTTCCCTCGACGACCGAGGAGTCCTGGCGCTTCACCGACCTCAAGGGCTTTGACCCGGACGCCTACTCCGCAAACGGAGCCGCCGACGTCGTCAGCACTCCCGGCATGCTCGAGCTGGACGCGGCCGGGATCGTCCATGTCTCCGAGGCGGGAATCGAGATTGAACGCGCCCCCGAAGGGATCAGGTTCGAGCGCCTGGAAGATCATCCGCGCCTGGGGGAGCTGGTCGGCACCGAAGAGAAGTTCGCCGCCCATAACGCGGCGCTCTGGAAGAACGGCCTGCTCGTGCACGTCCCGAAGGGCGTCGTGCTCGAAAAGCCTCTCTACGTGCGGATCACGAACACGATCGAAGGAGGCGCTCTCTTCTGGCGGCTGCTCGTGGTCGCCGACCCGGAGTCGCGCTTTACGTTGATCGAGGAGTACGCCTCGCAGGCGCCGGAGCTCTCCGCCTATACGAACGCGGCCGTCGAGCTCTTCGTCGGCCAGGCCTCGAAGCTCGAGTACGTCTCGATCCAGAACCTCTCGCGCGAGACGTGGCACTTTGCGTCGCACCACGCCCGCGTCGAGCGGGACGCCGAGCTCGACTGGGTCGCGGGCGGCTTCGGCACGAGGAAGGGCAAGATCCGGATCCAGAACGACCTGGCCGGCCAGGGCGCGACGTCACGCGTCACTGGCGCGTACTTCGCCGACGGTGACCAGCATCTGGACTACGACACCTTCCAGGAGCACATGGCGCCGAACACCACCTCGGACTTCGCGTTCAAAGGCGCCCTACGGGACAACGCCAGGGCCGTCTGGCGCGGCATGATCCGGGTCGAGCCCGACGCGCAGAAGACGAATGCCTACCAGGAGAACAGGAACCTCCTCCTCTCTCCGAGCGCGCACGCCGACTCGATCCCGGGCCTCGAGATCATGGCGAACGACGTCCGCTGTACCCACGGCGCCACGATCGGCCAGGTCGACCGCGAGCAGCTGTTCTATCTGATGAGCCGAGGGCTTTCGCGGAGCGAGGCCGAGCGCATCATCGTCCGGGGCTTCTTTGCAGACATCCTCGACCGGATCGCGCTCGAGCCGGTGCGTGAAGCTCTCGGCGAAGTACTCGAAGCCCGGATTCCGCAGACCTAACAGGCAGGCACCGTGGGCGGCCGTCTCTTCCGCCTCGTTTGGGGCGACGATGTCGATCCCGCCCTTCGCGGGCTTTTGGCCGCGTTCTTCTCGACCACGCTCGCCTTCTCGGCGTTCTGGAGCTTTGCAGGCATCTGGGCAATCGAGCGACTCGGGGCTTCCTCGGCACAGCTCGGACTCACGTTTCTCGCCGACGCCATTGTCTCCGTGGCGTCCAGCTTCCTGGGCGGCCACCTTTCAGACCTGCTCGGCCGCAAGCCGGTCATGCTCTTTAGCCTGGGTGGGCAGTGCCTCGTGGCGCTCGCATTTCTGGCTGCGGACGGCCATCTGCTCTTCGGTCTCTCACTGATCGTCTTCTCCGCTGCGATCGCTGGGCCCGGCCAGGCGGCCGGCAATGCGATCGTCGCAGACCTCGTTCCTCCCGAGCGGCATGAGACCGCCTATGCCGCCACCCGCATCGCCTTCAACCTCGGCGTCGTGTTCGGGCCTCCGATCGCGGGCCTCCTTCTCCTCGCGGACAACTGGTCGCACTTCTTCGTCGGCGTCGCGCTTCTCGGCGCACTCACCTTCGTCATCGCGCTTCGGCAGATTCCGACCCGTGGCGCTTATTCGCCCGAAGAGCCGCCAACTCGTGGCTCCTTCCAGGTCATTCGCCGCGATCGGGTCTTCCTCGTCTTCCTCGCCTCCACTGTGCTCGCGTACATGGTCTATTTCGGGTTCGAGACGGCGCTTCCGATCGCCGCGGTCGACTCGTACGGCCTCTCGCCGTCAACCTGGGGCTTCCTGATCGTGATGAACGCGGGCGCGGTCGCATTCCTTCAGCTCCGGCTGACCCGGCGAGTCGTCCGATACTCGCCGGAGCTCAAGCTGGCAGTCGCCCTTCCCCTCATGGGGTTCTCGTTTCTCATCCTGACCCAGGTGACGAGCCTGGCTGCGCTGGTGGCGGTGCTCCTCCTCTTCGTGCTCGGTGAGATGCTCTGGGTGCCCGTCTCGCAGACGATCGCCGCGGCGATGGCGCCCCCCGATCTTCGGGGTGCCTACATGGGAGCGTTCGGATCGAGCTCTGCGGTCGGGTTCGCCCTCGGCCCGCTCGCTTCCCTCCAGCTTCGCGGGGCTTCGGGGGACGATGCGATGTGGATCTTTCTGGCCGCGGTCTCCCTCGTGGCCGCCACCGTAGGTGTCGTTGCCGTACGGGCGGCACATCGGCGCCCAGCTACGATTGCTTCATGGGGGTGACCACCGAGGCCAGGCTCGACGCGGAAAAGGTCCGCGCCGACTTTCCGATCTTCAAGCAGCCGATGCACGGGAAGCCGCTCGCCTATCTGGATTCGGCGAACTCATCCCAGAAGCCCAGGCAGGTTCTGGATGCCGTGCGCGACTTCTACGAGACCTCGTATGCGAACGTGCACCGGGCGGTCTACGAGCTGGGCGGACGCGCGACGGAAGGCTACGAGGGCGCCCGCGACAAGGTGCAGGCGTTCGTCAATGCCGAGTCGCGGCGCGAGGTGATCTTCACGAAAGGTGCGACGGAGGCGTTGAACCTCGTTGCCTATGCCTGGGGGCTTGACAACCTCGGCCCCGGGGACACGGTTCTCGTCACTGAGCTCGAGCACCACTCGAACTTCGTGCCGTGGCAGTACATCGCCGGTCGAACCGGAGCGGACTTCGCAGCGATCCCGATCGATGGCTGCGGAGAGCTTGCGCTCGACAGCCTCGACGAGCTTGCCCGCACTCGGCGGGTCAAGGTGGTCGCCTGCGGGCTCGTCTCGAATTCGCTCGGGACGATCAACCCGGTCGAGCGCCTCGGGGCCTGGGCGCACGACCAGGGGGCGATCATGGTCGTTGACGCCTGCCAGGCGGCACCGCACAGGCCGATCGACGTGCAGGCGCTCGGCTGTGACTTCCTAGCCTTCACCGGGCACAAGATGCTTGCGCCGAGCGGGATCGGCGTTCTGTGGGGGCGCCAGGAGCTGCTCCAGAAGATGTCCCCGTTCGAGCTGGGCGGCGAGATGATTCGGTCTGTCTCGATCGAACGGACGACCTGGAACGAGCTGCCGAACAAGTTCGAAGCCGGAACCCCGCCGATCGCGCAGGCCTACGGCCTCGGCGTGGCGATCGACTACCTGAGCGTTGTCGGGCTCGAGGCGATCGAGGAGCACGAGGCCCGGCTGACGGCCCACACGATCGAACGCCTGGCCGAGATCCCCGGCCTGACCCTTTTCGGACCGCCCGCCGACCGGCGCGCCGGCATCGTCTCGTTCACGCTTGCAGGAGTCCATCCGCACGACGTCGCCCAGATCCTCGACTCAGAAGGCGTCGCAGTCCGCGCCGGGCACCACTGCAACCAGCCGCTCATGCATCGACTGGGGATTCCGGCGACGACCCGCGCGAGCCTTTACCTCTACACACTGGAGGACGAGGTAGACAGGCTCGTCGCCGGCCTCCAGAGGGTCCGCGAGGTGTTCAAATGAGCGACATGGACGAGCTCTACCGCGACGTCATCCTCGACCACTACAAGAACCCGCGCGGGCACGGCGACATGCAGAAGCCGGATGCGCAGGCCGACGGTCTGAACCCGCTTTGTGGGGACGAGGTCTCGATCTTCGTCTCTTTCGCCGAGGACGGCGACACGATCGAGGAGGTGAAGTTCCAGGGCCGAGGCTGCGCGATCAGCCAGGCGTCGACGTCCATGCTGATGGAGATGGTGCAAGGCCGAAGCGCCGTCGCCGTTGCGGCGATGGATCGCGAGGAATTGCTCGAGGAAGTTGGGATTCCACTCACCCCCGTGCGTCTCAAGTGCGCGCTCCTCGGCCTCGGCGTCCTCAAGGTCGCGCTCCACCGCGCGAAGGGCACCCCACTCCCTGACGAGTGGGCGGGCCTCGACGAGCTCGAACTGGCCTAGCGGGTGCCCGAGCTCGATGTCTGCCCGGTGGAGGAACTACCGCCGGGCGAGGTGAAGATCGTGCGCGCCGGGGAGATCGCCATCGGGGTCTACAACGCCGGTGGAGAGCTCTACGCGATCGAGGACCGGTGCTCGCACGACGACGGGCCGCTTGCCGAGGGTGACTGGGATCCCGAGGATCTGGTCGCGATCTGCCCGCGCCACGGCTCTCGCTTCGACATCCGGACCGGCAGAGCGCTCTCGCTGCCTGCGTACCTCCCGGTGGAGACCTTCCCGGTCAAGGTCGTCGACGGGGTCGTCAAAGTCATTGTCTGACGTAAAATCGATGCATGGATCCCCGGAGCGAGCGGGTCGGTAAAAACGAAGCGGTCTTCCGCGAGGTCAACGAACGGATCAACGACGTAACGCGCGAGAACACCACCGAGTACCTCTGCGAGTGTGGGGACGCGACCTGCACGGAGACGATTCAGATGACCGTGTCCGACTACGAGGACGTACGAAGCGATCCAACGCACTTTGCCGTGCTGCCCGGGCATGAGATTCCCGACGTCGAAGAGGTGGTGGGGCGAAACGAGGGGTTCCTGGTCGTCCGGAAGAAGGCCGGCGCGGCTGCGGCGCTCGCCACCGAGCTCGACCCGCGCAGCTGAGATGTTAGATCGACGGTCACCGCACCACGCCAACTACCGACCAACCATCTGACGTGCTCGACGATCGCGTCCTCGAGGTGCTTTCCCGCCTCGAGCGGGAGGATGAGGAGGAGCGGGAGCGTGGGCTCCCGGCGATGCAGCGCTCGCGCGCCGTCGCGCCGACCACCGGCAGGTTCCTCTTCTCGCTCGTCGCTCCGCATGCCGACTGTGAGGTGCTCGAGATCGGCGGGTCGAAAGGCTATTCGTCGATCTGGCTTGGCGCCGGCGTCCGACACCTTGGTGGGCGCGTGCTCTCGCTCGAGCACGACCCGGCGAAGGTGGAGGCTTGGCGCCGGAACGTCCAGGATGCCGGCCTCGAGCAATGGGTCGAGCTTCGGGAAGGCGACGCCTTCGAGACCTTGCCGGCGATCGACGACGTCTTCGACATCGTTTTCCTGGACGCTGAGAAGGACGACTACGAGACCCTCTTCGCGCTTGCACGCACGAAGCTCGAACCCGGTGCGCTCGTCGTCGCCGACAATGTCCTCTCCCACGAGGACACCCTCGGCGCCTATTCGCAAGCGCGCCAGGCAGACGCCACGCTCTCGAGTGTTACGGTGCCGCTAGATCGAGGCCTCGAGCTTTCCGTCGTCCTGCGTGGCTCGTTATGATCGCGCTACCACGGAAAGGAGGTGGTCCGATCTTGACAGACGACTGTTCGGGCAGTGGAGGTACTCGCTCGTAGGGGCGCGACCCCGAGACCTACGGGGAACCGCCTAGCCAGCGTAGGGGGCTGACCGCTCCTACGAAATCCAGGCGAGTTTCCGATGAGGGGCCTTCGGGCCCCTCATCTTTACTCCGGGACTAGCCGGCCGCTGCTCGACGGAGCTGCTCCTCGAGGCTGATCGGGTGGACGCCGAAGGTCCCGATCGCGGGATCGACGTCTCCGACGTTGTCCGCGTTCTCGAGCATGGTCAGCTGGTCGCGGGTCACGGGCGGGTGGGGGAGCTTCTCCGCGAGCGCCGCGCCAGCGCGCATCAGACCCATGGGGACGTGCACGGTGGGGCGTCGCTTGCCGAGCGTCCGCCTAATGCGTTCGTAGAGCTCGTTCCAGGTAAGCCGGTCAGGGCCACCAAGGTCGAACGTCTTGTTGGCCGCTTCTTCGGTCGAGAGCGAACGGGCAAAGAACGCGGCGACATCGTCGACCCAGATGGGCTGCAGTCGCCTCGTTCCGGATCCGGGCACCGGCGTCACGGGGGAGTACTTGACCTGGCGCAGAAAAGTCGGGAGGACGCCGCCGTCCTTGCCGAACACGAAGCTCGGCCGGAAGATAACGTACTCGATTCCCGATGCCTTGACGGTCTGCTCCATGTCCCACTTGGAGCGGTAGTAGGGCACGAGATCCTTCGACTCCTCCGTGGTGCCGAGGGCGCTCATCAGCACGAACCTGCTTACCCTCGCCTCCTTGGCGGCCGCGACTAGGTCGCGCGTCCCCTGGCTCATGACCCGCTCGTATTCCTCCGGCTTTCCGGCGATCAGCGCGATCAGGTGGACGACCGAGTCTGCGCCCTCCGTGGCGCCGCGAAGACTCTCCGGGTCCGTCGCATCGCCCTGGACGAGCTCGCAGCCCCAGGCGGAAAGAGTTCGGGCGGAACTCGAGGAGGGGTCGCGAACGAGCGCGCGAACGGGCGCGTCCTCGGCCCGCAGAGCGTGGACGATCTTCGGGCCCACGAACCCGGTCCCGCCCGTGACGAGGATCATGCGAAGTTCTTCCAGTAGCGCGACGGGGTCGGCCCCGCCTGGCCCTGGTACTTCGAGCCGAGTCCGTTCGCCCCATATGGCGTCTCGGCAGGCTCCGTGAGCTGGACGAAGGAGAGCTGGCCGATCTTCATCGCGTAGTAAATCGTGATCGGAAGGTTGGCCACGTTCGAGAGCTCGAGTGTCACGTGGCCGTCCCAGCCGGGATCGATGAAGCCCGCGGTCGAGTGAATCAGGAGTCCCAACCGGCCCAGGGAGCTCTTGCCTTCGAGACGCGCCACGAGGTCGTCTGGAAGTTTGACCCGCTCGAGCGTGGAACCGAGGACGAACTCGCCCGGGTGCAGAATGAACGGCTCTGCCTCACCGATCTCGACCAGCTCGGTCAGGTCCTCCATCTCCTCCTTAACGTCGATGAACGGGTAGCGGGAGTTCCGGAAGACGCGGAAGAACCGGTCAACGCGGACGTCCAGGCTGGACGGCTGTAGGAGGGACTCGTCATAGGGCTCGACCTCGATCCGGCCCTCCGAGAGCTGGCGCCGGATGGTGCGATCGGACAGAACCATGCCGGAGTCAATCTATAAGCTCCGGCCCATGGCGACGACGCGATCGATTCAGGTGCTGACAGACATCCCGGGTCCTCGCAGCAAGGAGATTCTCGAGCGTAAGGAACGGGTCGTTGCGGACCCGCTCTCGATCTACCTCCCGCTCGTGATCGCCGAGGGCGACGGCGCGACGATCACCGACGTGGACGGCAATACGTTCATCGACTTCGCGGGCGGTGTCGGCTGCATGAACGTCGGCCACTCAAACCCGCGGGTAGTCGAAGCGGCCCAGGAGCAGATGGCCCGCTTCACCCACACGGACTTCACGATCGTTCCCTACGAGAACTACGTGCGCCTGGCCGAGCGCCTGGTCGCGCTGGCTCCGATCTCGGGCGAGCTTCGCGTCGGCTTCTTCAATACGGGCGCCGAGGCGGTCGAGAACGCGGTCAAGTTCGCGCGCTCGTACACGAAGCGTCCTGCGGTGATCGGATTTGACGGCGGCTTCCACGGCCGCACCCTCCTCGCGCTCAGCCTCACGTCGAAGACGCACCCCTACAAGGCAGGGCTCGGCCCGTTCGCCCCCGAGATCTATCGCGTTCCCTTCCCGAGCGAGTATCGCGGCCCGGATACGGCAACGGCGCTCGCCGAGCTCGAGTCGGCCTTCCGCACGCGGGTGGCTGCCGAGGAGGTCGCTGCGATCGTGCTCGAGCCGGTTCAGGGAGAGAGTGGCTTCGTCCCGGCACCGCCCGAGTTCATGCGCGGCATTCGGAGGCTCTGCGACGAGCACGGTATCGTCCTCGTGGCGGATGAGGTGCAAACCGGCTTCTGCCGTACGGGTCGCGTCTTCGCGATGGAGCACTACGACGTTGAGCCGGACTTGATCACGGTCGCCAAGTCGATCGCAGCCGGCATCCCGCTATCGGGCGTGATCGGCCGCGCCGAGATCATGAACGCGCCCGGCGACTCGGCCGTCGGCGGCACCTACGTCGGGAACCCGGTCGCGATCGCGGCTGCCCATGCGGTCCTCGACACGATCGAGGAGGAGAACCTGGCCGACCGCGCGGCGGAGGTCGGAGAAACGATTCGCGGGCGGATGGAGAGCTGGCAGGAGCGGTTCGATTTCATCGGCGACGTCCGCGGGCTGGGAGCCATGCTCGCGATCGAGCTCGTCAAGGACAGCGGCTCCAAGGAGCCGGATCCCGACCTGGCGACTGCGGTCGTCGAAGCGGCGACCTCGCGCGGGCTCCTGCTCCTCAAGGCCGGCATCTTCTCGAACTGCATCCGCGTGCTCGTTCCGCTTGTCATCACGGACGAGCAGCTGAGCGAGGCGCTGGGCGTCTGGGAAGAGGCACTGGAAGCCGCGTCGTAGCACGGAGCGGGATTGCGCTCCAAGCGAGGGGGCGAGCGCTGCAGTGAGCATGGTCGGGGAGTTGATCGCGGACCGGTACGAGCTTCAGGAGCTTGCCGGGAGCGGCGGGATGTCGAGTGTCTACAGGGCTCACGACCGACTGCTCGAGCGGCTGGTGGCGATCAAGGTGCTGCACGAGCAGTACTCGAAGGACCCGGAGTACGTGGAGCGCTTCCGCCGGGAGGCCCAAGCGATCGCGCGGCTCTCCCATCCCAACATCGTCACCGTGATCGATCGCGGCGAGCACGAGGGCCGCCAGTACATCGTCTTCGAGCATGTGGCAGGTGAGAACCTGAAGGAGACCGTCCAGCGCCTCGGCCCGCTCCCGGTAGGCCGGGCCCTCGCCCTCGCACACCAGGCCGCGCGTGGGCTCGCGTTCGCACATCAGCACGGCGTCGTGCACCGCGACGTCAAGCCCCACAACGTGTTGATCGACACCGAGGGCACCGCGAAGGTGACCGACTTCGGGATCGCGCGGTCGGTCGGGCGCGAGGACGGGATTACCGAGACCGGGACGGTGCTCGGGACGAGCGACTACCTGGCGCCCGAGCAGGCCGCCGGGCAGCGCGTCGACGCCTGCTCCGACCAGTATTCGCTCGGCGCTCTCCTCTACGAGCTCTTGGCCGGAGACGTTCCCTACCCCGCGCCCAATGTCGTCACGGCCGCGATGCGCCACCTGAACGATCCTGTTCCCAGCATCCGCTCGGTTCGGCCGGAGATCTCACCTCGCGTCGACGCCATGGTCAGGCGGGCGATGGCGAAGAGACCCGAGGACAGGTACCCGACCACGGACGCGTTGATCGCAGCGCTCGAGGCGTGCATCCTCGAGGAGCGGCAGGAGGGAGCCGCCGACGACGGACAGACCGAGGTTTTCCAGCGCCCCAGCCCGGTCTCGGCTGGGCGTCGGCACGGTCCACGCGGCCCCGGCGTGCGGTGGCTCGCCATTGCTCTCGGTCTCGTCCTGATCGCGGCCGCGGTGTCAATCGGCATCCTCTCGACGCGTGACGGCAACGGCCTTCCCATCGTGGGGGATGACGATACTGCCAACCCCGCCCAGGTCCGCATCCAGGCGCTTGCCGACTACGACCCTCCGGCCGGAGGCGGAGACGGGGCCGAACATCCGGAAGCGGTGTCGCGAGCGACCGACGGAGATCCTTCGACGTACTGGACGACGGAGCGCTACAGCGACTTCGAGTCCAAGGATGGCGTCGGGCTCGTGCTCGAGACGGCCCGCCCGGCCGCGTTGGGGCGCCTGGTCGTCCGCAGCGACACGCCGGGCTTCGAAGCGGTCGTCAAGGCCGGGTCGAAAGCAGATGGCCCGTTCGAGGACGTGTCCAAGTCGGCGCAGGTTGGCACCAGGACGACGTTCGAGCTCGACACGGGTGACAAGGAGTACCGGTACTACCTGATCTGGATCACGAGCCTCGACAGCGTTGCCCATGTGAACGAGGTGCGTGCCCGCTAGCGCGGGCGCGCCGCTCAGTACCGTAGGCCCGCACGCCGGTCTCGGCGCTCCAGGGCGAGGTCGACCAGGCGCTCGAGAAGCGTGGCGTAGGGAATTCCGGAGGCCTCGAACAGCTTTGCGTAGACGCTCGTCGAGGTGAAGCCGGGAATCGTGTTCAGCTCGTTCACGAGCACCCCGCCGTCCTCGCGGACGAAGAAGTCCACCCGTGCCATTCCCTCGCAGTCGGCCGCGACGAACGCTGCCACGGCTAGCTCCTGGACGCGCCGGATCGTCTGCTCGGGAATCCTGGGCGGAATCACGAGCTCCATACCGCCCTCGTCGTACTTCGCCGAGTAGTCATACCACTCGCTCGCGAGCGGGACGATCTCGCCCGGGAGCGAGGCGATCGGCTCGTCGTTTCCGAGCACGCTGCACTCCACCTCGACCCCGGAGACGAACTCCTCGATCAGGATCTTCTCGTCGTGCTCAAACGCGAGGTCGGTCCCGCGGGCGAACTCCTCGGCGCCGTGGGCGATCGTGATGCCCACGCTCGAACCGAGCCGCGCGGGCTTGATCACGACCGGGTAGCCGAACGGGTTCGAGACCCGGTCCCGGTGGCGGGCGAGGGCGGTGACATTCCGTGTGACCGGGATCCCCTTGTCGCGCATCACCGACTTGAAAAGATCCTTGTCCATGCACAGGGCCGAGGCGGTCACGCCCGCACCGACGTAGGCGACGCCGGCAAGCTCGAGGAGCCCCTGGACGGTGCCATCCTCACCGAAGGGCCCGTGCAGGACCGGGAAGACGACGTCGACCTCTCCGAGCGGCTCGACCGGCCGCCCGTTGGTCGGAACCGCTAGACCGCCGGCCGCCCCGGAACTCAGCTCGCCTTGCGACCCGGCTCCGAGCTCCCAGGCGCCATCCCGTCCGATCTCGATCTCGCGCACCTCGTAACGATCTGGATCGAGCGCCGCGACCACCGATCGCGCCGAGGTCATCGAGACTTCGTGCTCGCTCGAGCGACCTCCCATGAGGACTGCGACCCGGACCCGCGTCAGCCTCTGCCGCCCCCGTTTCCGCGCCGTCGGCCCCGTGGAACGGGCTCGCTGAAGCGACCGACGACAATCGTGACCCTTGAGCCGGGTTGCGCTTCGAGCCCGGGTGCCGGGCTCTGATCCATGACGACGCCGTCCTGTGTCGGGTCGGCGGTGTCCTGTTTGACGACCCGAACCTTGAAGCCGGCCGCCTGGAGCTCGGACTCGGCGCTGGCCTGATCCTGATCGAGGACGTCCGGGACTGTGGCCGTCTGCGGGCCATTCGAGACGCTGATTTGAACGGTCTCGCCCTTCGGCTTCTCCGTCCCCGGGTCGGGGTCCTGGGCGACCACGAGGCCTTGCGGAGAATCCGAGTCGACCAGCACGGCCTCGGGGACGAACCCCGCCGACCTGAGCTCCGACTCGGCGCTTTGGCGTGTCTGCTGGAGCACGTCGGGCACGGCCGCGAGCTCCTGACCCTTGGAGACCGTCAGCGCGATCGTCGCGCCCTTCTCGGCTTGCTCGCCGGGCTTCGGGTTCTGCTTGGTCACCTCGCCCTCGGGAGCGTCCGGCGAAAATACCCGCTTCGTCGTCCAGCGGAAGCCTGCGTTGGCGAGGGTCTGCGTCGCCTCGTCGAGAGGCTTGCCCACCACCTCCGGAACCTCGACCTGCTCCGGTCCGACCGAGACGAGGATCCTGACGGTACTCCCCTTTTCGATCCGCGTGCCTCCGTCCGGATTCTGGTCGATTACCTTGCCGCGGTCCTCCGCCGTCCCGACCCCTGTCTGGACATCGGCCTGGAAACCCTCGTCCTCGATCTTCTTGACGGCGAGCTTTCGCTCCAACCCGATCACGTTCGGCACGGCGACCTGGGTCGACCTGAGCTCGTCCTGGATCTGGGTGTAGACGTACCAGCCGGCGACCGCCGCTCCGGCGAGGAGCAAGATGACGAGGAGCCAGGGCAGGAAGCGATTCCGCTTGCGCGGCGGCTCGTCATAGCGATAGCGAGGTGGATAGGTCGGAGGTGGCCGCCGCGGCGCGGCGGGCTGCGTCGGCGGATGCTGGCGAGCGGTCTCGGTGGGTGGGATCACCTGGGTGGCGGAAGTCTCGAAGCCGCCGCTCAAGATCGCCGTAGCGGCAGCACTTGTCTCCGGCGCGATCGGGATGCCGGCCTCGACGCGGTCGAGGTCGGCCGAGAACTCTTCCGAGGCCTGGTAGCGATCCTCGGGATTCTTCGCGAGCGCGCGCAGGACGACCTGGTCGAGCTCCGGGGTCAGCTCCGGCCGGAGACTCGAGGGAGGGCGGGGCGTCTCGTTCAGGTGCTTCATGGCGATCTCGATCGCCGAGTCGCCGCTGAAGGGGACCTGCCCGGTCAGCATTTCGTAGAGGACGATGCCGACCGAGTAGAGGTCCGAGGCTGCGGTGACCGGAGCTCCCCGAGCCTGTTCGGGCGACAGGTACTGCGCAGTGCCCATGATCGACCCCACCTCGGTCATCTGGGAGGCACCCGCGCGCGCGATGCCGAAGTCGGTCACCTTGGCGCGGTTCTCCGCTCCGAGCAGGATGTTGTGCGGCTTGATGTCCCGGTGAATGATCCCGTTCCGGTGCGCGAACCGGAGCGCGTCCAGAATCTGGTGCGTGTAGTCGATCGCGGTCGCGAGTGGAAGCGGGCCGCGCGTCAGGATGAGCTCCTTGAGACTCCGCCCCTCGATCACCTCCATGGCGATGTACGGGATCCCGTCGGCCTCGCCCCGGTCGTAGATCGAGACGATGTTTGGGTGCGAGAGGGATGCGGCCGACTTGGCCTCGCGACGGAAGCGCTCGTTGAAGCTCTCGTCGTTCGCGTAGCGCTCGCTCAGGATCTTGATGGCGACGCGGCGGCCGAGGTCCTCGTCCTCGGCCAGGTAGACATTGGCCATCCCACCGGAGCCGAGCTTGCGAAGGATCCGGTAACGCCCGTCGAAGAGCGTGTTGATCAGGGTGTCGGAAACGGCCATCGTCTTAGCCTAGATACCTGACCTGCGCCAGGACGCGGTTCGGTTTGAACCCTGTGATCACAACGTTTCCCTACTCAGGAGCGTTTGGATGAGGGCCTTCGCGATCGGTGCAGCGGTGGAGCCGCCCGTACCGCTCTGGTTGTGAAGACCCACGGCCACGGCTACACGTGGCCGGTCGGCCGGTGCGAACGCGATGAACCAGGTGTCGTTTTGTCCCTGGCGGCCTGTCTCGGCGGTCCCTGTCTTGCCGGCGACCGGAACGCCGGGAATCTGGGCGGCGGTGCCCGTTCCGGACTCGACAACAAGCCTCATCATGGCCGTCAGGTCGGCTGCCGTCCCGGCCTTCATGACCTCTCGGTACTGCTCCGGGCTCGTCCGTGTCACCACGTTGCCGTCGGGGTCCACGATCCGGTCGACCACGTGCGGCTCCATGAGGATGCCGCCGTTCGCGATCGCCGCGGCGACCATCGCCATCTGAAGCGGTGTAACAAGGAGCCGTTCCTGTCCGAAGGCGAGCCGGCCCGGGTCGACCTGGTTCGGCTCCGTCGGCTCGAAGAGCTTGCTCCCCTTGTAGAGCCCGCTTCGCAGCCGCTCCTCGGAGGGCGTCTCGAGCGGCGGATCCTCGTAGAAGCCGTAACGCTTCGCGTAGTCGAGTATGAGCGCCGGCCCGATCGCCTTGCCGATGTTGCAGAAGACCGAGTTGATCGAGTGCTCCATCGCGGTCGGGAAGTCGACGCGGCCGAAGACCTCGGCGCCGTCCTGGTCGGCGTAGTTGGACACCCTCTTGCCGTACTCGGTGCAGTAGCCAGGGTCGTCGAACGTGCTCTGAGTCGTGAAGCGCCCTGAGTCGAGCGCCGCCGTCGCAGTCACGACCTTGAACGTGGAGCCGGGAATGAAGAGGTCGTTGGTAGCCCGGTTGACGAGCGGCGAGGCCGGCTTGCAGGGGCCCTTGATCCTGAGGATCTGCGCGAACTTCTTCTCCGCGAGATTCGGGTCGTACGTGGGCGTCGACGCGATTGCGAGGACGCGGCCATCGCGAGGATCGATAGCGACGGCCGCGCCGCATTTGCCGGTGAGGGCCTCCATTGCGGTCTTTTGGGCCGTCACGTCGATCGTCGTGACGACATCGTTGCCCTGGCGTGTGATGCCCTTGAGCGTGTCGACGGTCCTGTCGAAGAGCGTCCGCAGGTTCGCGTTGGAGCCGGTCAGGTAGTCGTTCAAAGACTTCTCGAGGCCGGTCCGTGAACGCTCGATGGTCGAGTACCCGACGGTTTGCGCGGCGAGGCCCCTGGTCGGGTAGCGCCTGAGATACCACGTGCGGCCTTGGACCCGCTTTTTCTTGTTGGCTGCGAAGATCGTCTTTCCATTGGCCGCGTAGATGAGCCCGCGCTTGATCGTCACCTGGCGCACGACGAGCTGCGGATTGCCGCGGCGAGCTTCCAGGTCGGGCGCCTTCCAGAGCCAGTAGGTCGACATCGCGACGAGCGCGACGAAGAGCGCCGCGAAGAAGAGGAAGAGCCGGCGGATCTGGGTGTTCACGCCCTCACCGTTCCTGGTTCACGTGGTTCGAGACGGCGAGCAGGAGCCCGACGAGGAGGAAGTTCGCCACCACGCTCGACCCGCCGTAGGAGACGAACGGAAGCGTGATGCCCGTGAGCGGGATCAGCTTCGTGACTCCTCCGATGATGATGAACGCCTGGATCGCGAGTGTCGCGGTCAACCCGGCCGCGAGCAGCTTCGAGAAACCGTCGTCGGCGAGCATGGCGATCCTGAGGCCGCGGTAGGCGAAGATCAGGTAGAGGAGGACGATCGCCGTCGCTCCGGCGAGCCCGAGCTCCTGCGAGATTGCCGCGTAGATGAAGTCCGTCTCGAGGAAGGGGATGTACGTACCGCCCTCGGGCTTCACCAGCACGCCCTGCCCGAGGCCGGCTCCAAACAGGCCCCCGCCGGCGATCGCGTAGATCGACTGAACGAGCTGATAGCCGTCGTCGAAGGCGTCCTTCCACGGATCGATCCAGATCGAAACCCGCTCGGCGATGTGTGGCTTCACGTGGTAGAGCCCGTACGCGCCCGCGACGAAGAGCCCGAGACCCGCACCAACGTAGGTCCAACGGGCCGTCGCGACGTAGAGCATGGCCAGGAAGACGGAGAAATAGAGAAGCCCGCCGCCGAGGTCGTTCGTCTGGAAGAGGACGAGCATGGCTGCACCCCAGATGACGATGAGCGGCCCGAAGTGCTTTGGCGAGGGCAGTCCCGCACGCCCGACTCCCATGGAGAGCATCTCCCGGTTGTCGCGGAGATAGCCGGCGAGGAAGATGACGAGCGCGACTTTCGCGAACTCCCCGGGCTGGAACGTAATCGGCCCGACGGCGACCCACAGAGAGGCGCCGTTGATCGTGGCCCCGATAACCGGCAGTGCGGGTAGTACGAGCAGGCCGACCGCGACGATCCCGAGCGTGTACTTGAGGCTGTCGAGGCGGCGGTAGTCGGGCACGAAGACCACGACGAACGCGAAGGCCACGACTCCCACGACGACCCAGAGCCCCTGTTTGAAGGCGAGGTCAGGATCGATTCGGTAGATGAGGGTCAGGCCGACCGCGGTCAGGATCCCCACGAGGGGGAGGAGGTAGGGGTCCGCGTGCGGGAGGCGCACCCGGAGGACGAGGTGTGCGGCGAGGAAGAGCGCCCCGAAGAAAGCCGCGTAAGAGAGTGAGGCGGTCGAGAAGTCGTCCGAGGCCTGCCGGGCGACAAACACCGCCGTGAACCCCGCGGCGGTCAGGATCCCGACACCGAGCAAATGCAGGAGCTCGCGGTTGCGAAGGCTCAGGGCACGCCCTCTTCTTCGAACGGGGCGAGCCGGTCCCTGGAGCTCTCGTAGCTCGCGAGGTTGTGGTCGAACAGCCGCTCTCGCTCAGCCCGCGTGAGCTGCTCCGCGCGAAGCTGACTCACGTATTTGGCGCGGTAGAGATGGACGTCGTCGGTGAGATCCCAGGGAATTCCCTGGTAGACGGCCACCTGACCGTCGTCCTCGACGCCGATGAAGTAGGCGCGGGAGACACCCCAGAATGTGGCCGCCGCCAGGATGAGGAGCATCGCGACGAGCGCGAGCGACCAAAGGAGCCAACGTGGGACGCGGGGACCTCGGGGCCGCTTGCCCTTCGAGGGCGGGTCGGCGCCGTCGGGCGCCTGCCAGCCGCGGGCTCGCTCCGGGGGCGCGACGATGGTCTCGGTCGGAGCCGCGTCCCGCAGGGCGGGCGCCTCGAGGCCCGAAAGCGTGTCCTCGAGGTCGGCGGAAGCGTCGTGGCCGTTCCCGGCGGCGAGCGTGTCGGCAAGCGCGTCCCCCGCCTCGAGCCGGAAGAGAACGACCGTGACGTTGTCCTCTCCGCCCCGGCGGTTGGCCTCCTTCACGAGCGATCTGGCGGCGTGCTCGAGGCTCTTGGCGCCCCGCACGACGGCGAGGATCCGGTCGTCTTCGACCATCGTTGTCAGCCCGTCGGAGCAGAGAAGGAAGACGTCGTCCGTCTCGATGCCGACCGTGAACGTGTCGACGTCCACCTCCGGGTCGGTGCCGAGGGCGCGCGTGATCACCGACCGCTGCGGGTGCAGGTCGGCCTCCTCCGGGCTCAGGCGTCCGCTCCGAACGAGGTCGGCGACGAGCGAGTGGTCCTCCGTCAGCTGCTCCAGGGCGCCTCCGCGAATTCGATAGGCCCGCGAGTCGCCGACGTGCCCGATCGAGAGCTGCTCCTCACCCACCAGCGATGCCGTGACGGTCGTCCCCATGCCTGAGGCCTGGGTGTCGGTCTGGGCCCGCTCGAAGATACGCCGGTTCGCCTCCTGGATGATCGCCTCCAGCCGCTGCTCGGGGTCGAGCTCGTCGGCTTCGTGGAACTCGCGGAACGCCGCCGCAGCGAGCCTCGATGCCACCTCGCCTGCCTGCGCCCCACCCATGCCGTCTGCGACCGCGAAAAGCGGAGGCTCGGCGACGAAGGAGTCCTCGTTCCGCCGCCGCTTGCGGCCGGCATCGGTGAGAGCCGCGCGCTCCCCGAGCCTCACTGCTCGAACCTCAACTCGGTCTCTCCGACCCGCACCAGATCGCCTTCGTGCAGCCGGCGGCGGCCTTCGACACGCTCGCCGTTCACGCTGGTCCCGTTCGTCGAGTGGAGATCGTGCAGCCAGACCCCGTCGCGGCCGGCCTCGATCCGAGCATGGTGGCCCGACGCGTACTCGTCTCCGTCAAGGGTGATCGTGTTTTCGTCTGACCGCCCGATCGTGACGGGCACGGGGCCGACATCGTGGCCCGAGCCGATCGGAACGGAGGAGCTCGAGACGACCACGAGCCGCGCTGAGGCCGCCGACATTCCGGCTGCAAGAGGCGTCCCCCTGACCTGGGCCGGCGCCATGATAAAGCTCTCCTGGGGCACGCGCAGGTCTCTCGAGGCCCCGCGGATCACCCGCCAGATGAAGAGGTAGAGGATGATGAGAAAGAGGGCCTGGAGACCGAGGAGGAGCTGCTCCACAGACGACTCCTACTCAGGTCGCTCGAACGTCAGCTGTGTCTTTCCGACGACGATCGAGTCCCCGTGCTCCAGGCGCTCCCGTTCGACGCGCTTGCCGTTCAACTCGACCCCGTTTGTCGAGCCGAGGTCGACGAGCCAGTAGGCGCCGTCCTCGACGCGGATCTCAGTGTGACGGCGCGAAACGTTTGCGTCCTCGACAGTGATGTCGCAATCGCGCGAGCGGCCGATCACCAGGCGAGGTTTGTCCAACGGGTGCTTGACACCGTTCAGGACGATGGCGGGCGGCGTGTGGGCGAGCCCGAGGCGGTCGGCCTCGTCGGCGCTGACAGCTGCCGTGTCAGGCGCAGGCCGGTAGATCTTTGTCTCGCCGGCCTCCGAGGAAGCAGGCGCGTCCGCGGCGGGGGCTGGCGCACTAGGAGCGGGCGGCGCCTGCGGGCTCGGCGCTTCGCGCCGAGGCTGCACCATCCTGGTTGCAATCCCGAACTCACCCACCTCGAGGTCCTCGTCCTCGTGCAGGATCACCCGGGGCGTCGTGAGGAGCGCGTAGCCCTCCCGGCGGGCATGCTCCGAGAGGTAGTCGGAGAGCTCGGTGACCAGGGACTCTTCGTAGCTCGAGAACTGCTCCCGATCTGATGGCGAGAGATACAGGAGGTACTCATTCGGCACGTAGACCCGGGAGACAGAGACCGACTTGTTCTCGTCCATCTCCTTCGCGAGCTTCCGGGCGAGCTCGACCGGCTGGACGTGCGACTTGAAGGCACGTCCGAAAGCTCCCTCGATGAGGGACTCGATGCGGTGCTCGATGCTACGTAGGACGCTCACCCGGCTCGGGCATTCTGCCCGACCCCGGTGAGTCGGGGCTGCGGTGCCCGCGCAGCGCGAGAAGGCAGGTTGCCGCCCAGACGAAGAGCGTCGTGGAGAGCGCGTGCGGGGGCTCACCCCCAAAGGCTGTGGGCATGAGGAGCACGCCGCCGAGGAGGGCCGCCCCCCAGACCGCGGTTGCCCAGCGTCCGTGAGAGACAGCGAGGTCGGCGGACGCCGCGGCGAGCGCGAGAACCACGGCTGTGACGGCGAGGGTCGGATGGGCCGTGAGGGCGCCGTAGAGCGTGGCGGTGACGTCCAGCGGGCCGGTCGAGCCGGCGACCGGAGCCGTCGAGCCCGGGGAGTCTCCGGCGAACGGAAGCGGTCGGCCTGCGAGCACTGAGACTGCGGCCGCGAGCGGGACACAGGCGGCGGCGCCGACCGCTCGGCGGATTCGCCCCCGGGCTTCGAGGAGCGCCACTGGGAGGAGCGGAATGGCTCCGAACGGAGCCAGAAGCGGGGCTGCGACCGGGAGGAGGCTCCGCTCTGCATCCCGGGCGTGCAGGGCAAGCCAGGCGCACGCGAGCGCTCCGTAGGCGATCGCGAGTCCGAGCGAGAGGTTTCCGAGCGGCAGCACAGGAGCAGCGAGGGCTACGGCGAGGCCGGCGACGGGCGACCGTAGAGCCGCAAGACCGGCCAGTGCCGCGAGCACCAGCGGCCACCCACGCGGGAAGAAAGGGAGGAGCGTTGTTGCTCCACCGGCGGCCAGGGCTGCGAGCAACGCATGAGCTGCGCGCTCGCGCAAGGCGGTGCGAGAGGCTGCCGAGTGCGGGTGATGCACTCGAAGCTCGCCACCGGCCCGAAGGTCGGCCGCAAGCCGCCGGGCGGGTGGGCGGCGCCGGGGCTCGACCGAAAGCATCGAATCGACCGTCGTGCAGACCTCGCGCGGCAGGTCCGGCCGCTCCGCGGCTAGCCGCGGCGCCCCTGCTGCGATCCGCCGCGCCGTCTCCACGGGCGACGTGGCCGCAAACGGATGCCAACCGGCGAGAGCTTCCCAAAGCATCACTCCCACGCCCCACACGTCGGCCGCGCCGCCGGCGGGCTTTCCCTCGAGCCGCTCGGGCGCGACGTAGGCGAGGGTGCCCGGGACGTCTCCGGTCGCGGTCAGGCCCTCGAGCTCGTCGAGACGGGCCAGCCCGAAGTCGAGGAGCCGCGTCGAGACCTCGTCGCACTCCTCGACCATGACGTTGGCGGGCTTCACATCGCGGTGGACGATTCCCTTCGCGTGCGCATGGGCCAGCGCGTCGAGGACCTGTGCGGCCACCTCGATTGCGGTCGCATCGTCGACCTTGCCGGCGCGGAGCGCCTCGCGAAGGTTCTTTCCGCGCACGTACTCGTACGCGACGTAGACATGTCCGTCATCGCGGTGGAACGCAAGCGCCCGCAGGCAGCGCGGATGCCGGAGGCGTGTCGCCGCGTCGACCTCCCGTTTCGCGCGGGAGCCCGCCTTGCCCGTGCGCTCGACAACTTTCAATGCAACGTCGCGGCCCGCCTCTTCGTCACGCACCAGCCAGACGGAGCCCGAGCCGCCGCTTCCGAGCGGGCGAAGGGGCCTGTAGCGCCCGAGGACCAGGTCGGCGGTGCGAAGAGCGGTGGCTGTCTGCACGGGCTTCCGCCTTTGTTCCTTCGCGTGCGAAGTCCTCCATTTGCCCCGCAAAGTGATGTAATCGCCGGTCACGCTGGTAAACTCCGCCGACTTTCCGCCCCCTCGCCAGGTCACGGCCGTGATCGATCGCGACAGACGCGACAGCGAAGAAATCGAATTCGACTTCTTCGACGACGCCCCGACGAGGGAAGCGTCGGCGACAGAGGACGCGCCGCGTGGTCCGAAGCCCCGCCGGCTGCCGCGGCGTCCCCCCGGAGGCGGGACCGCGCCCCCGGTTGTGCGCCTCGCAGCCCTGATCGCGGGGGCGATCATCCTTGCCGTCGTGCTCGTCCTCTGGGTGAACGGCTGTCGAAACGACCAGAAGGTCGATGCGTACAAGAGCTACATGGCCGACGTCGACAAGGTGACCAGCGACTCCGAGCAGATCGGCAAGCAGTTGAACACACTGATCGCGACACCCGGGCTGAAGCTCCAGGACCTCCAGGACCGGCTCGATGGGCTTCGAAATCAGCAAGCGCAGGTCGTGACGCAGGCGCAGGGCCTCGATCCGCCCGGCACGCTCCGTGAGCAACAGGAGAGCCTCGTCGACACCATGGCGCTCCGGGTGAGCGGTCTCGCAGGCCTCGCCCAGGCTTTCGCCCGGATCACCGCCGCCTCCGACGCGACCCAGGCCGGCAAGTCGCTCGCGCAGCAGTCCGCCCGCTTCGTCGCGAGCGACGTCGTCTACGACGACTTCTTCCGGACCCCTTCCCAGCTGATTCTCAGAGAGGAGGGGATCACGGGCGTGGACGTGCCGGACTCGGCCTTCCTGACGACGCCTGAGCTCGCGACCGCATCCTCCTGGGAGCTCGTCGTCAAGCGCCTGACTCAGAGCCCGGGCGGAGGCCTCCACGGCAACCAGATCGACGGTGTCCGGGTCCTCCCGGGCGGTGATCGCCTCTCGCCGACGGATGAGAACACCGTCGAGGCCTCTGAGCGCCTGGCGTTCGAGGTCGCGGTGCGAAACAGCGGCGACAGCCAGGAGACCCAGGTCGAAGTGACCCTCACGATCCAGGGCGGCACCCAGCCGATCAAGCGTACGAAGACCATCGCGATCATCGACCCCAGCAAGACGAAGTCGGTCGTGTTCCGCGACCTCGGCACACTCCCGTTCGGGACCCGGACGACGGTCCGAGTTAACGTACTCCCAGTCGAGGGTGAGCAGAACACGAGCAACAACACGGTCGAGTACCCGGTCATCTTCTCGTTCGGCTAGATCTGGAAGCCGGATTCGGAGGATCGCCTAGTGCCTCCTGGCGACGCGGTTACCGGTTGGCTCGCAGTCGGGTCTGCCGCCGCGGCGGTGCTCGCCTTCCTGCTCGTGCTGGGCTTCTATCTCAAGCTTCGCCGGGTCAGGCAGGACCAGCTTGTCCTCCTCGGGGGCACGAAAGGCGACCTCGTCGAGTTCGCGGTGTCCCTTCAGGGTCGGATCGATGACTTGCACCGGGCCGTCGACGAGGTCGCCGTCGGACTCTCGCGGCTCGACCAGCGGATCGACGGCTGCCTCTCGCATACGTCGATCGTTCGCTACGACGCGTATGAGGACGTCGGCGGGCACCAATCGGCTTCACTCGCCTTCCTGGACGGAGTCCGGTCGGGCATCGTCGTCAGCGCGATCCAGGGCCGCGACTACGCGCGCATCTACGTGAAGGAGCTCGATCGTGGCCGTGCGCCGATCGCGCTCTCACCGGAGGAGCAGGAGGCAGTCGACCGGGCGATGGCGTTGTGATCGAGGTCCGGGTGGACGTCCGGCCCCTTCGCCGCGAGGATGAGCCCCTCCTCTTCGGCCTGGCCCGGCTCGACCGGGGCGCAGACCGGCGTACGCTCGACGTTCTCGAGGGCGAGACCGTCTTCGTGGCCGAGGTGGGCGGCGCACCTGCCGGCTACGTCGCAGTCGAGCTGACAGAGGTGTCTGCGCGAGTCGACCAGCTCTTCGTGAGCCCTGAGCACGAAGCCGAGGGCGTCGGCAAGCGCCTCCTCGAGTACGCCGAGGGCTACGCCATCTCACAGGGGGCGGCCACGCTCCAGGTCGTCGTCGAGGACGAGAACCGTCGCGCGCACGACTTCTATCGCGGGCGTGGTTTCGTGTCGGTCGGGGAGAACGTGCTCGAGCTGGTGCTTCCGCAAGCCTAAGAACCCTGCTGAGCGCGGCTTCGGCCGGTTCGCGATTCAGTACGATTCGCGAGGCAAATGGGTCAGGTTCTCGTCCTCAATGCGAGCTACGAACCGCTCAACGTGTGCACGGTGCGGCGTGCCCACGTGCTCGTTTTCAAGGGGAAGGCCGAGATCATCGAGCACCTTGGCAAGCCCCTGCGCTCGGCCGCGGATACATTCGTCTGGCCGCACGTGATCAGGCTCCTCTCGTACGTCCGGGTCCCGAACGCGATTCAGCGGAAGATCTCGAGGCGCGCCCTCTTCGCCCGGGACCGCTGGCAATGCCAGTACTGCGGCTCGGAAAGCGGCAAGCTGACCCTGGACCACGTTGTGCCGCGATCCCGAGGCGGCGAGTCGATCTGGGAAAACGTCGTGGCCTCGTGCGCGCCCTGCAACCTCAGGAAGGGCAACCGGACACCCGACGAGGTGCAGATGCGCCTCCAAAGGAACCCTCGGCCCCCCGCGCCCGCGCTCTTCGTGACGCTCTCGGCGCCACGAATCCCGGATCGCTGGCAGCCGTACCTGACCGCCTTCGCGTAGGGCTCCCACCGGTTAGGGGCTGGACAAGTCCAGCCCCTCCTTTCAGGCGTCGTAGTAAAGCGCGAACTCGGCTGGATGGGGCCGCAGGGCGACCGCATCGACTTCGTTCTCCCGCTTGTAGTCGATCCAGGTACGGATGAGGTCTTCGCTGAAGACGTCGCCCTCCAGCAGGAAGTCGTGGTCGGCCTCGAGCGCGGCCAGTGCCTCCGCGAGTGACCCCGGCACCTGGGCTCTATCGCCGGTGGCCTCCTCGAAGAGGTCGAAGTCGGACGGGGCCCCTGGGTCCAGGTCCCGCTTGATCCCGTCCAGGCCGGCCATCAGCATCGCCGAGAACGCGAGGTACGGATTCGCGACTGCGTCCGGGCATCGGAACTCGATCCGCTTCGCTTTCGGCGAGCTCGAGTACATCGGGATCCTGATCGCCGCAGAGCGGTTCCGCTGCGAATAGACGAGATTTACCGGCGCCTCGAAGCCCGGGACGAGCCTTCGGTAGGAGTTCGTCGTGGGGGCGCAGAAGGCGAGCAGGGCGCCCGCATGGGCGAGGAGTCCGCCGATATAGCAGCGGGCCAGCTTCGAGAGGCCTGCGTAGCCCGACTTGTCGGCCATGAGGGGAGTGCCCTCGAGCCAGAGCGACTGATGGGTGTGCATGCCGGACCCGTTGTCCGCGTACAACGGCTTCGGCATGAAGGTGACGCTCTTCCCGGCCGCCCGGGCGACGTTTCGGACGACGTACTTGTAGTACATGACCTGGTCGGCCATCCGCAGGAGCGGCTGGTAGCGCAGATCGATCTCACACTGGCCGCCTGAGGCCACCTCGTGATGGTGGAACTCGCAGGGAATGCCGAGGCGCTCCAGGGTCAGCACCATCTCCGTGCGTAGGTCGGAGAGCGTGTCGTGCGGCGCCGGGGGGAAGTAGCCGCCCTTCTCGCGCACGGTGTAGCCGAGCCCGGGCTGGCCCGAGTTCCAGTGCCCTTCGGTCGAGTCGACTTCGTAGCCGGCTCGGTTCACGTCGAGCGTGTAAGAGACGGCGTCGAAGACGAAGAACTCACACTCTGGCCCGAAATGCGCCGTGTCGGCGATCCCGGTCTCTCTCAAGTGCTCTTCCGCGCGGCGGGCGACGCGGCGCGGGTCGCGGGCGTAGGGCTTTCCCGTGAGCGGGTCGGCGATCTCGCAGACGAGCGAGAGGGTGGGCTCCGCCGCGAACGGGTCGAGCGTCGCGGAAGCAGGATCCGGCATGAGGAGCATGTCGCTCTCCGCGATCCCCTGCCATCCTCGGATCGACGAGCCGTCGAAGCCGAGTCCCTCGTCGAACGCCGACTCGTCGAACGCGGAAACGGGCAGAGTCATGTGCTGCCACGATCCGAGCAGGTCGCAGAACTTGAGGTCGACCATCTTCGTCTTCGTCTCGATCGCCCAGGCGACCGCCTCCTCGGGCTCCGGCCGCGTCCCGTTCGCCAGGTAGTGCTTGGTCGTCGTCTCCTGCATGCGCGCCTCCTTCTGGACCAATGAAAAAGCCCCAGGGATCCCGAGAGATCGCTGAGGCTCCGTCGCCTGTCGCCGGCCCCCTCCTCAGGGCCGGCGCGAAACACTGTATCGCGCGCGCTGGACGGACGAAAGGAGAGCCGGTATCGTCGTCCCGGCATGTTCACTCGCAGAGTCTGAGACACCAGGTGCAGGGGCCCTCCTCGGCCCACTTTTGCCCTGCCGTTTTCGTCCGACTCTCGACCCGAAGGAGCATGCATGAACGCCGTTCACGTCTCTGATCTGCGCAAGGAGTTCGTCCGCCGCGACGGACACGGCTTCCGGCTGCGCGGACGGCGTGTCCCGGCGCTCCGTGACGTCAGCTTCGACATGGAGCGCGGCGAGTGCGTCGCGATTCTCGGCCAGAACGGGTCGGGGAAGTCGACGCTGGTGCGTCTGCTCGCAACCCTGCTCCTCCACGACGGCGGAAGCGCCGAGGTGTTCGGTCACGACGTCGTCCGCGAGGCCAGGGCCGTGCGCCGGCTCGTCAACCGCGTCTCGGTAGAGGCCTCCTTCTTCAAGCGGATGTCGTCGGCCGAAAATCTGTCCTATGCGGCCCGCTTCTACGGGTTGACCGCCCGCGAGACAAAAAGCTTGATCCCGGAGATCCTCGGTCGGGTCGGATTCCCGGCGGAGCGCCGGGGGGAGCCGATGCAGAACCTTTCGCGCGGCATGCAGCAGAAGGTGGCGCTCGCGCGCGCCCTTCTGACCTCGCCGGTCCTCCTGCTCCTCGACGAGCCGACCACCGGCCTGGATCCGCGCTCGAAGCTCGAGGTGCAGAAGTTCATCCGTGAGGTGCGGGCGGAGCACGACGCGACGATCCTGCTCTGCACGCATGACATGGACGAGGCGGAGGCCCTCGCCGATCGCGTCGGCATCCTCGACGAGGGGCGGCTGGTGTGCCTCGCGACCGTCGAGGCGATCCTGGCCAAGTACGAGGCCGAGACGCTCGAGCAAGCGTTTTTCGCCGCCACCGGTCGCCCGTTCGAGGACGAGCAGGAAGAGGAGGAGGACTGATGAGCGCCCTGCAAGGTGGGTTTCGCCGTGAGCTGATCGGGCTCGGAGGTGTCGTCGAGCGAAATGCCTATCTCGTCAAGCGCTACGTCTGGTGGGAGATCGCGTGGTTCGTCTGGTCGGTCGCGAACACGCTGACCATCGTCTTCATCGCAAAGGGGATCGAGGCAGCGGGTGGCCGGCTGGATGTGAACCGCCAGACGGTCATCCTCCTGATCGGCGCGGTCATCTGGGCGTACCTGTCGGCGGTCTTCGAGATCCTCACCGAGACGGTCGCCTGGGAGCGCTGGGAGGGGACGATCGAGTACACGTTCATGGCTCCGTTGGCTCGGCCGACGCATCTCTTCGGGATGGGGATTTTCGCGGTGCTCTACGGCCTCTTCAGGACACTGCTCCTCTTCGGGCTCGTCGCCCTCTTCTTCGATCTGAGCTTTCCCGGAGCCAACTTCACGGGCGCGTTCCTCATCCTGCTCGTTGCGTCGATCTCGTTCATCGGGATCGGCATGATGACGGCCGTCCTGCCGCTCATATCGCCCGAGAAGGGGACGCAGCTCGGCTTCATCGCGCAGGGGACGCTGCTCGTCGTGTCGGGTGTCTATTACAGCGTCGACATCCTTCCCGGTTGGATGCAGGCCCTCTCGATCGTCTCGCCCGCGACCTATGCGCTCGAAGGCATCCGGGCCGCCATCCTCGACGGGGCCAGCGTGTCAAATCTCTGGGACGACCTCTGGCCGCTGCTCGTGATCGGCGCTGCCTCGATCCCGCTCGGTCTCTACGTGTTCCACCGCGGCGAGGTATACGCCAAGCGCCACGGGAAGCTCAAGCGCTCTGGCTGATCTCGGCGCCAATTTCCGTGGTCGGATTGCGCACAGGCCGTCCACCGAGTACGATCCGGAGGTCGAGGCGACGTTGCCTCGGGCGTCCGCGCCCGGGGCTCTTTTCGTTTAAGGAGGCGTGAAATGGCGACAGTGGAACGGGAGGATCGAGCGACCAGCGAGCCCGCCAAGCGGCGGGAGATCGTGGAGCGGGTTGCGAAGGAAGACATCAAGTTCGTGCTCCTTTGGTTCACGGACATCGAGGGGCACCTGAAGAGCTTCGCGATCACTCCGAGCGAGCTCGATGGCGCGCTCGACGACGGCATGGGATTCGACGGCTCTTCGATCTCCGGGTTCAACGCGATCGAGGAGTCCGACATGATCGCGATTCCCGATCCGGAGACCTTTCAGATGATGCCGTGGCGCTCCGGCGAGTCAAAGGTCGCCAGGATGATCTGCGACGTCGTCACGCCCGAAGGGGAGCCGTACGAGGGCGACCCGCGCCACGTGCTGCGGCGCGCGCTCGCGCGAATGCGCGAGCTCGGCTTCGACACCTTCAACGTCGGCCCTGAGCTCGAGTACTTCCTCTTCGAGGACAACGGGTCCGACCCCCAGGCCCTCGACGAGGGAGGCTACTTCTCCATGACGACGCTCGACGCTGCGTCCGAGCTTCGCAAGGAGACGATCCTCGCGCTCGAGTCGATGGGGATTCCGGTCGAGTACGCACACCACGAGGTCGGGCCCTCGCAGCACGAGATCGACATTCGCTACCAGCCTGCCCTCGACATGGCCGACCACACCCTCACGTATCGCCTCGTCGTCAAGGAGATGGCTCAGAAGTACGGCGTCCACGCCACCTTCATGCCGAAGCCGCTCTTCGGTGAGAACGGCTCCGGCATGCACACGCACCAGTCGCTCTTCACGGACGGCAAGAACGCGTTCTTCGACGCCGAGGACGACTGGCACCTGTCGGAGGTCGGCAAGGCCTTCATCGCGGGCCAGCTTCGCCATGCCCGCGAGATCTCGGCGGTGTTCGCGCAGTGGGTGAACTCCTACAAACGCCTCGTACCCGGCTTCGAAGCGCCCGTGTACTGCGCCTGGTCGCGGCGAAACCGCTCGGCGCTCATCCGGATCCCGCTCTACCACCCCGGGAAGGAGCAGGCGACCCGGGCGGAGATCCGCTGCCCCGATCCAGCCTGCAACCCCTACCTGACGTTCGCGACCCTCCTTCATGCCGGACTCGAGGGAATCGAGAAGGGCTACGAGCTCCCGGCTCCGATGGAGCAGAACCTCTACCACCTGACGGCCGAGCAGCGGCGCGAGCGCGGCATCGTGGCACTACCGGAGACGCTCGGCGAGGCGATCGGCGAGCTGGCGGAGTCCGAGCTCGCCCGCAAGGCGCTGGGGCCCCACGTCTTCTCCCGCTACGTCGAGTTGAAGCGCAAGGAATGGGACGATTACCGGGTGCAGCTCACGCCCTGGGAGCTCGAAAAGTACCTCCCGGTCTTGTGAACTGGAAGGCGTCCAAGTAGGGTACACCTGTGTCACCGCTTCTCTTCGAAGCGGGGACGTACTGACGGCCGATCGCGAGCCCCCTGCAAAGGTGGCTCGTGGTCGTTAAGGCGGTCGACCGCCCTATTCCGCTCCGGTCGTCCTCGGGCCGACCGCGAACCACCCACCGCGTTCAGCCTACGCCTCGAGAACGTCCGGATGGCGCACACTTCGTCAGAGGAGGCGAACGGCTTGTGGCGCCTATCATCGTCTTGCGATGCACGAGTCAACTGCCCGTGTCAGCTCATGACCTTTGACGTCGCGATCGTCGGTGGAGGCTTCGCCGGAGTGACCGCCGCACGCGACCTCGCCGCCGCTGGGCGGTCCGTCGTCGTCCTCGAGGCACGAGACCGGCTTGGGGGGCGCACGTGGTACCGGCGGTTCGCCGGCACCGAGCACTGCGTCGAGCTGGGCGGAACGTGGTTCTCCCTCTCCCGGCAGCCGCCCCTTGCCGAGGAGGTCGATCGCTACGGCATTCGCGTCGTCCCGGCGGCGACCAGGCAGAGCTCCCGCTGGCACACGGGTGGTGTGACGCGGCACGGCTTTCCTGTCCCGCAGAGCGAGGGGGCGGTGCTGGAGCGCACGCTCCGCCGCCTTTCGGTCGCCTCGGGTGACATCGACTTGAAGCGCGACGACGTCTCCGTGCCGGATTGGCTGGGTGACGATCTTCCGGACGCGACCCGGGACTTCCTCTTCGCGTGGGCCTCGTTCATGAGCGGCGCCGATCCGGCGGACGTGTCCATGATCGAGTTTCTCGGCATCTTCGCGGCGAACGGCGGCGACGTCTGGTCTCTCTACGACGAGATTTCCGAGTGCTTCGCCGATGGAACCGAAAGCCTCCTCGACGCGCTGGTGGAGGACGCCGACACCGAAGTGAGGCTTTCGGCGCCCGTGACCGGCATCGAGGAGCGCGACGATGAGGTCGTCATCACGACGAACGCGGGCGAGGAAGTGCGTGCCGGCGCCGTCGTCGTCTCGGTCCCCGTGAATGCGCTCGAAGCGATCGACTTCGATCCGCCGCTCCCTCGGGGCCTGGCTCGGATGGCGAGAGAGAAGCACGCCGGCCGCTCGCTAAAGGTCTGGGCACTCGTGGAGGGAGTTCCTGCAGGGCTTCTGGCGCTGGGGTTCGGGACTCCTCTTCAGTGGTTGTCAACCGAGCGCGTTGTTCCCGAGGGGACACTCGTCGTCGGCTTCGGGCACGAGACCGCCGGGCTGGACCTGAGTGATCCGAACGCCCTCGAGGCGGCCATTCACGTCTACGCGCCGGATGCCTACGTGCTCGCGGTCGACGCCCACAACTGGATCGAGGATCCATGGTCGAAGGGGACCTGGCTTGCTGCCAGGCCCGGCTGGGTGACCGAGGGACTATTCGACGGGAACGAGCGTCGTGGCCGGGTGATGCTCGCGGGCTCGGACATCGCCGAAGAGCACGGCGGCTGGATCGCAGGCGCGATCGCAAGCGGGCGTGCGGCCGCGCGCCGGGTCGTCCACGCTGACTCGCCGTCCACCGTGCCGTGAACCAGTCCGAACGGCACCTCCGGCTCGTCACGCAGACGATCGCGGCCGTCAATTCGACCCTCGATCTCGGAGAGCTCTTCGATCTCGTGGCCGCGCGGGTTGCCGAGGCGCTCGAAGCAGACGCCTGCTTTGTCTACCTCTACGACGAGGCGGCAGACGAGCTCGTCCTGCGCGCCTCGTGCGGAACGCGGGTGGACGAGATGACGCGGGTTCCGAAGATGCGCCCGGGAGAGGGCATCACGGGTGCCGCGGCGGCGGAACGAGTCCCTGTGATGATCCCGAGAGAGGCACACCTCGATCCGCGCTTCAAGAGCTTTCCAAACCTCCGGGAGGAGCAGTACCAGTCCATCCTGGCCGTGCCGATCCTCGCAAAGGAGCGGCTCGAGGGCGCGCTGAACGTGCGCACCGAGAGGCCCCGTGAGTTCGACGAGGCCGAGATCGACCTCCTGATGGCCATCGCCGGCCAGGTTGCGCAGGCGATTGAGAACGCAAAGCTGTATGAGCACGCGCAGCAACGGGTGGCTGAGCTCGAGGCGCTGGCGAAGATCTCCGAGGCGGTCTCCGAGTCGCTCTACCTCGAGGAGTCGCTGAGCGCGATCGTGCAGACGACGATGGCCGCGGTTGCAGCGACCGGTGCGGCGCTCGTGCTCGAGGATGGCAAGATCGCGTGGCCGGAGGGGCGGCCCGGCGCTCACGCGATCAGGCTTCCGTTGCGCTGGAAGGGCCGAGAGATCGGGGAGCTTGTCTGCGACCGCGACACGCCGTTCACGGCGGACGAGGCCAAGCTGCTCGGTTCGATCGCGAACCACGCGGCAGTCGCGCTCGAGCACGGCCGGGCCGTCATGCGCGGTGTTATCGCCCAGGAGATCCACCACCGCGTGAAGAACAACCTTCAGACCGTCGCGTCCCTTCTTCGCCTCCAGGCGCGGGCCCCCGGAACCGACGCGCGCAAGGCGCTCGAGGACTCGGTCACCCGAATCCTCGCGATCGCCGCCGTGCACGAGGTGCTGACGGAGCAGCGCGACGATGACGTCGATCTCGGGGAGCTGGTCGAGCGGCTGCGCGCCATGCTCGTCCAAGGGCTCGGAGCCGAGAAGCACGTCGAATCGCAGGTCGAGCCTGTCTCCCTCCAGGGTGGACGCGCTACGGCTCTAGCGCTCGTGTTCGCGGAGCTTCTCCAGAATGCGCTCGAACACGGCGGCGACGAAATCCGGGTCCGCCTCGCGCGACGGAATGGGAGTGCGCTCCTCAGCGTTTCGGACAACGGTGAGTGGACTCAGCCGAACGGCGACGGCACCGGGCTCTCGATCGTCCGCGCGCTCGTCCGCGACGAGCTCGGCGGGACACTGCGGCTCGAAGACCACGGCGGTCTCCGCGCCGAGGTGACCTTTCCAGCCTGATGGCCTACCGGGTCGCCGACGCGAGTGAGTTCGAGGGCCGCCGGAAGCCGATCCGCGAAGGCCTCGGTGTGACGGCGTTCGGCATCAACCAGTACGACTCTCCGCCAGGATTCGAAGGCCGCGCCCACGACGAGCTCGATTCAGGCCAGGAGGAGGTTTACGTCCCGCTCGCCGGCAGTGGATTCATCGTGATCGAGGACGCGGAAGAGGCTCTGGCGCCGGGCCGGTACGTGTTCGTTCCTCCGGAGCAGACGCGCCAGGTGATTGCCGGCCCCGAGGGGTTGTCGTACGTCGTCATCGGCTCGCGCCCCGGCGCCTATATACCGCGCAGCTGATGGCGTTTCGGATCCTGGTCGCCGAGGACGAGACCATCATCCGACTCGATCTCGAGAAGATCCTCGAGGCGGCGGGGTTCGTGGTCTGTGCTGCGGCGAAGGACGGCGAGGAGGCGGTGGAGCTCGCGCGGCGCGAGGCGCCCGATCTCGCGATCCTGGACGTCAAGATGCCGGGCCTCGACGGCATCGAAGCGGCCCGCCGGATCCTCGCTGAGCGCCCCATTCCGATTGTGATGCTGACTGCCTACGGCCAGAACGAGCTCGTCTCGCGTGCGGTCGAGGCGGGTGTTTTCGGCTACCTCGTCAAGCCGTTCCGCGAGACCGACCTCCTGCCGGCCATCGAGGCCGCGCGGGCTCGCCACGCCGAGCTCGAGGCGCTCCGCGAGGAGGCTGAGTCCCTCGGAGAGGCGCTCGCGACTCGGAAGGTCGTCGAGCGGGCAAAGGGCTTGCTCATGGAGCGCGAGCGGCTGTCGGAACAGGAGGCCTTCGCGCGGCTGCGCGGTGCAAGTCAGCGATCGGGCCGGCCCATGCGCGTGGTGGCCGAGGCCCTTATCGCCACCTTCGACCCGCCGCCGAAGAGCTAGCCCGCGTGGCCGAGGGCCGTACACCCGCGCGCATCATCGAGCTACGGGACGACGAAGTCGGGCTCGACGCTGTCGTCGTCGTCGACCACGAGCTCTTCCCGGTGTCTGCGGGCGGGACCCGGATGATCCCTGACGTCAGCGTGGAAGAGGTCGCCCGGCTCGCGCGGGCCATGACCTGGAAGTTCGCATCCTGCCGCCTGCCCTATGCGGGTGCGAAGGCGGGCTTGCGGTTCGGAGGTGGCGACCGTGCCGCTGTGCTCGCCGCCTACTTCCGGGCGCTCGAGCCACTCAAGGACTCCTTCCTGACGGGCCCGGACATGGGCACACACCCCGCGGACTTCGTCGAGGACCCGGATGCCGAGCTTCCGCTCTGGGCGCAGACCTATCAGGGAATGGGCATGGACGACCTCGCAACGGGCCACGGCGTCGTGGCCGCGGCCGCGGCCGCTCTCGCCCGGCACGGGGGTAGCCTGGAGGGAGCGGCGGTCGCGATCGAAGGGTTCGGAAAGGTGGGCGCCGGCACCGCTCTGGCTTGCGTGCGGGGGGGAGCCAGGGTGGTCGGCCTAAGCACGATCGAGGGCTGTATCGCCGATCCGAGCGGCTTCGACGTGGAGGCACTGCTCGAGCTCCGCTCCCGCCACAGGGACGGCCTCGTGCGCCACGCCACGGTGCCGCATCGCCCTCACGAAGATCTCTTCACCCTCGACTGCGACGTGGTCGTCCCGGGCGCGCGGCCGGACTCGGTGACGCCGGGGGTGGTGGAGAGACTTCGCTGCGCGGTCGTCTCTCCGGGAGCGAACGTGCCCTACGCCCCGGGCGCGATCGAGGCCCTGCACGCCCGTGGCATCGTCGCGCTTCCTGACTTCGTCGCCAACTCCGGCGGCGTCCACCTCTACGAGAGCCTGCAGCCGGGCGACGACGCCCCGACGGCTCTGGCGCGGATCGAAGCCATCGTCGCCGAGACGACGGTTCGCGTCCTCGACGCTGCCCAGGCGAGCGGCGTCACCCCGATGGCCGCAGCGCTCGAGGACGGGCGTCGCTGGCTTCTAGAGGCTGTGCCGTCAGGCGCCGACCTCGTCGAGGAGCTCTTCCCAGCGTCCTAGGAGTTGTCCGAGTTCTTCGCGGGCGTGCCGATGGGCTGCAATCGTGTCCGCGTCCGCCCAATCCTCCGCCAGCCGCGTCTCGAGCGACGCGATCAGCGCTTCTTGCGCGTGGATCCGGCTTTCGATCTCGTCGAGAGGGCGAGGGCGATTCTTCCGGCTGTCGGAGGGCGGCTTTGCCTTCTTCTCCTTGGCCTGGCGTTCGGGCGGAGCCGCTTCGCGCTCCTCGCGCTGGCGGAGGTAGTCGGCCCACCCGCCGTCGTAAACGCGGATCGTCCCCTCCTCGACGGCGGCGGTCCTCTGAGCGATCGCATCGAGGAGCGCACGATCGTGCGAGACGAGGAGAACAGTTCCAGGGAATCCTTCGAGGGCTTCCTCGAGGGCCTCGCGGCTTTCCAGGTCGAGGTGGTTGGTCGGCTCGTCGAGGACGAGGAAGTTCGCTCCGGAGGCGACCAGGATTGCCAGTGCGAGCCGGCGCCGCTCGCCTCCGGAGAGCGCCGTCACCGGCTTCTGGTGGACCTCCCAGCCCGAGAAGAGGAAGCGACCCAGGAGCGTTTGCGCCTTCGGGCGGGAGAGGGTCGTCATCGACTGGACGCAGTCGAGCACGCTCCCGCGCTCGTCCAGCTCCGCCTCGTGCTGGGAGAAGTAGGCCGCCTCCACCCCGTGCCCGAGCCGCGCCTTCCCTTCGATCTCTCCGCGTTGTCCGAGGACGGTCTCGAGGAAGGTCGTCTTGCCGGAGCCGTTCGGGCCCACGAGCGCCACGTGCTCGCCGCGCTCGAGCGCGAGCGTAACGTCGCTGAGAAGGTGCTTGCTTCCTGCCGCGACCTCGAGCCCTTCGACCTCGAGGACCGTGCGGCCGCTCCTGGGTGGCTCCAGGAAGTCGAAGCCGAGGCCGCGCCGGCGGCGCGAGAGGAGGGCCACCTCGTCGCTGGCCTCCGTGTGCTCCTTCTCGAGTCTGCCGATCTGGGTCAGCTTGGCCTGCGCCTGCTTCGCCTTCGACTTCTTGTACCGGAACCGCTCCACGAAGCGCTCGAGTCGCTGGATGTCCTGTGCCACCCGCTCGGCGGTCTTCTGCGCGTGAGCGGCCCGCTCGGCCTTCTCGCGGCGCCAGGCGTGCCACGGCCCTGGAAAGTACGTGGACCGGCCGGCCTCGAGCTCGAGGGTTGCGTTCGTGGTCGCTTCGAGAAACCAACGGTCGTGCGCGACGATGATGCACGCGGCGTCGAGGCTCGCCAGCTCGCGCTCGAGCCATTCGAGGCTCGTGATGTCGAGATGGTTCGTCGGCTCGTCGAGGAGCAGCAAGTCGGGGTCCCCCGCGAGCGCGCGGCCGAGCGACGCACGGGTCAGTTCGCCGCCCGAGAACGTGCGGAGGCTTCGGTCCAGATCGTCGTTGTGGAACCCGAGCCCACGAAGTGTCGAGCTCGCGCGGTCGCGCCAGTCGTAGCCGCCTGCATGCTCGAGCCGTGCCTGGGCGGCCGAGTACGCGGCCATCGTCTCCTGGTCGTGGGCCCCCCCGGACATCGCCCCTTCCAGGCGCGCGAGCTCCTGCTCGGTGGCGACCAGGTCGGCCGCGCCCGCGAGCACGTAGTCGCGCAGCGTCAATCCGCGCTCGAGCGGAGGGCGCTGGTCGTGGAGCGCGACCCGCGCTCCCTTCTCGAAGGCCAGCTTGCCGCCCTCGATCGACGTCTCGCCCGTGAGCATCCGGAGCAGCGTTGTCTTGCCGGCGCCGTTCGACCCGGAGAGCGCCAGGCGGTCGCGGCGCTCGAGCTTGAAGGAGACCCGGTCGAAGAGGGGGTCTCCGGAGAGCTCCTTGCGGAGGTTGGATGCGATCAGAACGGCCACCCTCCTATGGTCGCATGCGCGCTCGCTCCCGCCGGCCGGTCGAGGCCCGCGGTCGAGAGGGTCGCAAGTAAGGTTTGGCCTATCTCCCGTCGGGCGAGCTAACGAATGAGGTGGCAGTGACCGACATCGAGCGGCTTTCGATCGACACGATCCGAACGCTGTCCATGGACGCCGTCCAGCAGGCCAACGCTGGGCATCCGGGGACGGCGATGGCGCTCGCTCCGCTTGCCTACCTCCTTTACCGAGAGACGATGCGCGTGAACCCGGCGAATCCCCAGTGGGAGGACCGCGACCGCTTCGTCCTCTCCGCGGGCCACGCCTGCATCCTCCAGTACACGACGCTCCACCTTTGTGGGTACAACCTTTCGCTCGACGAGATCAAGCGCTTCCGCCAGTGGGAGTCCTTGACACCCGGGCACCCCGAGCACTTCCTGACGCCGGGCATCGAGACGACGACGGGCCCGCTCGGCCAGGGAATCTCGAACGCGGTCGGCATGGCGATGGCGGAGAAGTTCCTCGCGCAGCGCTACAACAGGCCCAAGGAGGAGATCGTCGACCACTGGGTCTACGGCATCGCCTCCGACGGCGACCTGATGGAGGGCGTCTCGGCGGAGGCCTGCTCCCTGGCCGGCGCCTTCGGGCTCGGCAAGCTCGTCTTCTTCTACGACAACAACCGGATCACGATCGACGGCACGACCGCGCTCTCCTTCGACCACGAGGACAAGGGGAAGCGCTTCGAGGCCTACGGATGGCACGTCCTGCACGTCGACGACGTCAACGACCTGACGAAGCTGCGCAGCGCCATCACGCGCGCGAGGAACGAGGAGGAGCGCCCGTCCCTGATCATCGTCCGCAGCCACATCGCCTACCCGGCGCCGCACGCGCAGGACACTGCGAAGGCGCACGGCGCGCCGCTCGGGGAGGACGAGGTGCGCGCGACGAAGAAGATCCTCGGCTGGGATCCGGACAAGCATTTCTTCATCCCGGACGAGGTTTCGGAGCACATGAAGCTCTACGACAAGGGGGACGAGCTCGAGACCGAGTGGCGCAGGCGCTTCGAGAACTGGTGCGCCACCTACCCAGCCTTGGCCGAGGACTGGGATCTCGCCTGGCGCGGCCAGCCGAAGCCCGGTTGGGCGGAGGCCCTCCCTTCGTTCGACCCGGCGGAAGAAGACTCGATGGCCACGCGCGCGGCCGGCTCGAAGGTCATGGAGGCCTTCAAGGGCTTCACGCCGACGATGGTCGGCGGCGCCGCCGACCTGGTCGAGTCCACGAAGACCGCCTTCGACGGCGCCGGAGTCTTCTCGCGGTTCTTCGCGGGTCGGAACGTTCCCTTCGGGGTGCGCGAGCATGGGATGGGCTCGATCGTGAACGGGCTCGCGGTCCACGGAGGGATCGTGAAGCCGTACGGCTCCACGTTCCTGATCTTCAGCGACTACATGCGACCCGCGGTCCGGCTCTCGGCGCTCATGCGCCTTCCCGTCCTCTGGGTGTGGACGCACGACTCCGTCGGCCTCGGCGAGGACGGCCCGACGCACCAGCCCGTCGAGCACTACGCAGCGCTCCGCGCGATCCCGAACCTCTGGGTGATTCGCCCGGCTGACGCGAACGAGACGTCGATCGCGTGGAAGGTCGCGCTCGCGCGCACGGAGGGGCCCGTCGCGATCCTCCTGAGCCGCCAGAACCTGCCCGTGCTCGAGCCCGAGCAGGTCGCGGGCGCCGACCGCGGCGGGTACGTCGTTTGGGAGGCCGAGAGCGACAACGGGCTGCCCGAGTTGCTCATGCTCGCGACCGGCTCCGAGGTCTGGGTGACCATCGAGGCGGCGAAGAAGCTGCAGGAGGACGGCGTCTCGGCCCGGGTTGTCTCGATGCCCTGCTGGGAGCTCTTCGAGGAGCAGCCTTCGGACTACCGCGACTCGGTGCTGCCGCCCGACGTCGACCAGCGGATCGCGGTCGAGGCCGGGGTCTCGCTCGGCTGGCAGCGGTGGGTCGGGATGGACGGCGCGATCGTGTCGATCGAGCACTTCGGCGCCTCGGCGCCGGGCGCGATCGTCCTCGAGAAGTTCGGTTATACGCCCGAGAACATCGCAAGCCGCGCGCAGTCGCTCCTCGAGCGACGCCAGCGCGTCTAGGGAAGGAGAACCATGGCGAAGTCCAGGCTGCACCAGCTCTCGGAGGCGGGAGTGAGCGTGTGGATCGACAACCTCTCGCGCGACCTGATCCAGAGCGGGGAGCTCGAGCGGATGATGCGCGAGGATGCCGTCGTAGGCATCACCTCGAATCCGACCATCTTCCAGAAGGCGATCTCCTCCGGAGACGCGTACGACGAGCAGCTCCGGGAGGTGCTCGAGGAGGAGAAGGATCCGACCGAGATCTTCATCCGCCTGGCGGCCAAGGACGTGACAGACGCGTGCGATCTCCTTCGCAAGGTCTGGGACGAGGGCGGTGGTAAGGACGGCTACGTCTCGATCGAGGTCGATCCGACACTCGCGTACGACACCGAGGGGACCGTGGCCCAGGCGCTTCGCTTCCACAAGCTCATCGACCGGCCGAACCTCTTCGTGAAGATCCCGGCGACGAAGCCGGGGCTGCCCGCGATCGAGGACATGATCGCCAAGGGGAAGTCGATCAACGTGACGCTGATCTTCTCGCTACAGCGCTACCTGGAGGTCGCCGAGGCGTATATCCGCGGACTCGAGCGCCTCGTGGCGGGCGGCGGAGACCCAACCGTTGTCGCGTCCGTCGCCAGCTTCTTCGTCTCGAGGGTGGACACGGAGACGGACAGGCGCCTCGACGAAATCGGCGGGCACGACAAGCTGAGGGGGAAGCTCGGGATCGCCAATGCCAAGCTCGCCTACGAGCGGTACGAGCAGCTTTTCTCCGGCGAGCGCTGGGAGTTCCTCGCCGGCAAGGGGGCTTCGCCTCAGCGGTGCCTCTGGGCTTCGACGTCGACCAAGAACCCCGCGTACCGGGACACGATGTACGTGGAGGAGCTGGTCGGCCCGATGACCGTCAACACGATGCCGCCGGAAACCATCGAAGCCTTCCAGGACCACGGCAAGGTGGTCCCGAATACCGTCAAGCGCGATCTCGACGGGGTTCGCAAGCTGCTCGAAGACCTGGCCAAGGCGGGGGTCGACTACGACGACGTTGTCGAGACCCTGGAGCGGGAGGGCGTCGAGAAGTTCGCAGACTCCTTCGCAGAGCTCCTCGAGGGCATTCGACAGTCGAGCCGGGAGCTCGTCGCGGCCTGATGCAGGTCGGCACTTCCGAGCTCGTCGAACGGATCTGGAACCGCGACGCGACGCTTTGGACCGGGGTCGACGAGAACCGGTGGCTCGGCTGGCTGGACGAGCCCCTGCGGATGCAGGAGCGCATCGAGGAGCTCGAGGCGTTCGCCCTCAGTGTGTACGAGGACGGGCTCACCGATGTCGTCCTGGCAGGCATGGGCGGCTCGAGCCTCGCGCCCGAGGTGCTGCGGCAGACCTTCGGGGCGGCGCGCTTCCACGTCCTCGACACGACGCACCCGAAGGCCATCCGGGCTCTCGAGCAAAGACTCGATCTCGGGAAGACGCTCTTCCTCGTCTCGTCGAAGTCGGGTTCGACACTCGAGACGCGCTCGCACATGGACTACTTCTGGGAGCAGGTAGCGGACGGGAGCCACTTCGCCGCGGTCACCGACCCGGGATCGGATCTCGAGCGGGCCGCCGGGGAGCGCGATTTCCGAGCCACGTTTCCGGGCGAGCCGACGATCGGCGGACGCTACTCGGCGCTTTCGATGTTCGGGCTCGTGCCGGCGGCGCTCATGGGCGTCGACCTGGAGCGTTTCTTGCTCAGGACGGCCGAGATGGTCGAGGCCTGCCGGCTGGACGACGGCAATCCCGGGCTCGAGCTCGGCGAGCGCCTCGGAACCGGCTGGCGGGAGGGGCGGGACAAGGTGCAGATCAACCCGAACCCCGGCGGCTTCGGGCTTTGGGCCGAGCAGCTGATCGCGGAGTCGACCGGCAAACAGGGAAAGGGCCTCGTGCCCGCACCCGGTGAGATGGGGGAGGGTCCCGACCGACAGAGCGAGGAGGTCAGGGTCGAGAATCAGTACGAGCTCGGCCAGGAGTTCTTCCGGTGGGAATTCGGAACCGCGGTCGCCGGGGCCCTGATCGGCATCAACCCGTTCGACCAGCCCAACGTCCAGGAGGCGAAGGACCGGACGAAGGCGATCCTCGATTCGGGCGACGATCCCGAGCTCGAGCCGGAGGGGGTGCCGTTCGCCGGGGCGGGAGAGGGCGACTATGTCGCCATCCTGGCCTTCGTCGAGCCAAACGAGGAGAACGACCGCCACATCGAGGCGCTCGTTGACCGCGCCCGCACCGAGACGGGGTGCGTCGTCACGCACGGGTACGGCCCGCGCTACCTTCATTCGACCGGCCAGCTCCACAAGGGTGGCCCGCCGAGCGGGGTGTTCCTCCAGGTCGTAGACGATCCCGGCGAAGAGCTGCCTATTCCGGGCCAGGAGTTCGGGTTCGGCCGGTTGATCAGAGCTCAGGCTGCAGGCGACTACGCGGCGCTCAAGGAGCGAGGGCTCCGGGTTGCGCGGGCGCGCTGGGAGGATCTCGCAGTATGAAGCTCGCCATGGTCGGGCTCGGCCGCATGGGCGGCAACATGGTGAAGCGGCTCGAGGGGGACGGGCACGAGCTTGCCACCTACGCGCGGAGCGGCGGCGGCACGGCTTCCTCGCTCGAGGAGCTGGTGGGCCAGCTCGAACCGACCCGCGTCGTGTGGCTCATGATCCCGGCGGGCGATCCGACCGAAGGGGCCTTCCAGGAGCTTCTCGGCCTTCTCGACGAGGGCGACGTGATCGTGGACGGCGGAAACTCCAACTTCCGGGACTCCCAGCGCCGCCACGGCCTGGCTGCAGAAAAAGGCATCCACTTCGTGGACGCCGGCGTCTCGGGCGGCGTCTGGGGGCTCGAGGTCGGTTATTGCCTCATGGTCGGCGGGGACGACGAGCCCGTGCAGGAGGTCGAGCCCGCGTTCCGGACGCTGGCGCCCAAGGACGGGTACGCCCACGTTGGCCCATCGGGCGCCGGGCACTTCGTGAAGATGGTGCACAACGGCATCGAGTACGGGCTCATGCAGGCGTACGCGGAGGGCTTCGAGGTGATGGAGCGCTCGGAGTTCGATCTCGACCTGCACGAGATCGCCGGCATCTGGCGCTACGGGTCGGTCGTCAGGTCGTGGCTCCTCGAGCTGCTCGTGGCCGCGTTCGAGAAGGAGGGGACACACCTCGAAAGGATCGAGGGCTACGTGGAAGACTCTGGCGAGGGGCGCTGGACGATCGCCGAGGCGATCGCCGAGGACGTTCCCGTACCGGTGATCAGCTCCGCGCTCTTCGCGCGCTTTGCTTCACGCCAGGAGGAGTCGTTCGCGGCCAAGATCACGGCCGCGCTCCGAAACCAGTTCGGCGGCCATGCGGTCAAGGCCGTCGAGCAGGCCAAACAGAGCCCCGACCCTCGCTGACGTGACCGAGGTCGCCGAGAACACCGAGAACCCTCTTCTCGAAGGGCTTCGCCGCCGCCGTGCGCCCGAGTCATGCGCGCTCACGATCTTCGG
>DATLQD010000158.1:0-4012 GCA_035535315.1 Gaiellaceae bacterium
CTCGCGGTACACCGCGACATCAAGGACTCCGTCCACCGCCGCGGCCTCGTCGAGGCCTTCGACCGCTCGAAGAATCCCCTCGGGCGGCACGAGGAAGCGGACGCAGGCGCCGCCCACGGGGTTCGACGCCGGCACCTCGGCCGGCTCCCCGAAGGCAGCGCGGAGCGCAAGCCCGTTCAGGTCGACTCCAATCGCCGCCTGGCAGAGCTCCGCGTCGTGGCCGCCCCCCAGGCGGGCGGCGAGCTCGACAACACAGGGGCCGGCAGGGCCGATACGGAGCTGGGTGTAGGTCGGGCCCTCACGGATGCCGACCGCCTCGGCCGCGGCACGCGCCGCTTCCGTGCACGCCTGCGTGGCGACCGCGCTAGGCCAGGCGTGGGCGAGCGCGACGCCAAACGCCGGCGGCTCCGCCGTGAGGCGGTCGGTCACGGTGAGCGCATGGAACCCGCCGTCTGCCGAGAACGCGTTGACGGTGATCTCCGGCCCCTCGACAAGCTCCTCGACGAGGCAGGCGCCGCTTCGGGAGGCCTCGAGGGCCAGCTCGATCGCACGGGGAAGCCCGGCTGCGTCGTCCACGACCGAGAGCCCTCGCTGACCCTGCCTGTCGGGCGGCTTCACAACGCATGGTGGATCGACCTCGAGCACCTCCTCGGAAGAGCGAACCAGCTGCCAACGCGGCTGAGGCACTCCGGCCTCCGCAAACCGCGTCCGCTGGCGGAGCTTCGACACGGCGACCGCAGCCGTCTCGGGCCCGAGCGGGTGGGGCAGCCGCAAGCGGGCCGCGATGCGGGCCGCAACGGCGACGGGCCAGTCGATCCCGGGCGCGATCAGCCCCTGAACGGCCTCCGCCCGCGCGAGGCGCTCGATCCCCGTCTCGTCCTCGGCCGAGAGGATCGCCCTTCGAACCGCGTAGCGGAAGCCCGGCGCGGCCGGATCCCGGTCACACGCGATCACCAGGCAGCCTCGCTCGCGGGCGCTGCGGAGGAGGCCCAGCTGCGCCGGACCGGCGCCTAGGACGAGGAGGCGCTTGCCGTCGACGGTGTTCGAACCGGTTCCCACCACGCCCGATTCTCCGCGTACCAGGCGATGGTGCGCTCGAGGCCGGATTCGAAGGACGTCTTTGCCTCCCAGCCGAGCAGCTGCCTGGCCTTCTCGACCGACCCGATGTGCCGGTGCACCTGGCCCGGGCGCTCCTCGACATGCACTTTGAGGGATGACGGCTTGCCGAGGCCCTCGAGGACGTAGTTCGCGATCTCGGTCACCGACAGGTCGATGCCGGTGGCCACGTTCACGACCTCACCCGCGACCAGCCCAATGTCGGCTTCGATCGCAGCCACGATGGCCCGCGCATCGTCCGCGACGAAGAGCCAATCGCGGCTCGCGTGCCCGTCTCCGTGGATCGTGAGCGGCTCGTCCCGAAGCGCCTGCGTGATGAATCGCGGCACGACCTTCTCCGGGTGCTGGAAGGGCCCGTAGTTGTTGAACGGGCGCAGGATCACGATCGGAAGCTCATACGTGACGTGGTACGAGTACGCGAGCCGGTCACCGCCCGCCTTCGTCGCCGCGTAGGGGCTCCGCGGGTTGAGCGGATGCTCCTCGTCCATCGGAGCCGACTCGGCCGTTCCGTACACCTCGCTCGACGAGATGAGGATGAAGCGCTCGACCGGCGCCTCCCGGATTGCATCGAGCAGGATCTGCGTCCCTTCGACGTTGGTGGTCACGAACTCGGAGGCCCCGTCCTCGATCGACTTCTCCACGTGCGACTCGGCGGCCGCGTTCACGATCACGTCGACGCCGCCTACGACGTCCCGCACGAGAGCCGGGTCGCGGATGTCGCCGTGCACATGCGTCAGCCGCTCGTGACCCAGGAGATCGGCGATGTTGTCGAGGTTCCCCGCGTAGGTCAGGGCGTCGACGTTCACCACCTCGTAGGGCGTCTGGGTCAGCAGATGACGGATGAGGTTCGAGGGGATGAACCCGCAGCCACCGGTGACCAACACTCGCTTGGCAGCCATAGCCGGGCGGAGTCTAGCCCGCGGCTCTCACAAGCCGCCGCAGCCGCTCTCGGGTTCAGCCGAGCTCGCGCTCGACCGTGTAGAGGGGCCGGCCTTCCACGTCCCGCTGGATGCGGCCGAGGTACTCCCCGACCAGGGCCAGGATGAAGCCCTGGATGCCCAGCACTCCCAGGACGAGAGCGCCCAGGAAGATCTGGCCCGGAAAGTCGCCGCGGGCCACCCAGATGACCGCGCCCCAGATCGCCGCCGCGAGCGACAAGAGGCATGACGACGTGCCGATCAGGACTCCTGCCCACTGGATCGGTTGTGGCCAGAAGCCCGCCAGCACGTGCAGCGCGAGGCGGATGAGCCGGAAGGGCGAGTAGCGCGACTGCCCTTCGCGCGCCCGGTGCTCGAGGTCGACCTCGACGACGCTCGCGCCGGCCGAGAGGACAAGCGCTTTGGTGAACTTCTGCTTGCCGATCGACCCGAGGACAGGCTCGATCGCGCTTCGCCGATAGGCGTTGAAGGCGCAGCCGAAGTCGGCGATGTCGACGTTCGTGAAGCCGCGGAGCATGCGGTTGATGAGCCGGGAGGGCAGGGTCCGGCCCCAGGCATCTTCCCGGCCCCGGCGCCTCCCGCTGGCCACGTCGTTCCCGGCCTCGACGGCGGCGACGAGCTTCGGGAGATCGGCCGGCGAGTTTTGGAGATCGCCGTCCATCGTCACCACGATGTCCCCTCGAGCTCGCACCAGCCCCGCGTGCATGGCCGGATGCTGACCAAAGTTCCGCTTGAACCTGACACCGCGGACATGCGGGTCGGCGTCGTGGAGCCGCTCGACGATCGCCCAGGTCCCATCTGCGGAGCCGTCGTCGATCAGGATCACTTCGTACGGGCGCCCGAGGGTCTCGAGAGCAGCGACCGCCTGGCGGTAGACGTCCTCGAGCGTCGAGTCCTCGTTGTAGACGGGGACGATGAGCGAGATCTCGGGGCGCGGCTCGCCTGCGAGCGCTGTGAGCGGCCCAGCGGCGGTCTCGACCTCCGTCATCGTGGCAGAGGCTACCAAGGCCGTGGAGGCTCTCCCTGTTAGCCTGCGACCCATCGAGCGCATGGACCGCAATCTGAGCGAGCGAATCGACCTGATCGCCACGGATACGACGCACGGCGCGGGCTGGCTTGCCCGCCAGGCGGTCGAAGCGCTGGCGGAGGCCGTTCAGGGCGGCGCCGACCCGGTCGAAGCGGGGCGTGCGCTCGCGTCGGCACGGCCCGCGATGGGCGCCGTCGCGGGGGCCGTGGGCCGCGTAGTCGCGGCCTCCAGGTCGACCGAGCGCCTCGTCGAGGAAGCGTCGGCCCTGATCGCCCAGAAGGACCGCGCCGCCCATTCGATCTCGGTGCTCCTCTCCGACGACCTGAAAGGAACGGTCATGACGCACTCGGCGTCCGCGACAGTTCGCGAGGCGCTCGTGCACGCACAGCCTGCGAGGATTGTCTGCACCGTCTCCGAGCCCCACGGAGAGGGCCGGCCCTTCTCGGAGGAGCTCGCCGCCGAGGGCCTCACCGTCGAGCTCCTCGCCGACGAGGACGCCGAGCACGCGGTGGCGACGGTCGACCTCTTGCTCGTGGGCGCGGACGGCGTCTACATCGACGGCTCGCTGGTGAACAAGGTCGGAACCCAGGCACTCGCCAAGGCGGCCAAGGAGGCAGGTGTGCCGGTCGTCGTGGCCTGCGAGACGCTCAAGCTCGTCCCGTACGATCCCGTGGAGCCGGAGGAGAAGGGCTGGGACCTGACGCCTGCCGAGTTCATCGATCGGATCGTCACGGACGAGGGCGTCCATCCACCGTCCGAGATCGGCGCCGTTGTCGATCGGACGCCGTTCCTGCGGCAAGGCTGGGAGCTTTTGAACGCTCCGCACAGCGTCCGATAGAGGCACGCGTCTCAAAGCCCGGTCGCTAGACTCCGGCCGCATGCCGACCCGCCATGGAACTGCCGTGGTGGCCGAGGTTGGCTGGGTGAACGG
>DATLQD010000159.1:0-11180 GCA_035535315.1 Gaiellaceae bacterium
GCTACCTCGTTCCAGACAGGCGTCTACGATCCGATGGCTTCCTCAGCCGGGCCCGGAGTGGGGTATTCGTATCTGGAGCCGGGGATCGCTTTCGTGAAGGCGCGGGCTGCGGGAACGACGCGCACCCGCTTGCTCCTCTACTGGAATCGCATCGCGCGCGGGCGGCCAACGAACCCGGCGGACCCAAACGACCCTGCGTATTTTTGGAACGAATTCGATCCTCAGGTAAGCAACGCTCTCTCACACGGCCTGAAGCCTTTCGTAACCGTTCTGGCCGCTCCTTCATGGGCCGAGTGCGACAATCGGGGGGATGTCGCGCACGCGTGCCCGGAGCGGAGCGGCTACAACCAAGGCACGTATAGGCCGGACCCCGAGCAGCTCGCCCTCTTCATGGAAGCGGCGGCCAGGCGCTATCCGCAGGTTCGTGCCTGGGGGGTCTGGAACGAGCCGAACGCGGTCTTCTTCCTGTCCCCGGCCGTGAACTCGGCCGGCATTCACGTCTCTGTCACCCGCTACCGGGACATGGTGAACAGGGCTGCGACGAGGCTCCACGCGCTCGATTCTCGGATTCTCGTCCAGGCGGGCGGGCCGTCGCCGTTCGGTCGCCGCGGCAGCCAAGGCGAGACGACCATTCCACCGCTCACATTCATGCGCGAGCTGCTGTCCAAGCCGATCAAGTTCGACATTTGGTCGAACAACCCATATACAGCGGGGGGCCCGACCCACTCGGCCTACCGCGCCAACGATGTGTCGATTGGCGACCTTCCCGATGCACGCCGCGTCCTCCGTGCGGCCATCGCGGGCCACCGCATCGCCTCGGCGAGGAGGGTGGCATTCTGGGTCACCGAGTTCTCCTGGGACTCGAAGCCACCGGATCCGTGTGGCGTCCCATCGGCTCTTCTCGCACGCTGGGTGTCCGAGGCGCCCTATCGCATGTGGCGGGCAGGCGTCAGCGTTCTCATGTGGACGCAGCTCAAGGACTATCCGTTCGTGCGCGGGAAGATCCCGTACCAGGGAGGCCTGTACACCTTCGGTGGGAACGGACGCGTCGGGCCACCCAAAGCTGCCATGCGCGCCTTTCGCTTCCCCTTCGTAGCGCTGAAGCGCCGCGGCGGCGCCTACGTCTGGGGCCGGACTCCGTGGGGTAAAGCGGGCCGGGTGAGGATCCAGAAGAAGACGTCGCGCGGCTGGACGACGGTCAAGATCGTCCGCACGAACGGGAACGGCATCTTCCGAGGCCGGTTCTACTTCTCGACCTCGAGCACGGGGAGGATGCGGGCGCGGCGGGTCAGGTCCTCGCTCTCGTCGGTCGGCTTCTCGCTGAGGCCGACGAAGAGCCGGAACATCCAGCCGCTCGGGTGCTAGGTTTGAGGACCGTGGATCACGTACAACGCCGCGCGTATCTCGTTGCGTTTGTCGTCGTAATCGGGCTGGCCGTCACCAACATCGCCTTGGCTAGCCCTCCGGTGATCGACCAATACTACGAGGAGATCCCGACGGCGAACGGAGGAGTCGGTGGGGGTGGCGGCAGCGGTTCTGGCGGAGGGGGTCTGCCTGCGCCGATGCTCAATCAGCTCGAGGGCTCGGTTTCACCCGCGGTCGCCAGCGAGCTCCAGGAAGTGGCGACCTCGTCGCGTCTCGGGGCTCCGAGCGCCATGTTCAAGAAGCCGGCGCAGGGAGCAGGGGAATCTGGGTCCGGCAGCACAGAGGCCGCCGATCCGCTCAGTAGTGCGGTGACGGCTGCAACCGACGGCGGTGAAGCGCATCTCACGATCCTCCTGATCCTCATCGGGCTCATCACTGCGGGGTCGATCGGGGCTGCGGCACGTCGTAGGCGACAGGCTCCCGCGTAGCCCAGCCCGACTAACCGTCTCGCAGTCCGGGTATGAGTCGGCGATGGCACCAGAGCAGCTCGGGCTCGATACCGCTGCGCCGTTCGTTCCTGACCGACCGACGCTTCCCAAGCTCCGCGCGGCGGCAGCCGGCTGCACTGCCTGTCACCTGTACAAGCTCGGGACGCAGACCGTCTTCGGAGAAGGGTCTGCGGACGCCGACGTCGTCTTCGTCGGGGAGCAGCCGGGCGACCAGGAGGATCTCGCCGGTCGGCCGTTCGTGGGGCCCGCCGGTCGGGTCCTGGATGAGGGCCTTGCCGCTGCGGGGATCGACCGTTCGCAGGTCTACGTGACGAACGCCGTCAAGCACTTCAAGTGGGAGCCGCGGGGCAAGCGGCGGATCCATCAGAAGCCGAACTGGGCCGAGATGACCGCGTGCCGTCCCTGGCTCGAGGCCGAGCTCGACGTGGTCCAGCCGGACGTCCTCGTCTGCCTCGGGGCCACCGCAGCCCAGTCCCTGCTGGGGCGCCAGTTCCGCGTCACCAAGATGCGCGGCGTGCCCGTGGAGTCGGAGCTTGCCCCGAACGTCGTGGCGACTGTGCATCCGTCTTCCATCCTCCGGGCGCCGGACGAAGCCGCGCGGCAGGAGGCGATGCGGGACTTCATCCGAGACCTGAAAGCCGTCGCGAAGCTGCTCAAGTCGCGCTGAGCGCCTCGCGGAGCTCGGCGGGCTCCGTGACCGGGGCGCGGCAGGCAAAGTTCTCGCAGACGTAAGCCGCCGCGCGCCCGCCCACGAGGCTCTTCCCGGCCAGGAGCGGCACGCGCTCGAGCGCCGGGTCGGCCGGCCCCGCCGCAAAGGCGTAGACCGTGTTCGGCCGGTACCGGTCGACGGCGGCCCGCCGGAGCTCCTCGGAGAATCCCACCACAGCAACCTCCTGCGGAGGTGAGAGATGCAGGTCGAGGGCGCAGAGGAGATGTCCGACTGCTGCCGGCGCTCGTTCCAGGAGCGACCTCGCCAGGCGGAACACGCCGACGGCATCGCGGGCGAGCTCGTCGTCGCCATAGATCCGAGCGAGCCGGAGAAGCACGTAGGACATCATCGAGTTCCCGGAGGGAGTGGGGTGGTCGTCGAACTCCTTTCGCCGCGCCACGAGCCCGTGGTCGTCGACGAAGAAGCCACCGCGCTCCGAGTCGCCGAACCGTTCCCGAGCATGACGAGCGAGCAGTCGCGCCTCCTCGAGCCAGCGGAGCTCGCCGGTGGCGAAGTAGAGCTCGAGGTAACCGTTCGCGACATCCGCGTAGTCCTCCAGGTAGCCGTCGATCTTCGCCTCGCCGTCCCGGTAGCTCCGGTAAAGCCGCCCTTCGGGATCGGACATCCCCTCTCGCAGGAAGAGCGCCAGCCGGTTTGCGACCTCGAGGTAGTCGGGGCGGGCGAGCACGCGGCCTGCCTCCGCGAACGCCGCCAGGGCGAGCCCGTTCCAGGCGGCGATGGCCTTGTCGTCTCGCAGCGGCTGCGGTCGAGCCATCCGAGCTTCGAGCAGCTTCTTGCGGGCGGCCGGGTCTTCGGGGACGGACTCGTCGGCGAGGTGGAGGATGCTTCGACCCTCGAAGTTGCCGGTTGGCGTGACGCCGTAGCGCCGGCCGAAGCTCTCCGCCGCCTCGCCGAGCACCTCGCGCAGCTCGTCTGGAGTCCACGTGTAAGTGAGTCCCTCGACGCCCTCGGTGTCGGCGTCCTGGGCCGAGGCGAAGCCGCCCTCCGAAAGCCGCAGGTCGCGGACGAGGTAGTCGAGCGTCTCCTCGGTGACTCGCCGGTAGCGCTCGTCACCGGTCAGTGACCAGGCGTGAAGGTACGCGCCGGCGAGGAGCGCGTTGTCGTAGAGCATCTTCTCGAAGTGGGGGACGAGCCAGACCGAGTCCACGGAGTAGCGATGAAAACCTCCGCCGATCTGGTCGACCATCCCTCCCGCCGCCATTCGGTCCAGCGTCAGCCGCGCCATCGCGAGGGCGTCATCTGAGCCTGTGCGTACGTGCATCCGCAGGAGAAGCTCCAGCGTGGACGCGGGCGGGAACTTGGGTGCCCCGCCGAACCCGCCCCACACAGGGTCGAATGCGGCGCGAAGCGACGACACGGCGCCCGTGAGAAGGCCCGTCGTCAGGGGGTCGGTCGAGCCCGTGCGCTCGCTGGACTCGCGGATCGCGTCCACGAGCCTCCCGGCCTGCTCTTCGAGGTCGCCGCGGCGGTTGCTGTATGCGTCCGAGATCGCCTCGAGCACCTGACGGAAGCTCGGCATGCCCTGTCGCGGCTCGGGTGGGAAGTACGTGCCGCCCCAGAAGGGACGGCCTTCCGGGGTCAGGAATACGGTCATCGGCCAGCCACCCTGACCCGAGAGCGCGACGACGGCGTCCATATAGAGCCCGTCGACGTCGGGCCGCTCCTCCCGGTCGACCTTCACGGAGACGAACCGTTCGTTCATAAGCGCCGCGGTCGCGTCGTCCTCGAAGGACTCGTGCTCCATGACGTGACACCAATGGCAGGCGGCGTACCCGACGGAGAGGAGGATCGCCTTGTCCTCCTCGCGCGCGCGGTCGAATGCCTCGTCACCCCAGGGGTACCAGTCGACCGGGTTCGCGGCGTGCTGGAGGAGGTACGGGCTCGTCTCGTCGGCAAGGCGGTTCATGCGCTCCAGCCTAGCCAGCGCCGTGCCCCCTCTTCGCTTCGGCCGACGATCAGTGCCCGTGGCCGTGCCCGCCCACGGCGATCGTGAGCGCGAGGACGAAGGCGAAGCCGAAGTACGCAAGCGCGAGGTCGCCGGGCCTGGTTCCCGGCTTGATGCGGAGCAGCCCCAGCGAGAGCACAAGACCGGCCGCCTCCACGGCCTTCGTGATCGCCGAGAGCACGTCGAAGGGGTCGTCCCGGAAGAGGACGTACGCGACCAGCAGTGAGGCGAAGAGCGCCGCGCTTGCAACCGCCGGCCAGGCAGCATCCGGCCAGAGCGCGAGAGCTGCGGCCGTCAGCGTCAGCGCGGCCGCCGCGAGCACGAATGAGATTCCGATCGCATGCGACTCGTCGTAGTGCTGGCGCGTCAGGCCTACGTGAATCCCGGCCGAGACGCCGGCCGCTGCGATAACGAGCAAGCGTGCATTCACCCAGGTGCGCACGCCCGAAAGCGTACTGGCCGCCTCCCGTGTCTCAGGCCAGCTGGACGCCGCGGGTCTCCCGCCCGAGCAGCGTCACGAGGCCCCCGGCGACCATGACGGCGGCGACGAAGACGAGGGACCAGGTGGTGGAGCCGGTCGCGTCGATGAGGTACCCGAACAGGTAGGGACCGCCGATTGCGGCGCCCTTGCCGACGCCTTCCACCATCCCGAACGCGCTCGAGCGGAGCCGCGTCGGGAAGAGCTCGGACGTGTAGGGATAGACGGCGCCCCAGGCGCCGAGGTTGAAAAATCCGACGAAGAAGAGCGCCGCGACGTAGACCGCCGTCGAGTCTGCGACCGCGAACGTGAGGGCGCTCGCGCCACCGAGGACGAGGAAGGTCGCCAGCGTGGGCTTTCGGCCCCAGGCCTCGACGAGCCAGATCGCGGCTGCGTAGCCGGGGAACTGGGCGAGCGCTACGAGGGCGAGTAGCAGGTACACGTTCAGGTCGAAGGCGCCCTCGCTCCCGAGCACGCCGGGCAACCAGATGAAGAGTCCGTAGTAGGAGATGTTGAGCGCGATCCAGACGAGCACGATCACCGCGGAGCGCCTGCGGAGCGATGCCCCGACGAGCTCGCGCACCGACGAGCGCTGTTCGACCGGCGCCGCGAGAGACTCCGCCTTCACCTCCCTGCCGGTGATCTCGCTGAGGACGGCCGCCGCCTCGGTCGCACGCCCCTGTCGCGCCAGGAAGTACGGGCTTTCCGGCAGCGTGCGGCGAATCACATAGGCGAAGAAGGCCGGGAAGGCAGCGGCGACGAAGAGCCACCTCCACTCGTTGCCCAGCTGGTCGAGGAAGACCCAGGAGAGGCCGACTGCGATCAGGAGGCCGAAGGGCCAGAAGAAGTCGAGGAAGGCCAGAAAGCGGCCACGACGCTGTGGCGGCAGGTACTCAGCGAGGATCGAGGGGTCGACGACGAGCATCCCCCCGAGTCCGATACCCGCGAGAAACCGAAAGCCGAAGACCGAAGCGGGGCCCCAGGAGAGCGCGGTCAGCGCCGTGAAGGCCGCGTACCAGAGAATCGAGGCCTGGAAAATTCGGCGGCGGCCGATCCGGTCGGCCGCGCGCCCGAGGATCAGGCTGCCGACGAGGGATCCCGCAAGCGCCGAGGCGCCGATCCACCCGAGCCAGGTGCTCGAGAGTCCCCATTCTGCCCCGAAGACCGGCAGCGTGAAGCCGACGAGCAGGATCTCCATCGCGACGAACGTCCACGCGACTCCGGTGACGACGACCGCGCGGCGGTGGAAATGGGTGAACCCGCCGTCGCGGAGGACGTCCTCGACCTGGACGGTTCGCGTCCGGGGAGGGGCCGCAACGACTGTCATGTCACTTTCTCAGGCCTGAGCCGGAACCCGTCCCTCGACGAGCTCGTCAACCGTCGTGATCCGGGCGGCGTAGGTCGCCTCGAGGTACTCGAGCGCCTGCTCCTCGTCGACGCCTTCGAACGCGCAGACGGCATCGCGTGGAATCGCGATCTCGTAGCCCCGGATGAGTGCCCCGTACGAGGAATGCCGCACGCAGATGTGCGTGTGCTGCCCGGTGATGACGACCTCGTCCACGCCGAGCTCACGAAGCTGCTCGTCGAGCCCGGTGCCGTCGAAGGCTCCGTAGCCGCGCTTCGGAGAGATGATCTCTCCGTCGAGAGGCTCGAGGGCTGGAATTACCTGGGCCCCGCGCGTGCCCTCCATGGCGTGCTCTCCCCAGACCTTCAGCTCGGGGTCATCGGCGTGGTGGGCGTCGTTCGAGAAGACGACAGGCCAGCCGTTCTCCCGGGCATGCGCGAGGAGGCGCGCGAGAGGCTCCACAATCTCCTGAGCCCGTGGGTTCGCAAGCTCGCCGTCGACGAAGTCGTTCAGCATGTCCACGATGATCAGAGCCTTCATTGTTTGCCTCCCGGGAGGTTTGCGACTATAAGTCGATAACTGATGCAGAAGTCTACCAGACCGATCTCGCCCCGCCATGAGGCGCTCGCCGTCGTGCTCCAGGTCCGAGGGGGCGAGCTCCAGGTTCTCCTCTGGCAGCGTGCGCGCCAGCCGTTCCTCGGAGCGTGGGCCCTACCTGGCGGACACCTCGAGTACGGGGAGACGCTCGAGGAGTCGATTCGACGCCACCTCGCGACGAAAGTCGATGTGCGCGAGCTTTCCCACCTGGAGCAGCTGGTGACGCTCAGCGACCCCGACCGCCACCCCAACGCCTGGGTTCTCGGGACCGCGTACCTCGGCCTCGTGCCGGAGCACATCGACCCGGCTGTGCCCGACGACACGGACTGGCATCCCGTCGGCGACCTGCCTGCACTCGCGTTCGATCACGACGAGATCGTCCTCGCGGGTCGAGAACGGCTCCGGGCGAAGCTCTCTTACACGAACATCGGCTTCGCGCTGGCACCGCCCGCCTTCACGATCTCCGAGCTTCGGCTGATCTATCAGGCAGCACTCGGGCACGACGTCTCCGCGACGAACCTTCAGCGCGTCCTGCTCCGCCGGCGACTCCTCGAGCCGACCGGCGAGGCCCGCCCGCCCGGACGGAGTGGCGGACGCCCGGCGGCGATGTTCCGCTTCCGGACCGGGGAGCTCGAGGTCACCGACCAGTTTGCGGTTTTGCGTCCACCCGGCGTTCGGTAAAGCCGGGCGCCAATCACCGATCAACCATCTACACTCCACTCGATGTGGCTCACCATCTGGTTCATGGTGATCCTGAAGATCCCCATCGCCTACCTCGCGTACGTGATCTGGTGGGCGGTCAAGGATCCGCCGGAGCCCCGGCCCGAGATCGCCGTTGCCGCGCGGCCGACGCCGGACGACGACGTCCCGTGGCGACCGCGGCCAAACGGCGGTAGGCGCCGGCCCAATCCCGCGCTGGGTCCGCACGGCCGGGCAACGCGCCGGACGCAACCGGGCAGGCTACAGAGGACAGGTGCGAGGAGCCGGTGAGCGCGGAGGAAGCCGGCGTTTTCGCGGCCCGCGAGCCGGCCCGGTGGGTGGTGGCGGGGTATCTGGGGGCGATCGTCCACTTCACGGCACCCGTCGCGCTCGTTTACTACCCGGGCCGGATCGGCCCCGCCACGATGCTCGTGGCGCTGCTGGCCGCTGCCCTCGCGGGTCCCCGCCAGCGGCTGTTCGTTGCTTCCGCGGTGGCCGCTGCGACGATTTGGTGGTTCATCGGCATGGTGATCGCAATCACGCTCGAGCGACCGCTTTTCTAGAGGTCGCCCCGGTCGGGCAAGGGGCAGTGGAGGGATATCCCTCTAAAGCGGGATTGCTGTTGCGTCGATAGACATGTCGGGTATGGAGTCATGAACGGAATCGCGCGCCATCTGGGGAGCTTCAAGCTTCGGCTCGTCGCCTTCTTCCTTTTGCTCTCGCTCCTGCCGCTGATCGCGGCCCTGTGGGCATTCAGCGCGGTCGCCCAGCGAAGCGAGACAGGCCGTGCGGACACGCGTGTGAACGCCGCTCTCCGCATCGCCGCGGGCGCGTACGACAACCGGGTGGCCGACGCGGGGAGCACAGCGGAAGCGCTGGCGCTTGCGACCGCGTCCCAGCAGGGGCTCGTTGGGCAGAGCCGGGTCGCTCTCTCGCGTCTGTATCAAGATCAGGAGCGGGCCGGGTTCTTCCAGAAGGGCGTCCGTGTCGCCGGGGTCGCGCCACCGCCGATGGCCGCCACGCAAGATGCACTCGTCGTCTCCCCAAGCGGCAGGCGTATCGGCCGCGTGATCGTCTTCGTCCCGTTGGACGACGATCTGATCCAGCTCCTGCGGCGGCGCTCGGGCCTTGAGAAGGGCGACCTCCTCGTCCTGTCCCGCGGCGAGCGGGTGATCGCGGGCCCACAGATCGGCATCACGCTCCCGAAACTGGACTACGTGCCGGCAACGGTCACCTTTGCCGATAAGAAGTACCGGGCCTCGGGCGCTAAGGTGGATAAAGGCCTCGGCACTCGGCTGGCAGTGCTCGTCCCGAACAAGAAGATCGAGGCCGCGGCAGCCGACCTTCGGCGGCGGCTGCTCCTCTTCTCGTTCATTGCCTTGTCCCTGGTCGCCCTGCTTGCGTACGCGCTCGGACGCAACATCGTCCGTTCCCTGCGCGAGCTCGCCGACGCCGCCGCCGACGTATCGAGGGGCAACTTCGGCTCGCGCGTTCCCGTGCGCGGCCGCGACGAGTTCGCGCGTCTCGGGCACGCGTTCAACGAGATGGCGGGCCAGCTCGAGACTCGCGTCGATGAGCTGGCCTGGGAGCGCGGACGCGCGCGCGACGCGCTGACGCGGTTCGGCGAGGCCCTGGCGGCGACGAACGACCCGCTCCAGCTTCTCCCGGTCATCGTCGAGAGCATCGTCGAGGCGACCGGCGCTTCCGGTGGACGGCTGCTCGTTGCCGGCGAGGAGCTTGCGCGTGCCGGAAGACCCGACGCACGCCGCCAGCCTCTCCAGATCGCGTTGGGGGACGACGACGCCCCCGAGTCCGGTCTCCTGCTCCTGACTCCGAAGAGTGGCGATTTCAGCGACGACTCGCGCGAGCTTGCCTACTGGCTCGCCTCGCAAGCCTGGACCGCGCTCGAGAACGCCCGGCTCCACGGCCGTCTGCAGCAGGAAGTGGTGACCGATGGGCTCACCGAGCTGCCGAACCGGCGCGGCTTCCAGCAGGCGTTGGAGACCGAGGTGCGGCGCGCAGAGCGGCTGAACGGGGATCTGGGGCTGATCGTCGCCGACCTCGACGGCTTCAAGAGCGTCAACGATCGGCATGGACACCTGGCCGGAGACGACGTACTGGTCGCGTTCGCCGAGGTGCTGCGGGAGACCGTTCGCGAGATCGACGTCGCCGCCCGCTACGGGGGCGAGGAGTTCGCAGTACTTCTCCCCGGGACCGACACCGAGGGTGCCGAGCTGGTCGCCGAGCGGCTTCGCACGCGCATGGAGCACCGGGCGGTCCGGGGCTATGCCGGGCAGCTCTTCTCGATCACCGCCAGCTTCGGGGTCGCGTCGTTCCCACGGGTCGACGAGGACGAGCTCTTCGGCGCCGCCGACCAAGCGCTCTACGCTGCGAAGGAGGCTGGGAAGAACTGCGTGGCGGTTGCGGGCGAGCGCGTAACCGTCCGGCCAGAGCCCTAATCTCTTCCCACGCCATCCCGCCCTGGTCTACAATCGACCGCCGACCCCCAAATCGATACCGGAGGCGCAATGGACAACACTTTCGCCCGAGTGATCGAAGACCATCTCGAGCTCAAGCGACAGAACTCAGGACTCGACGCGAGGATGCCCATCGATCAGTACCGCGTCGACGACCCTTTCCACAATCATCCGCTCTTCAAGACCGAGGAGCAGGCCCGCATCGAAGACACGCTGGGCGGTACGGATCCCGAGCTTGACTCGAGCATGGTCCTCGCTTGGCCGGCCGAGGAAAGCGAGCCCGAGGCTCAGCCGGACGTTGAAGACACGCTCTGGGGCAGGTCTCGCGACTTCGACTGGGGCGACTGACCGGCTCTAGCCGCTGTAACGCGCCAAAAGGCCCTTCATGTCCCCGAGGCCGAGAGTCTCGTCGCCATCGTGGATGAAGGTGTACATGGTCAGCTCAGGCGACTTCTCCGTGTGGTCCAGACCCGCGAAGTGCCCGAACTCGTGCGTGCCCACGTCGCTGATCGCGAACTGGCCGCCAGCGGAGTCTGTCCACGTATTGGAGTCCGTCGTCCAGACGTCCTGGAAGCCGTAGCGGGCCAGGTCCTCCTCGAACGCCATGTCGGCCTCGTTGATCCGGCCGCGGTTGTAATCCGTGACGACGCACGCGAGCGCGCCGTCGCAGACCGTGCCGGCGAGTGATTGGAACGAGACGGTGTTGGCGCCGTCACGCGTGAGCTCGCTGACCAGCGTCGCGGTAAGCGGGGTGTCTCCGCCGTCCGTCGCGTCGAATGGTGACGGGCCCGGGATCGTCGAGCAGTCGGTGCGGAAGCGACCTTCCCAGGCTTTCTGCGCGCTCACGAGCTGGGCTCGCGATACTGCTGCCTGCCCGAGGTAGTCCGGCACGCTGGCCGCGTTGATCCGGTAGGTGGGGACGGTCGCCCAGCGGGCGCCGATGTACTTGTGCCGAGAGTCCCCGCAGGCCGTGCCGTTCCCGGTCTTGCCGCCGCTCGTTGACGAGCTTCCGACGATGCGGCCGGTCGCCTTGTC
>DATLQD010000160.1:0-26757 GCA_035535315.1 Gaiellaceae bacterium
GCCGCAACATGCTAGCGAGCCAGTGTGCGGCACCGTAGCGGGTGGGGAACCTGACCTCCACCGTCTGCTAGGGTCGCCCGGGTCGTATTCCAGGAGGGCTTTGCGGTGATCGGACAGTTTGTGCAGGCATACCTCGATCCGGGTACCGGGAGCATGCTCCTGCAAGCCATCGTGGGCGGGGTTGCAGCCGCAGCCGTCGCCGGGCGGATCTTCTGGAGGCGGATTCTGGAGCTCCTGCACATTCGAAAGAAGGAAGACCGACCGTAGTCGAGCCTGCGTTCGAGCCCGGGTCGTTCCGGGACCCGGACAGCCGCGTCGTCGTCGCCGGAGGGACCGTCCTCCGGACACTCAGCCCGACCGGGCTCGAGGACTGGCGAGCACTGGCCGAGAGCGCCCTCTTCGAGCGCGCCATCGCCGACGGCCGCCTGGTCGGCACGGAGCAGGCCGACGAGACGGCCGTGCCCGCCGAATTCCGTGCCGGCGCCGCCGGTGTCCTGCGCCACGAGGCGATTCCGTTCGTCTCGTACCCGTACGAGTGGCCTTTCTCGATGCTGAAGGATGCGGCGCTCCTGCAGCTCTCGCTGCTCGACGAGGCGATCGGCGAGGGACTCATGCTGAAGGACTCGTCTCCATACAACGTCCAGTGGCGCGGGACGAACCCCGTCTTCATCGATGTCGGGTCCTTCGAGACGCTTCGGGAAGGCGAGCCCTGGGCGGGCTACCGGCAGTTCTGCATGCTCTTCCTGTATCCGCTGCTCCTTCAGGCCTACAAGGGCATCGAGTATCCACCGCTCCTTCGCGGTGCGATCGACGGGATCTCCCCGGTGCAGGCGCGCCACATGTTCTCCGCCCGCGATCTCCTTCGGCGCGGCGTCCTCACGCACGTCGCCTTGCACGCCCGTCTCGAGCGCCGCTACGCCGACTCCTCGAAGGACGTGAAGGGGGAGCTCAAGAAGGCGGGCTTCAAGACCGAGCTGATTCGTGCGAACGTTCGGGGGCTCACGCGCCTGATCGAGCGCCTCGAGTGGCAGCCGGGCGCAACTGCGTGGACGGGGTACGGAACGCAGAACACCTATACGGACGCGGACGCCGAGCGGAAGGCGGCGTTCGTCAGGGAGGCAGCCTCCTCGCGGCGGCGGCGCCTGGTCTGGGACCTCGGAGCGAACGACGGACGCTACACGCGGATCGCCGCCGAGCACTCGGACTACGCCCTCGCGGTCGACGCCGACCAGGCGGTTGTCGATGCTCTCTACCGTTCGCTCCGCGAAGAGGGCTCGAAGACGATCTTGCCCCTCGTCATGAACATCGCCGACCAGTCGCCCGGTCTCGGGTGGCGCGGCAAGGAGCGAAAGCCCTTGCCCGAACGCGGCACGCCCGACCTGACGCTCTGCCTGGCGCTCGTCCACCATGTCGTGATCGGTGCGAACATCCCCATGCGGGAGTTCCTGGGCTGGCTCCGCGAGCTCGGCACGGAGGTGGTGATCGAGCTCCCGACTCCGGAGGACCCGATGGCGGCAAGACTCCTCGCTCGCAAGCGCGAGGGCATCCACGACGACTACACGCAGGAGTCCTTTGAGCGCGCGCTCTCCGAGGCGTTCGAGGTCGAGCGCTCTGAGCGGCTCGAGTCGGGGACCCGGGTGCTGTACCGTGCCCGGCCCCGCGTCTGACCGAGGGCGTGTGCGTCCCGTCCGCGAGCTTGGCTTCGCGGGCCTTCATCTGCTCGTCCTCTCCTCCTTTGCCTTGGCGCAGCCGCTCTTCTCGCTTCTCTCGGAAAACGTGGTCTTCTTCGCCGCCCGCGGATCATCGCGCTGGGAGATCGTCGTCTTCGCACTCGGCGTCGTGCTCGTTCCGCCGCTGCTCTTGCTGGCCGTGGAGGCACTTGTGGGCCTGGTGCACAGCGGGGCGGCCGCCGGCCTGCACCTGATCTTCGTCGGACTCCTCACGGGGCTCGTCGCCATGCAGGTCGTGAACCGCATCGGGGATCCCCCCGAAACCATCTTTGCCGCGCTCGTCGTCGGGGTCGCGGCGGGTAGCGCCTTCGCCTACGCGCGGCTGGGCGCCATCCGCTCCGTGCTGACCGTGCTCGGCCCTGCACCGCTTCTCTTTCTCGGCCTCTTCCTCCTCGGCTCGCCGGTCGCGAAGCTGACGCTCGCGGAGGACGCACACGCCAAGCCGGCGGACATCCAAGGGCGGGCACCCGTCGTGATGGTCGTTTTCGACGAGTTCCCGTCGCTCTCACTCCTCGACCGATCGGGACGGATCGATCCGGTTCGGTACCCGAACTTCGCCGCCCTGGCTGGGGACGCCACCTGGTTTCGGAATGCGACCACGGTGCAGGGAAACACGAGCCTGGCCGTGCCGGCAATCCTGACGGGCCTCTATCCGCGCGACGCGAGCAAGATTCCGATCGCCTCCGACTATCCGCGGAACCTCTTCACGCTCCTCGGCCGCGGCTACCGGCTGAACGTGACCGAGTCCGTGACCCGGCTCTGCCCCGCGAGTCTCTGCTCGCAGTCCTCCGGCGAAGGCTTTCTGGCTCGCCTCGAGTCGCTCGCTTCCGACCTGAGCGTCGTCTACCTCCACATGGTGCTGCCCTCGGATCTCCGCGATCGCCTGCCGTCGGTGACGGCGACGTGGGGAGACTTTCGCGGCGGAGGGGGGCGGACGCGGCGCGAAGAGGACGTTCGCCACGGCCTCGAGCGCGGCTTTCTCCAGAAGCGGCTCTTTCCCGGATCAGTGCGCGATCGGGATCTCAGGTTCCGCGTCTTCGCCGACTCGATCAGGTCCTCGAGGAAGCCGGAACTCTCGTTTCTGCACGTGCTTCTGCCGCACTACGGTTGGGTCTACCTACCGTCCGGAAAGCGCTACGCGAATGCGGCGACGATCGCGGGCCTGGTTGACGACAGCTGGACCGACGACGAGGTGCTGGCGGACCAGGGTTGGCAGCGGCATCTGCTCCAGGTCGGCTTCGTAGACACGCTCCTGGGCGACTTGGTGCAAAGCCTCCGGCGCCGCGGGCTCTACGACCGCTCGCTCATCATCCTGACGGCCGACCACGGTGTCAGCTTTCGCCCCGGAGGGCCGCGCAGGGTGACCACGACCGAGAACCTGCCGGACCTGGCGTTCGTGCCGCTCTTCGTGAAGGCCCCTGGTCAGACTGCAGGGCGGATCGTCGACGAGCATGTCCAGACCGTCGACATCTTGCCGACGCTCGCGGACGCCCTCGGGATCTCGCTTCCCTGGAGAGTCGACGGGCACTCCGCGCTCGACGGGTCCTTCCGCCCGGCGCCGCTCGTGCGGATCTACAGAACGTCCGGCGGCAGCTTCGCGGCACGTGTCTCGCGGCTGGAGCGCCGCCGTGACGAGCTCCTCGAGCAGAAGATCTCGCTCTTCGGTGATCGAGACCGGGGGGAGGGCCTTTACCGCTTCGGCCCGCACCGCGAACTGGTCGGCCGGCGCGTTGCGTCTCTGGACGCCGAGCCGGCCGATGGGCTGGCGGTCGAACTCGATCTCGGTGACCGAATACGGGTAGACCCCGAGTCAGGGACGATGCCGGCAATGATCACCGGCCGCCTCTCAGGCGAGGCCGCCGGTCCGGGGGTCGACCTCGCCGTTTCGGTCGACGGCCGCGTCGAGGCGGTCACGCGGAGCTACGTGTTCCGGGGAGATCCTGCGCTTTCAGCTTTGGTGCCAGAAGCGTCGCTCAGTGCTGGAATGCACAGGATCGAGATCTTCCAGGTCGATGCATCCGGACGGCTCTTCCGAATTCCGCCTGGGCGCTAGCGTCCATCGTCTCGATCAGTTGGTGCGGTCGTCCTCGTCCTCGGCGATCTCACCGGCTTCACCGTGCTTCTCGACGATCGAGTAAGCACCATTTCGATGCACTTCGCGCTCGACTTCTGGCGACCACACGTGTCCGGTCACGATCAGGAAGCGACGGGAATCGGAGCGCACCTCCTCGTACTCGGTGACCGTCAGGGCCACGGTCTCGAAACAGCTGTCGCGGCTGCACTCGCAGACGAACTCGATCCGGCTCGTCCGATCGCCCTTGGCCCAGTCCTCGCTGACGCTCCGGATGCGCTCGTTGACCTCCCGGAAGAGCGCCTCGTTCTTGCCGACCCGGTACTCCGTGGCGGACATGGAGCCAGTATGCGCTGTCGACCAAGAAAAGAAAAGGTTTTCATACCCTCTGCCCAGTTTCGCCGCTTTTAGGCAGCACGAGCACGAGGCAGCCGTCCTGTGCGCCCAGCCCTCAGGCGGATCTAGGTGGCGGCGAGCAGCAGGAGATCGGCTGCTCGATCTGGGCTGATCACATCCGTGTTGACGACGAGATCGTAATGCGTGGGCTGCTCGCGATCCACGCGGTAGAAGCGCGCGAGGTAGTCGTCGCGCGCCGCGTCTTCGTCCCTTATCAACTTGGCAGCTTGCCGCGCATCGACTTTCCCCGCCTCAGCGACGCGCCGAGCTCGCGTTTCGGGCGATGCTGTGACGAGGACGCGCAAAACATCTTCCCTCCCTGCGAGCGCCATCGAGGCAGCGTGAGCGACGATGACTACGTCTCCTTCCTCAGCCACATCGGAAATGACCTCGCGGATCAGCGCGCGAAGGTCGTCGCCGGATGGCATTTGCCTGACCGGCTCGGCAAACGTAGCTTGCGTGCGTGACGAGCCTGACAAGCTTGGAGACAAACGCGGTCGCGGTTCTCTGCCGGATTCGGCGACGCGGTCCAGAACACGCGCGACCAGCGACTTGCGTCTCTCGACGTTGCTGATCACGGCAGGATCGAGGCCCACCGATTCGGCCGCACTCTCGACGACCTCCTCATCGACGTAGCGGAATCCGAGCCGATCTGAGACCGCCCGGCCGACGCTCTCGCCCCCAGCGCCAGTCGTATGCGAGACGCAGATGATTCGACTAGGCAACTTTTCCCTCCGGTTCCCGTGCGCCGCGCGCGGCCGCACGAGTCTACGCTGATCGTCGGCGACGGGTGCAGGTCGAGCAGCTTCCAGTTCCGCAGCAACCGCTCGGCAGCTGAAGGTCGAGGGCTGGGGATGTTTGCCTGCCATCGGCCCAGGCCGTACGATCTACAGGTGAAGCCCAACACGACGACGCATTGCCGCATGCCGTTTTTCGAGACTCCGAACAACGTAAGGTCAAGGCGCTCGCCGGGCGCGATGTCGGGTCCCGGGAGCGATTTGGCAGGGCGGCCGCGAACGCTGCCGACACCGGTCGTACGTGCAGGTGTGCCGGCCGGGTCCGGGCAGACACCATCGGCCGGCGGGTAGCCCTCTGCCGGGTGTAATGGTCCTTTGCCCGAACTGCGGCGAAGAGAACCCTGACCGGTTTCGACTCTGCGGCTTCTGTGGCACGTCGCTCGCTTCTGCTCCCGCTCCGGAGGTCCGAAAGACCGTCACGATCCTCTTCTCTGACCTGAGGGGGTCGACGGCGATGGCGGAACGCCTGGACTCGGAGGCGGTTCGCGAGGTCATGTCCCGCTATTTCGACGAGATGCGCAGTGCTTTGGAGCAGCACGGCGGGACGATCGAGAAGTACATCGGTGACGCGATCATGGCGGTCTTCGGCCTTCCGCGCGCGCAAGAGGACGACGCTCTCCGGGCCGTGCGGGCCGCCATCGAGATGCGCGAACGCCTGGCGTCGCTCAATGACGAGCTCGAGCAACGGTGGGGCGTCACGATCGGCAATCGCACCGGAATCAATACCGGCGAGGTCGTTGCGAGCGACTCGGGGACGAGGCAGCGGCTCGTGACCGGCGACACGGTCAACACAGCGGCACGCCTCGAGCAGGCCGCGCCGGCGGACGAGGTCCTGCTTGGGGAGACGACCTATCGCCTCGTCCGCCATGCGGTCGACGCCGAGCCGGTGGAGCCCCTCGAGCTGAAGGGCAAGGCGGAACGCGCCGCGGCATACCGCCTGCTCACCGTTCGGCAGACGGAGAGCGTCGAGCGGCACCACGAGCGGGAGCTGGTAGGTCGTACACACGAGCTCGAAACGCTCCTGGGCGAGCTCGGGCAGAGCATTCGAGACAGAACTTGCCGGCTCGCCACCATCCTCGCCGAGGCCGGCGCCGGAAAGTCCCGGCTGATCGAGGAGCTGATGCGACGAGCGTACCCCCGAGCGCGGGTCCTCCAGGGACGCTGTCTTCCCTACGGACGAGGAATCACATTCTGGCCCCTTGTCGAGATCATGCGCGATGCGGCGGGACTGAAGGAGGACGATCCGCACGACGCGGCCCGGGTCAAGGTCGAACAGGTCGTCGGCCCTGTTGCCGGCGACGTCTCGGCCAGGCTCACGTCGGCGATCGGGCTTTCGGAGGCTACCTTCCCCCTCGAGGAGATCTTCTGGGCGACGCGCAAGTTCTTCGAGACCGAGGCGGAACGGCAGCCGCTGGTGGTGACGTTCGAAGACATCCACTGGGCTGAGCCCGCGCTTCTCGACCTGATCGAGTACCTGGCCGCCACGGTGTCGGGCGTGCCGCTCCTAGTGCTGTGCGCCGCGCGACCCGATCTTCTCGACCACCGTCCCGACTGGGCGGAACGGCCGGGCGCGGTCATCGAGCTGGCGCCGCTCTCGCGCGAGGAGAGCACCAAGGTCATCGACAACGTGATCGGCCACGCTCCGCTCCCTGTTTCCGTGCGCGACCGGGTCGTCGCCGTGGCCGAGGGAAACCCACTGTTCGTCGAGCAGCTCCTGTCGATGTTGATCGACGACGGGGCTCTCCGCCGAGAAGGCGGGGGCTGGGTCGCGGCCGGTGACCTATCGGAGCTGGCTATCCCCGGCACGATTCAGGCGCTGCTGGCGGCGAGGCTCGACCTGCTTTCGTCCGAGGAACGCGTCGTCATCGAGTCGGCGTCCGTGATCGGGCTCTTCTTCGCCCGAGCAGCGGTCGAGCACCTGGCTGATCTCGGGTCGGCAGCGGCCGAGCAGCACCTCCGTTCGATGAGCTCCAAGCAGCTCGTTCGACCGGACATGTCCCAGGTCGAGGCCGACTATCGCTTTCACCACCTCCTCGTCCGCGATGCCGCCTACCTCGGGATCCTCAAACGCGCGCGCGCGTCGATGCACGAGCGATTCGCCGACTGGGCCGAGCGCGTCAACCGCGAGCGGGACCGTGAAGTCGAGTTCGAGGAGATTCTCGGCTACCACCTCGAGCAGGCTTATGGCTATCTCTCCGAGCTGGGACCCCTCGACGACAACGGAATCGAGCTCGGCCGGCGGGCGGCCCGAAATCTCACCAGTGCCGGGAACCGTGCCTTCGCGCGCGGCGACATGGCGGCGGCTGCGAACCTCTTGCGGCGGGCGCGCCAGCTGCTCGCAGAGGGGGACCCCGATCGCCTTCAGCTCCTCCCGGATCTGGCTGAGGCGATGACCGAGATCGGCGAGTTTGCGTGGGCCGAAGTCTTCGTCGAAGAGGCAGCTACCGGCGCGCAGGAAGCCGCGGATGCGGCGCTCGCCGCGCATGCGACGTTGGGCCGGTTGCTGGTCGGCCGCTTCCACGAGGACGAGGCGTGGGGAGACGCGGTTGTGCCTCAGGCAGAGGGAGCCATTGAAGTATTTGGGGCGATCGAGGATCATGCCGGGCTCGCGAAGGCCTACCGGCTGCTCTGCCTGGCGCATGGAACCGCGTGCCGCTTTGCCGATTTTCTGAGCGCGGGCGAGCGTGATCTCTACCACGCGAAGCTTGCCGGCGACCGCCGGGCGCAGACACGAGCAGTCACCGCGAAGGCGATCGCCGCTGTGTACGGCCCGGAAACGGTTGTGGCTGCGATCGGCCACTGTGAGGAAGCGCTAGACCTGGCTGCACCCAACAAGCGATCAGAGGGGATCGTGCTGGCGCTCCTTGCCGAGCTCGAGGCGTTGCGGGGCAACGTCGAGCGGGGGCGGATGCTCTACCGAAGAGCACGGTCGACGCTCGAGGATGCCGGTGCCGGCGTTCACGCTCACTCCATGTCGAGCCATTCAGGGCCGGTCGAGCTGCTCGCCGGAGACGCGACCGCCGCAGAGGAGGAGCTCCGGCGCGACTTCGACACCCTCACCGCGATGGGAGAAACCTATTTCGCCTCGAGCATCGCCGCCCTGCTGGCCGAGGCGCTCTACATCCAGGCTCGATACGACGAGGCTGAGGGCTTCACGCGCAAGTCAGAGGAGCTCGCGCCGGCTGACGATCTGTGGACCCAGGCGGTCTGGCGGTCGGTTCGCGCAAAGGCGCTTGCGCGTGACGTGGGGCGTCTTCCCGAGGCGCGCCGCCTGGCCCGCGACGCAGTCGACCTCCTGAACCCGACCGACGCGCCCCTCTGGCGCGCGGACGGCCTCCGCGATTGCGCCGAGGTGCTATCCCTGGCCGGGGAGCACGATGAGGCGCGGGCGCTCCTCACCGACGCTCTGGCGCTCTATGACCAGAAAGGCGCGTCGGTGCCCGCTGAGCGGGCGCGAGCCCAAATCGCCGCCTGGAGGGACGCGGCGGAGCGCTGACTGCCTAGTAGTGGATTCGGCCGTTCCCTCGATCCCATAGGCACACCCGAACGGCCGAGCTACTGATCTTGGCCGCGTAGAGGGCCGGTGTGGTCGACGGGGGAGTCGTGCAAGAGGTCGCCTGCTCGCTCTTCTGGTCGCCGATGATCCGGATACAGGACGCCGAGAACGAGCCGCTTCCGGTGAAGGACAGCGGCTTCCCGCTGGCGCGGGTGGCGACCCCGAACGACGATCCGCTCGCTTTGACGACGTAGTAGTCGACGTTCGCGGAGAGGCCGGCCGGTGCGGTCGCGAACGTGACGCCGTCGCATGAGGAGAGGCCTGCGCTCGACTTAAGCGTGCTCGGCGGCGTGGCGCTCACCGCTACGGGGTCGTAGTAGTGGATGGCGACGAGGTTCGCGTTGACCGCGTCGATGATCGACGTCCAGAGGATCTGATTGCCGGCGGAGAAGGTTCCGGCGGGAGCGCCGCTCAGGTCGGTCGCCAGCTCGAGTCCCGCGCAGGTGATGCCGCCGAAGCACTCGGTCGGGCCCGGATCGGCGGCGAATCGGGCCAGGAACGGATCGCTTCCCGGCGGAATCGCGAAGGCGACGCTCGAGGGCAAGGCGTTGAGTAAGCCGCCGAGACTCACGTCGTTGCCGGCGAGCGCAATCGTCGCACTGGATGCGGAGTTCGTGCCGAAGCTCATGTCACTCGTAACGGGCCGGGTTTCCTCGTTCGCTGCGCCGGGACTATCGTTGCTGCTCTCCTTTGCGGTCCCGGTTGCCGTGAAGCGCACGCCGGTCAACGTCGCGTCAGCTGCGATCGCGAAGTACAGACGGACGAAAGCCGACTTCCTTGGCGAGGTTGCCCCTTTCGCGATCCCGGAGAGGTTCGGAAACGAACAGGAGGCACCGCCTGCCGTGCCCGAGCAGAAGGAGGGGCTCGAGGAGACGAACTCGAGGTTCGCCGCGCCGGTGCCGATCCCAGCCGAGGCGAGCGCCACGGCGGGGTTCGTCAACGCGCTCGTGGACCAGTTCTCGAGCTGAACATCGACCTCGATCCCGCCGTTTCGGCTGAACCCGTTATACGTCGTCAGGTCCACACAATAGAGACGCCCGGAGGTAGGCGGGCAGGGAGAGCTCTGCGACACGCTCGGCACGATGGAAGGCAGCTGCGCGGAGCTTTGCGACGCCCCGCCGAGGAGAGCGAGCGTGATCACGGCGACGATGCCGAGCTTGATCGCCTTCCGGCGGGTGTGCCGATGCATGAGCTTCCCTTCGTCAGATAACCGAGCGAGCCTCACAGGCTGCCATGCAGCCGTCTGGCAGTCAATGGCCGGGCTGTTTGGCCTGGAGCGCCTTCTCGGCCTTGAGCGCCGTGAGCGTTTCCGCGAGAGCCGACTCGCGCTCACCACGATCGATCTCGTCGAGGACCGTGCTTACCGTCGTCGCGAGGCCACCCGGGTCGAAGGGCTTGGTCACGTATCCGGAGGCACGCAGCTCCTGCGCTCGGAGTCGATCTGCGGCCTCCCTACGGCCGGAGATGAAGACGATCGGGATCTCGCCGGTCGCTGGCTCCGCCAGCAGCTCAGCCGCGACTGCCCAGCCGGACAGGCGTGGCATCATCACGTCGAGCAGGATGAGATCGGGGCGGTCGCGCGCGATCAACTCGAGCGCCTCGGCGCCGTCGGCGGCTTCGAGCACGCGGAACCCGGCTTCGCCGAGTGCGGCACGGCAGAGGGCTCGCAGCGGCGCGTCGTCGTCGACGACGAGGACGGTGCGCGGGGCTAGCGAGGCACCGGCCAAGGCTGAGGCCACCATACTCGACGGCCGATCTTCGGGCCAGCCTGAACGAAAACCCTCCGTTAGGGGCGGGTTTCAGAGGTGGGCGATGGGACACCGGCCAGGCCGCGAGAGCTGACTAGGGATGCCAGCTAGAGGATGTCTGCCTCTCCGCGGTCTGTTGGGCGCGAGAGGTTTCGGAAGGAAACGAGTTCTCCCCCTCCTCCAATGCCTTCTGCAGGGCCTCTAAAGCTTCGTCGATGAGGCTGTTGGTCTCTTCGGGGTAAAGCTCCGGTAACGCGGCAAATGCACGCTCGGTGGATCGCACAGCGCCGTCATAACGACGTTCTTCGGCAAGGTGCGCGCGAGTTTCAGGCCATTCGCCTTGATACTCAGGTGCTCGAATCTGACCGTGTATAGCAAGGTCTTGTTTGTGCATTTCGAGGATGGTAATGGCCCCATGGATCGCGACACGGTTCTCAACCCGTCGTTTTTCGCGTTGCCTCTCAATGCGATGGACCCGGTCAGCTTCAGCCACCTCGCGGTCCGTCAGGGGTCGTGTTTGCGGAAGCTTCCCTGTCAGCCAAACAAGACCGCCCTGCGCTAGCGGCACCAGCACAGGCGTCACCGTCAGAAACGCGCTGAGGTAGAACACGGACTGATACGGCTGCCCAAGATCGAATGCGGTGGCGAGGACCGTGCTCAATAGCCCTCCGAGGCCAATTGCGAGGAGCCACGAGAGGGTGCCGAGTGCGCCGGCGAGTCTCCATTGGCCTTTGATGAAGTCGAGGAATCCCATGGCTCAGAGGGTAAGCGGGCGGCTGCCCCTCCACCATCTTTTCGTCGTCAAACCCTTCTTACCTCGCTTGCATGTTTTCCTAGCGCTTTATGGCGCTGTTGTAGGACGCGTACCAGTGGGGAATGTACGCAAGGCGAAGTTGCGGTACAGACCCTCGGCAGCAGCGGGGGACGCGGCCGGCCCAGGCGCGCATGGGCGTGCGGATCGCTAGTGCCGCCTAGGTCCCTTGCAAAGAAAAAACCCCGCCTAAGCGGGGATTTCTGTGAGCTGCGGGACTAGGATTCGAACCTAGACTACCTGATCCAGAGTCAGGCGTCCTACCATTAGACGATCCCGCACCGGCAGGCCTAGTCTAGCGACTCAGGCTTCGAGATTCGGGGTCTGATGCCCGGGCGCGGGGACAGTTTGCTCCTCGCGAAGGTGGTAATAGGCAAGGGTCCACGCAGCGGCGACGAACGGCGTGAAGATCGTGTTCGAGATCACGCTGCTGATGTACTGGGCCAAGTCGTCCGACAGGAAGTTCAGGACGAGAGCGAGGACGATGCCGAGGATGATGCCTGCGACGATCAGGATCACGACCGTAAGGACGATGAGGCCGAAGACGTTCCAACCGTTGCCGCGGACGAGCTCGCGGCTGCGCCCGAAAGACTCCGTCGCTGACCGTCCCTCGAGCATGATCACGGGCACGATCAGAAGCCACCAGGTGAGCAAGATGAGGCCCGGAACGATCAGGAGGATGAACCCGATCGTGATAGCGATGGAGGCGAGGATGCCGCCGATCGCGAGCGCGTTCATGCGTGGCCGGACTCGGCTCAAAGTTTCCGAGACGGAGAGGTCGGCGCGACCGTCACGCACGTCCTCGATCGCGATGACCAACGCTCCCTGAAGCCAAAACGTCCCCGCCAAGGACACGAAGGCGGCCGCGATCGCGCCCAGCCAGCTAAGGAGCAGAACGAGGAGCAGGGTGAAGAGCGAGAGCAGGAGGTAGACGACGAAGGCGATCGGGAGCAGGTGCCGCCAGTGCGTTTTGTAGAGGTTCCACGCCTCTCCGAGGACTGCAGTCGGACTCACGCGTGCGACTCTAGATCATGCAGCGGCGGATGCCCAGTCTCCGTACAGCGAGAGGTACCGCCCTTCGCGGGCGAGCAGATCGTCGTGCGTCCCCTCCTCGACCACCTGTCCGTGCTCGAGAACGATGATGCGGTCGGCGTTTCGGATTGTCGAGAGGCGGTGCGCGATGATGAACGCGGTGCGGCCAGCGAGGAGCGTGGCCAGGGCGCGCTCGATGCGCCGCTCGGTCCCGATGTCGACGCTCGATGTCGCCTCATCGAGGATAAGGATGCGCGGATCCGCGAGGAGCGCCCGGGCGAAGGCGACGAGCTGGCGCTGCCCGAGCGAGAGGCGGCTACCACGCTCGGCGACCTCCGTCTCGTAGCCGTCCTCTAGCTCCAGGATGAACTCGTGCGCCCCGACTGCACGCGCCGCCGATGCCACTTCCTCGGGGCTTGCGCCTGGCCGGCCGAACAGGATGTTCTCGTGGACGGTTCCTGCAAAGAGGAAGCCCTCCTGGGGTACGACGCCGAGCTGTCCGCGGATGCTCGCTTGGGCGACCTCCCGCAGGTCGTGACCGTCGATCGTGATCCGGCCCTCCTGGGGATCGTAGAACCGGGCGAGCAGCTTCGCGATCGTCGACTTGCCCGCGCCCGTGTGGCCGACCAGTGCGACCGTCGTGCCCGCCGGGACGTCCAGCTCGATTCCGTGTAGGACTTCGGGGCCGGTGCGATAGCCAAAGCGCACGGCCTCGAAGCGGACATGGCCCTCGATCCGGGGCAGGTCGATGGCGTCGGGGTGGTCCACGATCTCCGGCTCCTCGTCGAGGACGTCGATGATCTTGTCGAGCGCGGCCACGGCAGCGAGGAAGGTGTTGTAGAGCTGGGAGAGCTGCTGAACCGGGTCGAAGAAGTTGGACAGGTAGCCGATGAAGGCGAAGAGCGTTCCGATCTCGATGGAGCCGTCGAAGGCCAGGTAGCCCCCGTATCCGAGCACGATCGATGTGGCGGCCGCGGAGAGGAAGTCGACGAAGGGGAAGTAGAGCCCGTTCAGGACGACGGTCTCGCGGTTCGCCGCGCGATAGTCCTCGTTCACCGCGCGGAAGTGGGCGGCGTGGTGGTCTTCGCGCGTGAAAGCCTGGACGACGCGCATGCCCGCGATGCTCTCCGCCAGGGTGGCCGTGACTCCCGCGAGCCGCTCCCGAACGCGACGGTAGGCGCGCGAGGACCGGCGTCGGAAGACCGCGGTCGCGATGCTCAGGAGCGGAAAGACGGAGAGGGTCGCCAGTGCGAGCCGCCAGTCGAGGAAGAAGAGGATGATGACCGACCCGAAGAGCGTCAGCGAGTTCTGGAAGAGGCTCGTGACACCGTCCGTGACGAGCTGGTCGAGCGCTTCGACGTCGTTCGTAAGGCGGGAGATGATGGTCCCGGCGCGGTTTCGCTCGTAGTAGCCGAGCGAAAGTCGCTGGAGATGGGCGAAGAGCCGCTTTCGGAGGTCGGCCAGGATCCGCTCGCCGACCCAACCCGTGAAGTACGTCTGCGCCATGCTCGCGAGCCAGTTCAGGAGCCCAGCGAAGAGGAACGCCGCCACGATCCACCCCAGGATTCCGACGTCGCGGTTCCCGATGCCCTCGTCGATGGCGAGCTTCGCGAGGAGGGGCGGTGCGAGCGCCGTCGCCGTCGCTGCAAGCAGCGAGACGATTGCCAGCCAGGTCCGTGCGCGGTAGGGCTTGGTGAGGTTGGCGAGGACGCCGATGCGGCGCACGGTGCGGCCCCAGCTCCAGTCGTCGACTTCGGCGCCGCGTCGGTCGGTCAGATGGCTCCCAGGCTGGTGGATCTTCAAGCGCGCGCCTCCTGAACGTCACGCGCAACCTCGAGCTCCACGAGACCGTGCTCGTAGATCTCCAGGTAGACGGGACTCCTCTCGAGCAGCTCATCGTGCGTCCCCCGCGCGGCGACGGCGCCGTGGTCCAGGACGACGATCTCGTCCGCCAGCGAGATCGTCGAAAGGCGATGCGCGATGATGAACGTCGTCCGTCCCTTCATCGCCTCGCGCAGGCCGAGGCGGATCTTCGATTCCGTGGTCGCATCGACCGATGCGGTCGCGTCGTCCAGGATCAGGACGCGGGGATCGAGGAGGATGGCGCGTGCGATCGCGATTCGCTGGCGCTGCCCGCCCGAGAGCGTGATCCCTCTTTCGCCGATGACCGTGTCGTAGCCGTCAGGGAGCTCCGAGATGAACTCGTGGGCCTGAGCCATGCGGGCTGCGCGCTCGACGTCCTGGTCGCTCGCCAGCGGCGCTCCAAACGCGATGTTCTCCCGTACCGTCGTCGAGAAGAGAAAGGGATCCTGCGAGACGATCCCGATTGCACCACGAAGCTCCTCGAGTCTCAGGCCGCGAACCTCCTCGCCGTCGAGGAGGACACGGCCCTCCTGGGGATCGTAGAAGCGCGGGACCAGCGAGGTGAGGGTCGTCTTCCCGGAGCCGGTGTGCCCGATTAGCGCAATCGTCAGACCGGCCTCGACTTCGAGGTCAACGTCGTGGAGGACAGGGCGATCCGGTTCGTAGCCGAACGTCACATGGTCGAACCGAACATGCCCTTCCCCCGGGGCTAGCGGCTTTGCGTCAGGCGCGTTCGTGACGTCCTCAGCCTCGTCCAGCACTTCGAAGATCCGCTCGCCGGATGCGACGGCCCGCTGGCTCGTGCCGATCCACATCCCGAGCATCCGGAGCGGCATCACCAGCATGAGTACGTAGACATTGATCGCGATGAACTCGCCAACCTCGAGATTGCCGTTGATGACCCGGTGCCCGCCGACAAGGAGCACAGCTGCCTGCGCGAGGAGAGGCAGGAAGGAGAGGAGCGGGACGTAGAACGCACGCTGGCGGGTCGCTCGCACGGACTCGGCGAAGACGGCGTCGTTCCGCCTCGCGAACTTCTCCTCCTCCTGAGGCTCCTGGGCGAAGGCCTTGATGACGTTGACGCCCACGATGTTCTCCTCGGCGACGGTGGTCATGTCCGCCATGCGCTGCTGCACCTCGCGCAAGATCGGGTGCGACGACCGCGAGTAGACGTACGCGATCGCGATCAGAGCGGGTGTGATGGCGAGCGCGATCAGCGCGATCTCCCAGTCGAGCACGAAGAGAATCGCCGTCGTCGCGACGATGGTGAGGATGTGTTGGCCAAAGAAGATGAGCCCGTACCCGAGGAAGAACCTGACCTGTTGGAGGTCGACCGTCGCCCGCGACATGAGCTGTCCGGTCTGGTGGCGGTCGTAGAAGCCCCACGAGAGGCGCAGTAGGTGCGCGTAGAGCGCGTTTCGGATGTCGAACTCGACTCCGAGCGCCTGTCGACCGGCGATGAAGCGGCGACCGACGAGCATGAGCGCGCGGACGAGTCCGGCGACGGCGATGAGGGAGACGAGGATGGCCAGAGTCCGCGTGTCGTGTGGCCTGATGCCGTCGTCGATCACCTTCCCGGTCAGCCACGGGATGGCGAGGCCGGCAACCTGCGACCCCACCGCGAGGACGACCGAGACGATGAGAGACCAGCGGTACGGGCGCAGGAAGCCGAGAAGCCGGCCAAACGTCCGAAGGTACGGGTGAGAAGGGCCACCAGCGTTCATGAGGTCGAGTGTAGCGGGCGCCTTCCTGGTCGCTTCTGCCGCGAAACCGCTGCAAACATGGCACGTTTCGGGCGCCACCCGCGTGCGTTTCGCCGCTAGTGTCGATCACGGGAGGAGGCCGGGGCAACCGGAACAGGGGGGTCGCAAGGGACACGTCTTTACCTGGCCGGCACCGTTTCCTCCCCCGTCCGCCTCCCAGGCCGACGGCGTCCGGCCGCGCCGTATGCTTGCGCGGTGCCGCTGCCGCTCGAGTCGGTGCCGAACTTCTCTGAGGGGCGCGACGGCGTCGTGGTCGACGCCCTTCGCGATGCCCTCGCGGGCCCGGCGCGACTGCTCGACGTCCATGTGGATCCGGACCATCACCGCTCCGTCTACACGCTCGTCGGGTCGGGTGAGGAGCTCGTCGAGAGCCTCTTCTCGGGGGTCAGGGTTGCCGTCGACCGGATCGATCTCCGCGCTCACGCCGGCGCGCATCCGCGGATCGGGGCGGCAGACGTCGTTCCGCTCATCCCCATCCGCCCCGAGGACGAGCCACTCGCGCGTAAGGCCGCCCTGGCGCTCGCCGACCGCCTGGGCGACGAGCTGGAGGTCCCTGTCTTCTTCTACGGACGCCTGACCGAGGATGGTCGGGAGCCCGCATTCTTTCGGCGGGGCGGTCCCGAGGAGCTCCAGCGACGAATGGACGCCGGAGAGCTCGCGCCCGACCGCGGACCTCCACGCCTCCATCCGACGGCAGGTGGAGTCGTGCTGGGAGTCCGGCGGCCGTTGATCGCGTTCAACGTGAACCTGCGCTCGCAGGACGTCGAGGTCGCGAAGGCAATCGCGGGAATCGTGCGGGAGCGGGACGGCGGGTACCCCGGCGTGCGCGCACTCGGACTCGAGCTACCCACGGCCGGGCTCGTGCAGGTCAGCATGAACGTCACCGACTGGGAGGCCGCGGCTCTGCACGAGATCGTCGAGCGCATCAGGGCAGAAGCGGCGTCACGCGGCGTCGAAGTGGACGGAAGCGAGCTGGTCGGTCTCATGCCGGCCGGCGCGGCGGTGGCGGCGGCTGGCCCGATTCTCCGCATTGACGGATTCGATGCCCGGCACGTGCTCGAACTGCGGCTGCTCGAGGATTAGACGCCGGCGGCCGCCGCCAGTGGCCCCTAGAAGGAGAACTGCCGCCAGGCCGTCCACCAGTCGTCGGCCCGTGACGCGACCTTGCGCGGCTCCAGAACCTCGACGCCCTCTCGGTTTCGAAAGGGCTCGACGAGATCCGATTTCGTGTACTCGACGACGATCTCGCACGGGTGCCCGGGATCGTAGGGCCCGACCGACCCGTGGTTCTCGACCGCTCGCCGTGCTCCGTCCTCGAGCAGCTCCCGGGCCCGGACGAGCGGGAGGTGCCGGGCGCTGAAGCGGCCGAGGCCCTGTTTCACGGCAACCGTCACGATGCCTTCGCCGAGCAGGTTGACGCCTTCCTCACAAGTCGCGTCGTCCCCGCTGACCATCAGCACGGGGCAGCCCCAGGTGCCGCAGAGAGCCGCGTTGATTCCGGTCTCGCCGACCAGGGTCTCGTTGAACCAGAGGTTGTGCCAGTCCGAGCCGGAGACCGTGTGGTTCAGAACGCCGGTCGCCGTTCCCGCTCGCGCGTGCATCCCGACGAGAAGCGCGCCGTCGCACCCGTGCTCGAGGAACTCCGTGTAATGCGTCCACTCGTGCTGCACGACCCATTCGCAGCCTGGATCGAGCACCTCGGGGAGCAGCGAGTTGAACGTCCAGCCCTTGCCCGCGCCATGGCAGTCCATGACCACGATCTCGGTCGCGCCGCCCGCACGGGCACCCCGGACGACCGCGTTGATTTCTTCCGTGTAGAGCTTTCGCCCTTCCTCGTAGAGCGACTCGCCGCCCTCTACCTGCTCCCACTTGACGATGCCGGCAACGCCCTCCATGTCGCTCATCACGATGATGCGCATTTCGCCTCCTTCGCTCCGCAGATCGCCCAATCCTGCTGTCTTGCGAGACTAGACTTGACCGCGTGACGCTCGCGACGGCCGTCTTGCTGAACGGGGAGGATCTCACCGTCGACGACGTCTGGAGGGTCGCTGTCGGCGGCGAGGCGGCCGAGCTCTCCGACGATGCGCGCGAAAAGATGGACTCCGCCAGGGCGGTCGTCGAGCGCGCCGCCAGCCAGGCCTCCGGTGAGCACACGTACGGAATCAACACGGGCTTCGGCCGCTTCGTGTCCCGTTCGATCCCACCCGAGCTCTCCGAGGAGCTCCAACTTCGGCTGCTTCGAAGCCATGCGTGCGGGGTGGGGGAGCCGTATCCCGACGAGGTCGTCCGCGGGGCGATGGTGCTTCGCGCCAACGCGCTTGCGAAGGGTTACTCGGGCGCCCGGGTCGAGACCGTCGAGCTTTTGCTCGAGTGTCTGAATCGAGGCGTTCTCCCGTACGTCCCGGCCCGCGGCTCCGTCGGCGCCTCCGGCGACCTGGCGCCCCTCGCGCACCTGGCGCTTCCTTTGGTCGGTGAGGGATGGGCCCTCCTGGACGGCGACCGGATCACGGGCGCGGAGGCGCTCGCTCATGCAGGCCTCGAGCCGGTCCGGCTGCAAGCGAAGGAGGGGCTCTCGCTCATCAACGGGACGCAGTTCATGAGCGCGATCGGCTCGCTGGGCCTCGTCCGGGCACGACGCCTCGCCAGGGTTGCGGACATTGCCTGTGCCCTCTCGGTCGAGGCGCTCCAGGCTTCGCGGGTCAGCTTCCGGCCCGAGATCCAGGCGCTCCGTCCCCTCCGGGGCCAGTCGGAGTCGGCCGCGAATGTCATCAGGCTTGTCGAGGGCTCGGCGATCATCGAGTCCCACCGTTGGTGCGACAAGGTCCAGGATGCGTACTCCCTACGCTGTGCGCCCCAGGTTCACGGCGCCTGCAGGGATCTTCTGGCGTATGCGGAGCAGACGGTCGAGATCGAGCTGAACGCCGCCACGGACAATCCGCTCGTCTTCGCAGAGAGCGGTGAGCTCCTGTCGAACGGAAACTTCCACGGTCAGCCCCTCGCTTTCGCGCTCGACGGAATGGCGATGGCGTTGGCCGAGTTCGCCTCCATCTCCGAGCGCCGCGTCGAGCGGCTCACAAACCCATCGCTCTCGGACGGCCTGCCGGCCTTCTTGACCCATGACGGCGGCCTGAACTCCGGCTTCATGATCCCGCAGTACGTGGCGGCGTCGCTCGTCAGCGAGAACAAGGTACTGTGCCACCCGGCGAGCGTCGATTCGATCCCCACGAGCGCGGGCCAGGAAGATCACGTTTCCATGGGCAACGCATCTGCGCTGAAGCTCTGGCAGGTCCTTGCAAACAGCGAGCGAGCACTCGCGATCGAGCTCCTCGCCGGTGCGCAGGGCGTTGAGTTTCTGGCGCCGCTCGAGCCAGGGCGGGGGACACGGGCGGCACACACTCAGGTCCGTTCGCTCTCCCCGACGGTTCACGAGGATCGTCCACTCGCACCTGACATCGAGTTGGTGGCAGCGGCAATCCGCTCGGGTGTGATCGTAACCGCCGTCGAGGACGAGATCGGGGAGCTCGCGTGAGCACGGTCAGCTCGGCCGACGCCCTGGTCGAGGAGCTCTGCGGCGACCTCTCCTCGATCCGCGCGCCTCGGGGAACGACCCTCAACGCCCGCTCCTGGGCAACGGAGGCACCGCTCCGGATGCTCCTGAACAACCTCGATCCCGAGGTTGCCGAGCGGCCGGAGGAGCTCATCGTCTACGGGGGCTCCGGCAAGGCCGCACGGAATCACGAGGCGCTGCGGGCGCTCGTCCGTTCGCTGCTGTCACTCGGCGAGGACGAGACTTTGCTCGTGCAGAGCGGAAAGCCGGTCGGTGTCTTCCGCACACACCCTGGAGCGCCGCGTGTCCTGATCGCGAACTCGCTGCTCGTCCCCAAGTGGGCGACCTGGGAGGAGTTCAGGCGGCTCGAGGCCGAGGGCTTGACGATGTTCGGCCAGATGACCGCCGGGAGCTGGATCTACATCGGCACGCAGGGGATCCTCCAGGGCACGTACCAGACGTTCGCAGCGGCCGGGGAGAAGCACTTCGGCAACGCCGACCTCGCGGGGCGGACGATCCTGACGGCGGGGTTGGGCGGCATGGGCGGCGCGCAGCCGCTTGCTGCCACGATGGCGGGCGCAGCCTGTCTCTGCATCGAGGTCGATCCGTCGCGCATCGAGCGGCGGCTGCAGACGGGCTACTTGGACGAGGCGACGAGTTCGCTCGAAGATGGGCTCGCTCGGATGCGGGCTGCGGCGGTGGACGGTAGAGCGCTGTCGGTCGGCCTCCTCGGGAACGCGGCGGAGATCGTGCCGGAGCTCGCGCGGCGCGGAGAGGCCTTCGACCTCGTCACCGACCAGACGGCCGCACACGATCCGCTGAACGGCTACGTGCCCGTGGGGCTGAGCGTCGAAGAGGCGGCGGAGCTTCGAGAGCGCGACGCGGACGACTATTTGCGCCGAGCCCGTGCCTCGATCGTCGCACATGTGCAAGGGCTGCTCGAGTTCGTCCGGGCGGGCAGCTACGTTTTCGATTATGGCAACAACCTGAGAGGAGAGGCGCTCGAGGCAGGGTTAGAAGACGCATTTGCATATCCGGGCTTCGTTCCGGCCTATATTCGGCCGCTCTTCTGCCGTGGTATCGGCCCATTTCGGTGGGCGGTCCTCTCGGGCGAGCCCGACGACATCGCGGCGATCGACAAGCGTCTGGCAGAGCTGTTTCCGGACGACGTACTGCTCCAGCGCTGGCTCGAGCTGGCGCCGCGCAGGGTCACCTTCCAGGGCCTGCCGGCCCGGATCTGCTGGCTCGGCTACGGCGGTCGCGCGATCGCAGGGCTTGCCATCAACGAGTTGGTGCGGGCCGGCGACGTCCGAGCACCGGTGGTGATCGGGAGGGATCACCTCGATGCGGGTTCTGTCGCGTCGCCGTACCGCGAGACGGAGTCGATGCTGGACGGCTCCGACGCGATCGCCGACTGGCCGATCTTGAACGCGCTCGTGAACGTCGCCGCTGGAGCCACGTGGGTGAGCGTGCACCACGGGGGAGGCGTCGGCATCGGCAACTCGATCCATGCGGGCATGGTGGTCGTCGCGGACGGGACCGACGACGCGGCGGAGCGCCTGGAGCGCGTTCTGACGACCGATCCCGGGACGGGCGTCCTGCGTCATGCCGATGCCGGCTACGACGACGCGCTGGCTGCCGCGCGTGAGCACGGGCTCCAGATCCCGACGCGCGAACAGGCCTAGCGGACTTCGCTTTCGGCACCGAGGCCTGGGCCGGTGCGCCGGACGCCGGTCTGCGTGCCGTCGTCCCGGCGTCCGGCCCGGCAACTGATGAGCCCGCCTCGAAGCAGGTGGGTTCACCCCCTAGGTTCGGTATTCCCGCGATGTCGGTTCGCTAACCGGCGGGCGGCGGCTCTAGGCTTGCCCGAATGGCCGCCCTCCTCGTTCGTGACCTGGCGGGAATCGTCTCGCCGGGGGGAAGCGACGCTCCCCTGCGCGGACCACGACTCCGAGACGCGAGCGTCACGGCTGACGCGTACGTTCTCTGCGAGGAGGGGCGGATCGTCCAGGTGGGGTCGATGGCCGATCTCCCGAAGCTCGGCCAGGACGTCGCGGAGCTCGACGGCCGCGGCCTCTGCGCGATTCCGGGACTCGTCGATTGCCATACGCACGCCTGCTTCGCGGGAGACCGGTTGGACGAGTTCGACCTCCGCTCGGGTGGGGCGACCTACGAAGAGCTTCACGCAGCCGGGAGCGGCATCCTCTCGACGGTTCGAGCCACGCGCGCCGCGGGCCGAGACGGGCTCGCTGCCGCACTGAAGCGCCACCGCGGCTGGATGCTCGAGCACGGGACCACCACCTTCGAGGCGAAGTCGGGCTACGGGCTCGATCGGGAGACCGAGCTTGCAATGCTCTCCGCTATTCGCGATGCGGGCGGGGTCCCAACCTGGCTTGGGGCGCATGCTGTTCCTCCCGAGTTCTCGGACGCCGATGCCTACCTGGCCTTCGCGCTCGAGGTTGTATTGCCAGAGGCAGCGGCGATCGCGGAGGCGGCCGATGTGTTCCTCGAGCGAGGCGCATTCGACGTCCACCAGGCACGGCGCTACCTGGAGGCGTGCCGCGGTGCCGATCTCGAGCTTCGGCTACACGCGGACCAGTTCACAGAGGCCGGTGGCATCCCACTCGCAGTCGAGCTCGGCGCCCGGAGCGTCGACCACCTCGAGGCGACCGGGTCGGAGGGCGTGAAGACGCTCGCAGCCAGTGACGTCACGGCTGTCCTCCTGCCGGCGGCGGCGCTCTACCTCGACCGCCCGATGCCACCGGGGCGAGAGCTCATCGATGCGGGCGCGGCTGTCGCGCTGGCGACGGACTTCAACCCCGGCAGCGCCTTCTGCGAGAGCCTTCCCGTCGCCTGCAGTCTCGCGTGCACGCAGATCGGACTCTCACCGGCCGAGGCGCTAGCCGCGTGCACCGTCAACGCGGCCCACGTCCTGCGGCGTGCCGACCGCGTCGGCCGGATCGCCGCCGGCTACGACGCCGACCTCGTCCTCCTGGACGCACCAGACTGGCGCTATGTGGCCTACCACCTGGGTACGGATCACGTCGCTGCGGTGGTGAAGGCGGGCGAGCCGGTTTGGCCTTGACCGCAACAAGCCTCGAGCGCCTTGACCGTCCTCGGGTCGGGCGCCGCTCAGACCGGCCGGCGGCATAATCGTCCTATGCCCAGCCGAAAACAACGACGGCGTCGCGAGAAGCTCCAGCGCCACGAGTACGAGTACGTGATCGAGACCGACGAGGGCGAAGAGATCCTCGAGACGCCGGGCGCGCTCGAAAAGACGCCCCAGAAGCGCGAGCGGCAGTCACGCGGGCCGTCGGACCGTCGAGGCCGCCCGATCCAGCCCCCTTCCGTGGCTCGCGTCCTCAAACGGGGTGCGATCTTCGGGCCGTTGCTCCTCGTCGTCACCTACATAACGGCGCCGAGCCTGACGACCGCGCAGAAGATCTTCAACGCGGTCCTTCTGATCATGATCTTCCTCCCCTTCAGCTACCTGGTCGACCTCGTCGTCTATCGCACGCTCATGCGCCGGCACCGGCGTCAGCAAGCCGGGGGTTAGACGGACTTCGACTCGCCGCGGAAGTGACCCTCGCCGGGCCACGGGGCGAGCAGGAGAAGGATGCGGGCCCCGCCCTCGCTCCGCACGAAGTGGCGCTCGTCCGGCTCGAAATGAACGAGCGTCCCCACGCCGGCATCGAGCTCCTCGTCGCCACCGCCAATCCGGGCTGAGCCGTCCACGACGACGAGCCAGGCGTGCTCCTTGACCTGGTGATCGCCCAGCTTCTGTCCCGGCTCGAGAGCCAGGAGGACTGCACGAGCCTCGTCCTCGCTCAGGAGGACGGAGGGGGACCGGCTGCCGCCGGGGGCTTCGATTGCACGAAGATTCCAGCTCTGCATCGGGGCGGAGAGTGTACCGGGCCGTGGATAGACTCAACCTCCCCGTGAGCCTCGACGTCACCCAGCTCGAGCTCGGCCCGATCGGGACCAACTGCTACCTCGTGCGCTCCCCCGGGGCCGGCGAAGCGGTCGTGGTGGACCCGGGCGGCGACGCGGCCGAGATCCGCCTCAGGCTTGCAGGCCTGGGCGCTCACTGCACCGCGATTCTCATCACGCACGGTCACTGGGATCACCTCGGAGGCGTCGCCGACCTCGCCGAGGGAACGAGCGCGCCGGTGCACATGGCCGAGGACGAGCGGGCGCTGCTCGAGAACATCAACGACTACGCGCCTCCGACGGTCAGCCTCCGCCCCTATACCCCGGACCTGCTGCTCCACGGCGACGAGATGCTCGAGCTCGCCGGGATATCCTTCGAGACGCTCCGCGTCCCCGGACATTCGCCCGCGCATCTTGCGTTCGCGGCCGACGGCTGCCTCTTCTCCGGCGACGTGCTTTTCGCAGGCTCGGTCGGCCGCACCGACCTCCCGGGCGCGGACTGGGACCTGCTCGAGGCGTCGATCGCCACACTCCTCGATCGCTTCTCGCCGGAGACAGTGGTCTATCCGGGCCACGGGCCCGCCACGACGCTCGAGGCCGAGCTCGCCTCGAACCCGTTTCTCGGCGAGCTTCGGGCCACCCGACGGTGAAGATCGAAGCACCGCGCGGAACGCACGACGTTCTGCCGTCCGAACAGCCGCTCTGGCAGCGGTTAACAGGGGAGGCCGAGCAGCTCTGTGCGCTCTACGGCTACCGGCGGATCCAGACTCCCGTCTTCGAGCACACAGAGCTTTTTGAGCGGACGTCCGGCGCCGGCTCCGATGTGGTCCAAAAGGAGATGTACACCTTCGAGGACAAGGGCGGGCGATCCCTCACGCTGCGCCCCGAGGCGACTGCGCCCATCTGCCGCGCCTACGTGCAGCACGGCCTCCATCGCGAGCCGCAGCCTCAGAAGCTGTACACGCTGGGGTCGATGTACAGATATTCGGCCCCCCAGAAGGGCCGCTACCGCGAGCACTGGCAGGTCTCAGTGGAAGCGGTCGGCTCCGACGACCCCGCGCTCGACGCCGAGGTGATCCAGCTCTACGACGCCTGGCTCGGCCGCCTCGGGATCACCGACTACCGGCTCGAGCTGAACTCGATCGGGGACCGCAACTGCCGCCCGGCCTATATCGAGAGCCTGACCCGGTGGCTCGACGACCATGACGGCGAGCTGGACGACGAGACCCGCGCCAAGCGCGTCTCGAGCCCGCTCCGCGTTTTCGACAACTTCGACACGAAGCCCGCGGACGTTCGGTCCGCCCTGTCCGGGGCGCCGAAGATCGGCGAGTCGCTCTGCGACGCGTGCCGGGAGCACTTCGCCACTGTGTGCAGGCTCCTCGATGCCTACGGCGTCGGCTACGAGCTCGTGCCGACGCTCGTCCGTGGCCTCGACTACTACACGCGAACGACGTGGGAGTTCGTCGGGCCCGCGCTCGGGGCGCAGAGCACGCTTTCGGGGGGAGGGCGCTACGACTATCTGGTGGAGGAGATCGGTGGCCCTCCGACTCCGGGCGTGGGCTTCGGAGCCGGCATCGAGCGGCTCCTGCTCGCCCTCGAAGAGGCGGGGGTGGAGGGCGAAGCGGAAGGGATCGACGTCTTCTTCGGCTACAGCGAGGGCGCCGACCGCCCCGCGCTTCTGGCCCAGATGGCCGAGCTCAGGCGTGCGGGCTGGCGCTGCGACGCGGAATACGCGGGCCGGTCGAAGAAGGGGCAGCTGACGCAGGCGAAGCGCCTGAAAGCACGGTTCCTCGTTGAGGCCGATTCGGACGGCGCCACGATTGCTTCCCTCGACGGACGGGCAGAGGAGCCGGCGGTGCCGGTCGGGGAGGTGGCCCGGCGCCTGCTCGAGCTGGGAGCGGTGTGATGGCGTGGCGTGACCTGGGCTGCGGTGAGGTCCGCCCGGAACACATCGGCGAACACCACACGCTTGCCGGCTGGGCGGCGACCCGGCGGGACCACGGCAAGCTCGTCTTCGTCGACCTGCGTGACTCGACAGGGCTTTGCCAGCTCGTCGTGAACCCCGAGCGCGCCCCGGAGGCGATCGCGGCCGCGCACTCGATCCGGAACGAGTTCGTCCTCCAGGCCGCGGGGGAGGTGGTTGCCCGCGCGCCCGAGGCCGTCAACCCCAACCTGCCGACCGGCGAGGTGGAGCTCCAGGTCGACCGGCTCGAGATCCTCTCGCGTTGCCCGCCGCTGCCGTTCCAGCTCGACGAGGAAGGCGTGGACGAGACCCTCCGCTTTCGCTATCGGTGGCTCGACCTGCGCCGTGACAGGCTCCAGCGGAACCTCCGGATGCGGGCGCAGGCCGTCGGAATCATCCGCCGGCACATGGAGGAGGCCGGCTTTGTCGACATCGAGACGCCGATCATGGGCAAGCCGACGCCGGAGGGGGCGCGCGACTTCCTCGTTCCGAGCCGGCTCCAGCGGGGCCGCTTCTTCGCCCTCCCGCAGTCACCCCAGATCTACAAGCAGCTGCTCGTTATCTCCGGCTTCGAGCGCTACTACCAGATCGCGCGGTGCTTCCGGGACGAAGACCTTCGCGCCGACCGGCTCCAGGAGCTGACGCAGCTCGACGTCGAGATGGCCTTCCCGGACCGAGAGTTCCTCTTCGAGCTGATCGAGCGGACGTACAGCGCCGTCTGGCGCGAGTGTCGCGGCGTCGACCTCGAGCCGCCCTGGCCCCGGATGACCTGGGACGAGGCGGACCGGCGTTTCGGATCGGACAAGCCGGACCTTCGCTTCGCCCTCGAGATCCAGGACGGGACCGAAGTCACGCGCGGCTCGAGGTTCGGCGTCTTCGCGAACGCCCCGGCCGTCCGGTACCTCGTCGCGCCGCAAGTCTTCTCGCGCGGCGAGCTGGCGAAGCTCGAGGAGGTCGCGAAGGAGTGGGGCGCGAAGGGGCTCGCCTACATCGTGTACGACGAGGAGGGCCAGGCGCGCTCGCCGATCGAGAAGTTCCTGTCCGCGGCGGAGCTCGAAGCGTTCAAGGCCGATCCGGGCTCGACCGTGCTCTTCGCGGCGGACGAGCCCGCGATGGTCTCGCGCGTCCTCGGGGCGCTCAGATTGCACCTCGGCCGGGAGCTCGAGCTCATCGACGAGGACGCCTGGAAGTTCCTCTGGATCACCGACTTCCCGCTGCTCGAATGGGATGAGGAGGAGGTGCGATGGACCGCCGTCCACCACCCCTTCACCCGTCCCAACCCGGAAGGGGAGGCCTTGCTCGCGACCGACCCGGGTGGTGCGCTCGCGGAGGCCTACGACCTGATCGGGAACGGGGTCGAGCTCGCAGGCGGCTCGTTCAGGATCCACGAGCCCGAGCTCCAGGAGAAGATCTTCGACCTCCTCGCGATCACGCCGGAAGAGCAGCGGTTCCGCTTCGGCTTCCTTCTCGATGCGCTCGGGATGGGTGCGCCGCCTCACGGAGGGATCGCATCCGGCATCGACCGGCTGATGATGGTCCTGGCCGACGAG
>DATLQD010000161.1:0-23102 GCA_035535315.1 Gaiellaceae bacterium
GCGAGTCATCCCGAGCTTGATCCCGGAGATCGACGATTGCAGGACGATTACGGCCTGCGCGGTTCCGGCGCCCACCAGGGCGGCGAGGCAGGCAATCGAGAGTGCCAGGAAGCGGCGGCCGGGCATCGAATGAGGTTCTACCGCGCGAAGAGGCTAAAGACAAGCCCGAAGTGCGGTGGTATCTTCGCTCGGAGGGGCCTCACAACGATGGGCATCGCCAGATGACCGAGACCGACGCAGAACCGCGCCGGGCGCCCGCAGAGGCCCTAGCCGCAGACAACGGCGGCCCGGACCCGTCGCTGGACGGGAGCGCCGCGCTCGCGGGGCGCTTCGAGCAGCTTCGCGCGCTCCACGAAATGGACGAGATGGACGGCCGGGTCTGGGTGGTCTCGGCCGAGGGGGAGGGCTCGACCTTCTTCTTCGAGCTGCCGCTCGCAGAGGGGTAGTGCCCAATCGCGGGACCGCGCTCCTCGTCGCCGCTATCGTCGGTCTCGGGGTTGCGGCGGGCGTCGATGCGCTTCGGGGAGACAGCGACTCCGCTTCGAAGAGCGACCTGACGACCACCGGCTCGGGGGCGCAAAAGCTTGCGAGCCGCCAGATCACAGGTGTCCTCCATTTCACCGTGAGAGTCCGTCCGGGGCAATGTGCGCTCAGGTCGCTCGCGCTCCCCGGCCTGGAAGCGACGAGCGCGTTCGACGTCGGATCGTGTCGGATCGCGACGTCCATCGGTGGCCGCGTGGCCGTCGGCGGTCCTTGCCCCGGCGGCGATATCTCGGTTCTCGGCCCGTCCCAGCCAGTGCGCTTCAGAGGCTGCGCACCGGCCTGGAAGCCCGACGGCACGCTGACGTTCGTGCGGCAGAACAGAGTGTTCGAAGTGGAGAACGGCTGCACCCGACCTGTCCCCTCGGACTGCCTTCGGCTCACTCCGGTGCGGAGTCATCCCGGGGAGGTTATTCGCGAGCTGGCCTGGATCGACGACGAGCGGCTCGCCATCCTTGTCGACGGCCCCGGGAGAATCGAGTCGGTCTTCGTCTACGAGGCCGGGCTCCGCCTCGCCGGTCCGGGGCTCTCGTTCCCCGGCCTCTCGTACCTGCGCTCGCTCGGACCAGGTCGCGCCGTCGTGCGGAGCGGTCAGCCTCCCGACGGAGGGCTTCTCACGATCGACCGGCGCGGACGCGCGGGCGGGTTCTTCGCCCCGGCCCTCCCCACGTTCCTGGCGGACGGGCAGGCGCTTGCCGCGTCTCCGGGCGGCGCCTGGGTCGCCTCGACGAGCGGCGGGGCGGTGCACGTCTACCGGCTCGGCGATCGTCGGCCCCTCGACCCCGTCCGGATTGACATCGATGCGGTCGACCTGGGGTGGGGAGCGAGCTAGCTCCAGCCGAGCTCGGTGAGGCGATCCTCGTCGACGCCGAAGTGGTGGGCGATCTCGTGCAGTACCGTGATCCGGATCTCATCCTGGAGCACTTCGGGGTCGTCGCCGAACTCCTCGACGAGCGGTCGCCGGTAGATAGCGATCTTGTCCGGCAACGCACCGGCGTAGCCCGTATCCCGCTCCGTGAGTGGGATCCCGAGGTAGAGCCCGTAGAGGTCGGGGTCCTCGGGGTTCTGTTCCTCGACGACGATCTCGACGTTCGACATCGCCTTTCGGAGCTCGGGTGGGAGCGAGTCGACCGCCCGCTCCACGTGCTCCTCGAAGCTGGTCAATACGTCGGCCGGGGCGGTCGAGGGCGGCCGGCCGCAAAGGGCTTTGCTACGACGAGGCCGAACACGATCCCACCCAGATGGGCGAAGTAGGCCACGCCACCGCCCGCCTCCGGACTCACGAAGGAGGCTCCGCCGACGACGAGCTGGTAGACGAAGTAGATGCCCAGGAAGATGACCGCGGGGATCGGGAAGAAGAAGAACGGGGGTACGAAAGTCAGTACCTTCCCGTAGGGGAGGAGGACGAAGTAGGCCCCGAGCACCGCGGCGATGGCGCCGCTTGCGCCTAGGTTCGGGATCAGGGCTTGCTCAGGCGACCCGTACTGGAGCGTCACGAAGGTCTGCACGGCCGTCGCGACCAGCCCTCCGACGAGGTAGAAGACGAGGAAGCGCAGCCGCCCGAACGTGTCCTCGACGTTGTTTCCGAAGATCCAGAGGAACAGCATGTTTCCGATGATGTGCGCCCAGCTCGCGTGCATGAACATCGATGTGACCGCGGTAACCGGCCAGTCCTCGCCGACCTGCACGCAGGAGCCCTCGACCTCGCAGGGGTGATACGCGAGCTCGTTCACGGCGCTCACGAGCCCCGTACCGCCGGCGTGCTCGTAGAAGATCCAGACGAGGGCGTTGGTGACGATCAGAGCGACTGTGACGACCGGGAAGCGCCGGGTCGGCACGTTGTCCTTGATCGGGATCACTGCCGGGCTACCTGATGACGAGGGCCATGAGGGCCTTCTGGGTATGCAGGCGGTTCTCGGCCTGGTCCCAGGCCGCCGAGCGTGGCCCGTGGAGCACGTCCTTCGTGACTTCCTCGCCGTAGTGGGCGGGCAAGCAGTGCATGACGACCGCGTGCTCGGAGGCGAGTGCGAGGGTCGCCGCATCGATCCCGAACCCCTGGAGGTCGCTGAGCCTGCGCTCGCGCTCCTCGTCCTGGCCCATGCTCGTCCACACGTCGGTGTAGAGCACGTCGGCTCCCTTCGCGGCGATCTCGGGATCGTGACCGAGCTCGACGGATCCACCCGAGTCCGCGGCGGCAGCCGTCGCCCAGCCGACTACTTCCGGATCCGGCTCGTAACCGGGTGGGGTGGCTGCCCTGAAGTGCATTCCGAGCTTCGCGCAGGCGACCATCAAGGAGTGGCAAACATTGTTCCCGTCGCCGAGGTAAGCGACCGTTACCCCTTCGAGCTCGCCGAACCGCTCCCGGATCGTCATGACGTCGGCTAGCGCCTGGCAGGGATGGAACTCGTCTGTCAAGCCGTTGATGACGGCGACGCTCGCGGCCTCGGCGAGCGCGTCGACGTCGGCCTGGTGGAACGTCCGAATCATGATCCCGTCGACGTAGCGGGAGAGGACGAGTCCCGTGTCCTCGATCGACTCGCCCCGTCCGAGCTGGAGATCGTTCGCCGAGAGGTAGAGACCCGCGCCTCCGAGCTGCGCGATCCCGACCTCGAAGCTGACTCTCGTCCTGGTCGAGGGCTTCTGGAAGATCATCGCGAGCGAGCGCCCCGCGAGGAGCTGGTGATCCACCCGCTCGCGCTGCCTCGCCTTCAGCTTGTCGGCCAGCTCGAGGGCCGTACGGAGCTCGTCGGGAGACCAGTCGTTCACGCGAAGGAAGTCGCGGCCCTTGAGCGTGACGGGGATGGGAACCACGCGCGGATCCTACGGGCCTAACGGGCCGGGAGGATCCTTGTTCCGGCCTCTCCGCTCTCGAGCGCTTCGGCGCTCGTCACGAGTGCCTCGCCGCCGGTCTCGCGGACGAACCGAAAGGCGGCATCGATCTTCGGCCGCATGCTTCCGGCAGCAAGCTCGGCGAGGATCGCGTCGTCGCGGCCCGGACGGAGCTCCGAGATCGGCTCCGCATCCGGCGTCCCGAAGGCGCGCTCCAGGGCGGCGACCTGCGTCAGGATCACGAGCCGGTCCGCCTCGAGCCTGATAGCGAGGAGTGCCGAGGCGAGATCTTTGTCGATGACGGCGTCGATGCCATCGAGACGGTCGCCGCGCCGGGCGACCGGGATGCCGCCGCCTCCGACCCCTACGACGATGCCCCCGGTTGCGAGGAGGACTCGAATCGTCTCGAGCTCGACGATCTCGAGCGGCTCCGGCGAAGGGACGACCCGGCGCCAGCCGCGGCCGGCGTCTTCACGGAGGATCCATTCGCGGTCTCGGCGAAGCCCGTCGGCCGTTGCCTTGTCGTAGAAGGGCCCGACCGGCTTGGTCGGGTTCGAGAAGGCCGGGTCGTTCGGGTCCACGACTACATGTGTAAGTAGGACTGAGACCTCGACGTCAACCAGGGGCCGGAGCTCCCCGGCCGCGAGCGCGCCGATCTCGGCCTGCGTTTGCGCGACCGCGAGCCAGAGGGGGAGCGGCGGGACCTCCGCGCTGCCGAGCTCCTGGCGCAGAAGCTCGTTACCCACCTGCGGCCCGTTGCCGTGCGTCAGGACGAGCGGCGCTTCTGCGAAGAGTGTTGAGGCTGCCCGGAACGTGCGAGCGAGGTTGGCGCGCTGCTCGGCCGCCGTCCCGCGCTCGCCGGGACCGAGGAGGGCGTTCCCGCCGAGGGCCACGACCGTGAGCACGAGGTGGCTTTCGGCCCCGGGGCGGCCGTTCCTAGCTGCCTAGCTGCTCGCGAGGGCGGGCGCAGCGTCGAGGATGCCTCGCTCGAGCAGCACGCTCGCGATCGTCGGCTCTCCGATCTCCTGCAGGCGATACGTGACTCGGAGGGCCGGCTTGTCGATGTCCACGATGCGGCGGAGGTCGATCGGGGTGCCGATCAGAACCAGTTCGGCGTCGGACCGCTCGATCGTCTTTCGGAGCTCCTCGATTTGCTTCGGCCCGTAGCCCATCGCGGGGAGGAGCTCTCCGACGTTCGGGTACTTCGCGAACGTCTCCTGGATCGACCCGACTGCGAAGGGCCGTGGGTCGACCAGGGCGGCCGCGCCGTACTGCTTCGCTGCGAGGACGGCGGCGCCGTACGTCATCTCCCCATGCGTGAGCGTCGGCCCGTCCTCGATCGCGAGCACACGCTTGCCGGCGATCTGCTCCGGGTTGCCTTCGACCTCGAACGGAGACGCGGCGCGAACAATCGTTGCGCCGGGGTTCACGGTGCGTATCGACTCAAGGACGGCCTCGACGCCCTCGGGCGGGGCGCTGTCGATCTTGTTCACGAGGCAGACGTCCGCCATGCGAAGGTTCTGCTCGCCGGGGTGGTAGCGGAGCTCATGCCCGGCGCGATGCGGGTCGCAGACCACGATGTGGACGTCGGGCGCGATGAAGGGCACGTCGTTGTTCCCGCCGTCCCACAGGATCACGTCGGCCTCTTGTTCGGCGGCGGCCAGGATCTGGGCGTAGTCGACCCCGGCGAACACGAGGTTTCCCTCCGCGAGGTGCGGCTCGTACTCCTCGCGCTCCTCGATCGTGCAGTCGTTCGCATCGAGATCCTCGTAGCGCTCGAACCGCTGCACCACCTGTTTCGTTAGGTCGCCGTAGGGCATCGGATGGCGGAGGACAGCGACCCGCTTCCCGTCCTCCCGGAGGAGGCGGGCAACGTGGCGTGTCGTCTGGCTCTTGCCCGACCCCGTCCGGACTGCGCAGATCGCAACGACCGGCTTCGAGGACGCGAGCTCCGTCGCCTTGGGCCCGAGCAGGCGGTAGTCGGCGCCTGCGGCCAGGGCGATCGAGCCGACGTGCATGACGTGCTCGTGGGTGACGTCCGAGTAGGCGAACACGACTTCGTCGGCGTTCTCACGGAGAACGAGGTCGGTGAGCTCCTCCTCGGCGACGATGGGGATCCCGTCCGGGTAACGCGAGCCCGCGAGCTCCGCCGGATACACCCGCCCGTCGATGTCAGGGATCTGCGTGGCCGTGAAGGCGACCACCTCGATGTCCTCACGCTCGCGAAACGCGACGTTGAAATTGTGGAAGTCACGGCCTGCGGCGCCGGCGATCACGACCCGGGTCATGCGGACAGTGGCTCCCGGATTCGCTCCCCGATCGCGCCGAGCTCGAGCTCGGCTCCCGTCACCTCACGCAGCATCTGGTCGGCATCCTGCCGCTGCCCTTCGTTCCAGAGCTCGCGGAGGAGGGAGCCCGCCTCGCGGCGCGCGAACCAGGCATGCCCGAACTCCTCGCGCAGGAACGTCCGGAGCTGGGCTTCGAAGGCCCAGGAGCGGAGGTAGCCGGTTGCGTAGAAACCTTCGTCCACGTCGGCGAGGTAGTCCGAGGAGGCCGGCTCGATCTTGGTCGCGTCCCCGAGGATCTCCACGTACCGGCCGCGCATGGCTTCAAGATCGTTGTCGCCGTGGAGCTCGAGCTCGTAGAGCAGCTTGGCGCAGTAGCGACGGGCAAGGTAGAGCTGGAGCGCCGCGCCCTCGGCGGCGAAGGCCTCGGGCCGCCCGAAGTCGAGGCGGCGAGAGAGCCAGACCGGATCGTCGACGAGGCGCTCGAGGAGGGCGGCCCAGCCTTCGCTGACGGCGGCGTCGCCAAGGCGGCGGTGCTCGAAGGAGAGCTCCGGCGAGATATGCGCGAAATGCTCGGTATGGCCTGCCTCGTGGAAGAGTGCGCGCCAGTCCTCCGGGCCCCCCATCGGCTGGATCACGAGTATCACGCGGCCCGGCACCTCGATCGGGCAGCAGAAGGCGCGCGGTGACTTTCGCGGCCGGCGCTCGATGTCGAGCTCGACGTTCCGCTGTGCAGGTAGGTCGATGCCGAGCTCGGACAGCGTCCCGGTGAGGGCGGGGAGCATTCCTTCGGCCGGAAAGCCCTCGTCCCATTCGGGGGCGCGGAAGACCCGTGCGACGTCCCAGCGCGCCGCGTCCCCGACCCCGACGCCTGCTCGCGTGCGAAAGAGATCGTCGACCGTGTCGACGTAAGAGTCTTCGGTCGCGGCGAGGAAGTCCCGGCACTGGGCGTCCATCCGGTCGAGATTGAACCCGAACCGGTCGTACAACGCGCGGTACGTCGGCGCTCCGAGGCGGGTTGTCTCCGCGCGCTTCGCCTCTTCGGCGCGCACGTACTCGGGCAGGAGGAATTCCTCCATAAGAGTGTTGCGAGCATCCTCGAGGCGCGCCCGCCTCACCCGATCCGGCTCGTTGGCCATGTGGGGGCGAAGCTCGCGATAGCCGATCGACTCGCCGTCGACCTCGGCCGTGAGGGTCGCCTCGAGCCCAGCCAGCCGCTCGGCCTGCACTCGCGTCAGGTTTCCGAGATATCCCTCGCAGGCGAAGCGCCAGAGCTCGGTCAAACGCGCATCCTCGGCTGCCGCGGCGCCAAGCCTCTCGCAAGCCTCGAGCGTCGAGAGGTCCGAGAACCGCTCGTAGATGGGTGCCAGCTCGAGCGTCTCCTTGAGGCCGGCAAAATGGAGGTAGAACTCCTCGTCCAAAGCCGCGACGAAACGGTCGGCCTCGTCCCTGTACGCGTCGAGCTCGCCGCTACCGAAGGGGTGGGCCGACATCGGTCGCGTAGGATAGCGACCCGTGCTGCGGGAGTTCCAGGTCACGACGGAGCGGAAGACGCAGGTTGTCGATGTCACCGATCAGGTTCGCGCGGCGATCGACGGGGCGGCTGGAGCTTCGGCTGCTCTCGTCTATGTCCCGCACACGACCGCCGGAGTCACGATCAACGAGCACATCGATCCTGCGTTGAAGAGCGACTTCGAGGCTGCGCTCGAAAACATCGTGGGCGACGAGTGGGCGTGGCAGCACTCCGATGCAGACGGGCCCAACGCGCCCTCTCATGTTCGTGCTGCGCTTGTGAGCCCGCAGGTGCTGATACCGCTCGACGGCGGTGCGCTCGCCCTCGGCACCTACCAGGGCATCTTCTTCTGCGAGTTCGACGGTCCGCGGACACGCAAGGTGCTCGTCACGACGCTGCAGTAGGTCACCGGTACGATCGAGCGGTGGCCGCCCCCGTTGCCCTGGACCAGGAGCTCGAGCTCCGGATCGATTCGCTCGCCTACGGCGGCAACGGCGTTGCGCGGCTGAACGGCTTCGTCGTCTTCGTCCGGCGCGGCCTCCCGGGCGACACCGTTCGAGCGCGCGTCACCAAGGTGAAGCGAAGCCACGCCGAGGCGATCGCCGTCGAAGTGCTCGAGCCGGGCGCCGACCGCGTCGAGGCCCCCTGCGTGCACTATCCGGCGTGCGGCGGCTGCCGCTTCCAGGATCTTGCGTACGAGCGGCAACTCGAGGCCAAAGCGGGCCAGGTCGCGGACGCCCTGGCCCGGATCGGCGGCTTTGCCGACCTCGAGCTCGAGCCCGCTGTTCCGGCGGAGTCGATCTTCCACTACCGCAACAAGCTCGAGTACTCGTTCACGGAAACGCCAGACGGGGTTGGGCTCGGCCTTCACCGCGCAGGCCGCTGGGACGAGGTGCTCGACATCGAGAAGTGCTGGCTCACCACGGACGTCGGCAACGCGATCCGAAACGCCGTCCGAGATTGGGCCCGGGCGGAGGGCCTGACCGTGTACGACCAGGCGACTCACGAGGGCTACCTGCGCCACCTCGTCGTCCGCGAAGGGCGGAACACCGGTCAGGCCCTTGTTGTCCTCGTGACCGCTCCGGGCCGGCTAGACGGCGAGGAGCGTCTAGTCGAGACGCTGCAGCGCTTCCCCGAGGTGCGTTCGATCTACCACGCGGTGAACGACAGGCCAGCCGAGGTCACGAATGTTCCCGGGATGCTGCTCTGGGGAGATGACGCGATCGAGGAGGAGATCCTCGGCCTTCGCTTCCGGGTGCGGCCGAACGCCTTCCTCCAGACGAACACGGCCATGGCCGAGGTGCTCTACGCGCTCGCGCTCGAGTACGCGGGCCTCACCGGCGAGGAGACCGTGTTCGACCTCTACTGCGGGACGGGCACGATCGCGCTTTCGATGGCACGCGAGGCGCTGACAGTCTGGGGTGTCGAGGTCTCTGAGGAGTCCGTCGCCTGCGCGATCGAGAACGCCGAGCTGAACGGCATCACGAACACCGCCTTCTTCGCCGGCGAGGTCGCGGATTCGATTGAGGAGTTGCACGAGCGCGCCGGTAAGCCGGACGTCGTCGTCGTCGACCCGCCTCGCGCAGGACTGTCCGCCAAGGCGCTTCGTCGGATCGCGAGGCTCGAGCCCGCCCGTATCGTCTACGTCTCCTGTAATCCGACCACCCTCGCCGGGAATGCAAAGGAGCTCGTGGGCGAGCACGCCTACCGGCTCGAGCGCGCGAGGCCGGTAGACATGTTTCCGCATACGCCGCATGTCGAGACGGTGGCGCTCTTCATCAAGGACGCCTTAGAGACCTCTTGATGAAGGTCTCGACGCGGGACGAGCTCGAGCACCACGTCGAGGCGGAGCAGCGGGTGACGCCGCTCGAACTCTTCTTCGACCTCGTCTTCGTGTTCGGCCTGACGCAAGTCACGAGCCTCATGTCGGCCCACCCGACCTGGTCCGGACTCGCCCGGGGCATGCTCGTCCTCGCGGCGCTCTGGTGGGCCTGGACCGCATACGCCTGGCTCACCAACACGATCGACCCGGACGAGGGAGGGGCGCGGCTGGCCGTGTTCGGGGCGATGGCGGCGATGCTGATCGTCGGTCTGGCCGCGCCAGGAGCCTTCGACGACGACGCGCTCCTCTTCGGCGCCGCTTACCTCGCGGTTCGGGTGCTGCACATCGTCCTGTATGCCCTCGCGGCCGACGACGAGGACATACGCGGCGCGGTCATGCGGCTTGCTCCGACCTCGATCGTCGCCCCTGGGCTGATCCTAGGAGCGGCCGCGCTCGATGGGACCGCCCAGGGGATCGTTTGGCTCGTCGCGCTGGCGGTCGACTACTCGGGGCCGCTCTACGGCGGGGGCCGCGGGTGGCGCGTCTTCCCGGCGCACTTCGCAGAACGTCACGGGTTGATCGTGATCATCGCCCTCGGAGAATCGATCGTCGCGATCGGGATCGGGGCCGCCGGGATCGACCTGGGTGGCCGCGTCGTTCTGGCCGCGATCCTCGGCGTGGTGGTCTCAGCGGCACTCTGGTGGTCCTACTTCGACGTCGTTGCGATCGTGGCGGAGCGAAAGATGACCGAGGCGAAAGGAGTGGCCCGCTCGCGCATCGCGCGGGACTCCTACAGCTACCTGCACCTCCCGATGGTGGCCGGCATCATCTTGCTCGCGCTCGGCGTGAAGAAGACGATCGGGCACGTGGACGAGCCGCTCGAGTCCGTGCCCGCGGTCGCTCTCTGCGGCGGCGTGGCTCTCTATTACCTGGCCCATATCGCGTTCCGGCTTCGCAACGTCCGCAGCGTGAACTGGCAGCGACTCGTGGCCGCGCTCGGATGCCTCGCGCTCATCCCCGTTGCGACGAACGCGCGGGCAATCGTCGGCCTTGCGGCCATCGCGGGGCTCTGCGCGATCCTGATCACCTACGAGGCGATCCGGTTCCGGGAGGCCAGGGCGCGCGTTCGCACGTCGGGCTAGCCCAGCCGAGTGCGTCTGCCTAGGCGGGGTCGGGCTCGTCCCGGCGGTCCCGCAGGGCCTTCCAGATCAAGTCGGCGTTCACGAGGACGAAGCCGGCCGACAGAAGCGGAAGGGCCGGGAGCCCGGTCACGTCCGTCCACACTGCCAGCGCCAGCGTCGTCCCGAACGAGAGAGCCATCGCAACCCAGGTCGACAGCGTCCGAAGCGCGAACCGGGCGGTGGCCGCCAGGAAGAGCGAGAAGAAGAGGACGTCCGGCAGGCCCAGCTGCGCCGACGAGCTCTCTCCGAGCACCGGGAAGGCGATGCTCAGGGCGTCGAAGACCTGGGGCTGTTGCTCGACGATGTGCTTCGTCGGGCCGCGCGCGACCGAGAAAATGTCGACCGGGGTGATCAGGATGGCGACGAGCAGGACGAGCCCGACGCTCTCGAAGAACTGGAGGAACCACCATCCGAGGAGTGCCACGGCCACAAACTTGGTCTGGTTCGCGATCGGGTCGGCGCCGGCGAGCTCGAGGAGGATCGTGATCGCGGCGAGTCCCACCACCAGGACGAGGAGCCGGCGGGACGTGAGTTCCTCCCGGAAGGGGAGCGCCAGCAGGAGCAGGACGAACGTCGCGGGAATGAGCACGAGCCCGATGAAGACCACGTCCCAGGAGGTCGAGACGTTCGGGAGGTGCTCCGCCCACGCGTCGTAGGCGGTGAGCGCGAGAACGAGGGCTAGTAGGGGGGCAACTCGGACCACCAGGGGCCGAGTGCCTTGAAGGCCTCCCAGAAAGCCCGCTTCGCCGGCTGCTCGTCGAGGGAAGCGTCCACGTCGGGCGTCACGAGCACGTCGATCGTCGGTGTGAACGACGCGATCGTGCCCGTCGTGGGGTCGATCGGGGTCGATAGGGGAAAGCTGATCGCGTTCAGGCATCCGAGGGCATCTTCCCCCATGGTCACGACGATCTTCGGCTGCACGACGTGCAGCTCCCGTGCGAGCCACCGGTGGGCTTCCTCCTCGTCCTCGCCTTCGTACTTCAGGCAATTCGTCCCGTAAATGGCCGTGGGCTCCACGCCGAGGCGCTGGATCGACTTGAGAACTGCCTGCCCGGCGCGCCCGAAGAAGGCGACCCCCTCGTGGATCTCGGACTCCCGCGGCGTGTGCTTCAGGAGAAAGACGTCGCCGAGCGGGTGCCCCGACCCGAGGACGGGCGCCCGGTCCGTGCCGGCGGCCTGGGCGATCTCGTGGCCGAGCTCGTTCATCTCGGTGATCGCCTTCTTGAGGTAGCGCTCGGAGAGTTCGTCAGTAGGCACACGCACGGGGGTTAGGACTAGTTCGGGTCGTCCTTGGCTCTTCCTACCGGACCGCAGCGCGGCCCCGCTTCTCGCGCGCCTGCGCGACCCATTTGAGGCCCTGGAGGTAGACGAGCGACTTCGGCCGGCGGACGATCTCGGCCGAGCGGAGCGAGAGCAGGAACTCCTCGGGTGTCTCGAAGGCCCGCATGCGGACGAGCCCGGTTCCGATCCCCTGGATCACGTGGGCGTCAGAGCCTGCTCCCATGAGGAGGTTGTACTTGCGGGCAAAGCGGAGCGCCTCGTCGTTGAACGTCTCCCGGAGCAGGCGAGCGTTGAACACCTCGAAGACGTCGATCTCGGCGAGATGGCGGTGGAGCGTCCGTGGATCCGGGATCGTGTGCATGCGGTCGAAGGGGTGCGGGAGGTAGACGAGCCCGCCCTGGTCTCGAATCGCCGCGATCGTCTCTGCCATGGTCATCCCGCGCGGGATTTCCTCCTCGAGGAAGAGGCCGATCACCTCGCCGCGCTCGGTCTTCACCTCTTCGCCCGGAATGACCGTCAACGCCCTGTCACGGGCAAGCTCCACGGCCTCCTGCGCACCCGTGAAGACGTTGTGGTCGGTGACCGCGATTGCACCCAGCCCCTGCGCCTCGGCGCGGTCGAGCACCTCGGCTACGGGCACGGAGCAGTCGTGGGAGTGCTCCGTGTGAAGGTGGAGGTCGGCCAGGAGAAGCGGGCGGTCCGCCAGCGGGTCGGACGGCCGGCGGGAATGCCGCTTGCGACGGACAACGCTCCCGTAGATCTCCTCGAGCAGGTCGGCGAGCGCCCCGAAGCTCTCGGGCTCCGCGGCCAATCGCGCTGCCTGCGCCAGTTCCTCGCGCCACTTCGAGTCCTCGCCGAGGCGGGCCAGCGCGGCCGTGACCAGTTCTGGCTGTTCCGCCGAGCCCGCCGGGTCGATGACCGGTACTCCCGAGCTCGCGGCCTCGAGCGTAAGCCGGTAGGAGCCACGCAGAGCTGGGACAAGAGCGGCCGCGCCGGCCAGCTCCCGGGCCCGCGCCGCTTCGTCCAGCGCGCTGCGCACGACGACCCTTCCACGCAGCGAGCGCGCGATGTAGGGGCGGCCGCTGAGCGTACGCGTACGGAGGACGACGAGCTCCCAGCCGGGGATGTCCGCGAGCGCGCGTGCGGCGGCGCGGAACCGCTGGGACTCGTCTGCACGCCATTCGAGCACGATCCGTCGCTCCGGCGCTGCAGGGCGAAATCGCTCCAGGTCGACTCCGTGCGGAAGGACCGTGTAGTCGCCGGGAAAGCGCTCGCGAGCGGCCTCTGCCGTGGCGTCCCCGACCGCGGTCAGGGCATCGATTCGAGCGAGCAGCTTCTCCCGCTGCGCGCGCCCCGGCGGATATGCGAGGCGCTCCGGCGAGTGGAACGTCGCCACCGAGACGCTCCTGGCCTGGCGAAGGGCCAGGTACGAGAGGCTCGGAAGGCCCGGCTCGTGCGCGTGGACGAGGTCGAAGCGGTCGGCCGAGAGTGCGAGCGCCAGGTTCGCACGGACCCCGACCGGAACGCCGAGGCGGCTCCGCCGCGAGACCGGGATCGCCGGACCGAGGGCAACCACTCCCTCGAGAGGTGTGCCGTCCCGTCCGAGCCGGCGCAGTGCCCGGCGGCCGGCGGCCAGCACCGTGGCGCGGTTCGATGGTGCGAGCACGACGACGTCGTGGCCGCGGCGCTCCAGCTCCTCAGCGGCACCGGCGACGTGGTCGTTGACCGCGTGAGGCTGCGACCATGCGAACGGCGTGACCATGCACACGCGCAGACCCATGACCCCGGATTCTAGATCTCCCGCAGGAAACCGTTTCGCCCGCGGCTCTCAGGGGGAACGGCCGGGGCTCCCTTTTCTGCGCTCGAGAACCTTCTCGGTCGGCTCGGCGAACCCGAAGCGCTCGTAGAGCCCGTGCGCGTCGGTCGTGTGCAAGAGCCACCCGACATCGCGATGGGGGCCGTTCTCGACCAGCTCCCGCACGAGCTCGATCCCGAGCCCTTGTCCCCGCGCGTCCGGATGGATATAGACATCGGCCAGGTACGCGAACGCGACGCCGTCGGAGACCACGCGCCCGAACCCGAGCTGCCGCTCGCCCGCGTACAGGCCGACTACGCGGGAGGCCTCGCGGACGAGCCGCTCGACGACCTCCCGGGGCCGTCCCTCTGCCCAGTACGAATCCTCCGAGAGGAACCGGTGCACCTCACCGACGTCGACCCGAGCCGGTTCGTCGTCGAGCTCGTAGCCGCCTGGAAGCTCACGCCGCACTACTTCGCCGCGGCCGCGCGCTCCTTCGCCTTCGAGCGGGCGTTCTGCTTGATGAACTTCTCGGAGAGGTCGGAAGCCTCGTCGTCCTGAATCTGCTTCGGGGGCGACTTCATCAGGTAGGCGCTCGGGCCTTCCAGGGCTCCGCCAATGCCGTTGTTCAGCGCCAGCTTGGCCATCCGAACGGCGTCGATGACGATGCCCGCCGAGTTCGGGGAGTCCCAGACCTCGAGCTTCAACTCCATGTTCAGGGGGACGTCTCCGAAGGACGTGCCCTCCATCCTGATGTACGCCCACTTGCGGTCGGTCAGCCACGGCACGTAGTCGGAAGGGCCGACGTGGACGTTCTTCGCGCCCATGTCGTAGTCGAGCATGGAGGTGACCGCGTTCGTCTTCGAGATCTTCTTGGACTCAAGGCGGCTGCGCTCGAGCATGTTCAGGAAGTCCGAGTTGCCGCCGACGTTCAGCTGCATCGTCCGGTCGAGGTGAACACCGCGCTCGCGAAAGAGGCTTGTCAGAACGCGGTGTGTGATCGTGGCGCCGACCTGCGACTTGATGTCGTCGCCGATGATCGGGAGCCCCGCATCCTCGAAGCGCTTCTGGAAGTGGCCGCCACGAGCGATGAACACCGGCATGCAGTTCACCATCGCACAACCGGCCTGGAGGATCTGCTCCGTGTACCACTTGGTCGCCAACTCGGAGCCGACCGGGAGGTAGTTCACGACCACGTCGGTGCCGGTCTCCTTGAGGATGCCGACTACATCGTCCGTATCGCCCGGGGCTTTCTCCACGACCTCGGAGATGTACTGGCCGAGCCCGTCATGCGTCATCCCGCGGGAGACCGTGACGCCCGACTTGGGCACGTCGGAGAACTTGTAGGTGTCGTTCGGGTGCGCCCAGATCGCGTCCGAGAGATCCTTCCCGACCTTGTCCTTCGTCACGTCGAAAGCGGCAGTGATCTCGATGTCGCGCACGTGGTAGCCGCCCAGGTCGACGTGCATGAGCCCGGGCACGAACTGCTCGGGGTCGGCGTCCTTGTAGTACTCGCGCCCTTGAAGGAGCGAGTTGGCGCAGTTGCCGACGCCGATGAGCGCGACGCGAACCTTGTCGTCGGAACGGGCCTTGCCATTCGTGGAGCCGTTTTTCGAGGCCATGGTGTCCTTTCCGTTCTCGTGTTGGAGGCCGAGACGTTCGGAGAGGGTCTCGACGATCAGATCGTTGGTCGTCCGCTTTCGCTCGCTCGCGCGGCGCGTCAGCTTCTCCTTGAGCGCGGGGGAGAGGCGAAGCAGGACGTCTCCGGCCTTGGAGCGAGGGATGCTCCGCCTGCCGGAGGTCTCGAAGGGGACAGCGAACCGGGAGGCGAGGATCTCGACCGCCACGTCGTTCAGGTTGCTTCCGCGCGCCACGACCTCTTCGGTGAGGCGGCGCTTCAACTCGGCCGGCATGCGGACGAGTACGTGCTTTCGTTCCCGGGCCATCCGGGTAGTGATAGCACAAGTGTGCTATCTACCGCTGGTGGAGCTGTGCCCGCACTGATAGCACACGCTGGATAGCGGTCACCCACGCGGTCAGCGTGAGAAACGCCATCGCCCAAGGCAGCCCTCCGAGCGGCGCGAGCGCGAGGCCGACTGCGATCACGGTGACGCGCTCAGCCCTGGTTCCGAACCGGCCGACGTCGCCGCGGAGGCCCATACCCTCAGCCTTCGAACGGGTGTAGCTGACGAGGAACGAGCCGGCGAGCGCGGCAAAAGTGAGGGCCACGCCCCACTCGCTTCCGTCCCGCATGAGGACGAGCGCGATCGCCCCGAGCATGAACGCTTCCCCGACGCGGTCGACCGTGGAGTCCAGGAAGGCGCCGAACTGCGTGCCCTTTCCGCTCGTGCGGGCGAGCGCACCGTCCAGGATGTCGAGGACCGACCCGAGCACAAAGGCTGCCGATCCGGCCAGGAAGAACCCCCAGCCGTGGGTTTCGAAGTAGACGAGCACGGCGCCGGCCAAGCAGAGGAGGACGCCCGCGGCCGTGAGTGCGTCTGGTGTAAGGCGCGTGGCCCCGAGGTGGGTCATTGACCGCCCGGCGACCCGCCGGACTTCCTCCTGGTAGGACACGCTAGATGGTTGGTCGGTAATTGGCATGCCTGTGGGGACGGTCCAGTCGAGCAACCATCTGGAGGTTAACTGCGCCGGGTAACCAGGTACGCAGGCGAAAGCGTCGTCCGGCCGCTCTCGACGAGGGCCAGCATGCTGCCCGCGAGCAACGCCACGCCGATTCCGGCGGCGATGTCGAGCCAGAAGTGGTTGCCGGTCGCCATGACCGCGAACCAGACCCAGCTCGGCCAGAGCGTCCAGAGCATCTTCAGCCAACGGCTGTTTACGAGCGAGGCGAGCGCGAAGCCGATAATGAGGGCGTCGGCCGCGTGGAGGCTCGGCATGGCTGCGTAGGGGTTCGATGCGAGCTCGATCAGAGCGCTTCCGTGGTTCAGGGAGGCCGACTGGGCGAGCGTGTCAACGAAGCCGTACTCGGGGAACATGCGGGGCGGCGCCGTCGGGAGTGCGACGTAGCCGAGGAGGCCGATCACGTTCGCGGCGAGGAGCCAGTTCCGCACGCGCGTGAACGCCTCGTTTCGGAAGAGGTAGATCCACAGCAGCGCGATCCCGACGACCGAGAACTGGGAGAGCCAGTACGTCCAGTTGAGTGCGTCGAGGAAGAAGCCACCGGTGTGGATGGCGACGCGTTGCAGGTCGGGCTCGATCAGGGAGTGGAGCGCCCGCTGGATGTCGATGACGGCCTGCCCGTTGCTGAAGGCCTCCGATGGGCTTCGATCTGCGATGCCACGGGCGATCTGGTAGATCCCGAAGAAGCCGAACCAGATGCCGAGCTGGAGGAAGAGATCACCCCAGCCCTTGGGAAGCCGGCGTTCGAAAGGAGCGGCCACCCATCAATTGTAGAGATTGGGTACGGCGTCCTGCGGTACGGCTATCCGCCGTTTTTGGAGGTCGCGCGGACTTTGCAAGCGTTGACCTAGGTCGCCCGTCTTGTGAACATCGGCCTCGGAGATGAGATGACCAACGCATGAGCTCGAACGTTCCGACCGGAACCGAGTTCGGCGGTTTTCGAGTGCTCGAGCTTCTCGGAACCGGCTCGTCGGGTGCGGTCTACCTCGCCGAGGACGTGATGCTCGAGCGGCGCGTCGCGCTCAAGGTCCTTGGGGCCGAGTTCGTGCGCGACGAACGGTTCCGCGAGCGCTTCCTGCGCGAGTCGCGGCTCGCAGCTTCGCTCGAGCACCCGAACATCGTCCCGATCCACGCGGCCGGCGAGGCGAATGGGGCTCTCTACATCGCGATGCGGTTCGTCGAGGGTCGCGACCTGCGTCAGTTGCTCGTGCGCGTCGGACGACTCGCCCCCGAGCGCGCGGTGGCGATCACCTCGCAGGTCGCAGCGGCCCTCGACGCCGCCCACGCCAGGGGCCTCGTCCACCGCGACGTCAAGCCCGGCAATATCTTGCTCGCGACCGTCGGCGGTGCTGAGCATGCGTATCTGGCGGACTTCGGGCTGGCCAAGCATGCCTCCACCGCAATGAGCCTGACCGGCGAGCGCGCGATCGTCGGCACGATCGACTACATCGCTCCCGAGCAGGTCGAGGGCGGCCCGGTTGATGGGCGCGCGGACGTCTACTCGCTCGGCTGCGTGCTGTACGAGTCCCTCGCCGGGGCGCCGCCGTTCGAGCGAGAGAACGAGCTTGCGGTGATCCATGCTCATCTCGCTGTACCGCCACCGCGCCTCGCGGACAGGCAGCCCGAGCTACCGGAGCAACTCGACGACGTCATCGCCGGTGCCTTGGCGAAGAAGGCGGATGAGCGCTACCCGAGCGCCGGCGAGTTCGCCGCCGCTGCGCGTGCTGCCGTCGCCGGACTCGAGCCAGGGCTCCCGCCTGGCGCCCGGGCGGCCGAGCCGACGGTCCGGACCTTTCTCTTTGCCGACGTACGTGGCTATACCCGCTTCACGCAGGAGCGGGGGGACGAGGCCGCCGGGCAGCTTGCGGCGGCTTTTGCCGAACTCGTGGACAAGGTGGTTCGCGAGCACGGCGGCGTGCTCCAGGAGCTGCGGGGCGACGAGGCGCTGATGGTCTTTGACTCGGCGCGCGCCGCGCTTCGCTGTGCAATGGCCCTGCAGCGGCGCTTCACCGAAGCAGGATTCGAGCTCGGCGTCGGCATGGGCTTGGACGCCGGCGAGGCTGTGCCGGTGCAGGGCGGCTTCCGCGGGGGTGCGCTCAACCTCGCCGCGCGGCTCTGCGCCCTGGCCGGACCGGGTGAGGTGCTCGCGAGCGAGGGCGCTGTCCACCTGGCCCGGGCGGTCGAGGGCATCCGCTATGGCGAGCGCCGCCTCGAGCGCCTGAAGGGGTTCGACCGACCCGTGCCGGCGATCGAGGTCGTGCCCGCGGAACACGTCGAGCGGGCGCCACTGCGGCGGCGGCTGCGCCGTGCCCGCCGCCGGTTCGGCGCCCGGCCGCGGCTACTTGCACTCTTAGGACTTCTCGCCGTCGTACCGGCCGTCGGGGCTCTTGTGTTCGCCCTCACCGGCTCCGAGGGGCAGGGCGCCGTCGAGCCCGGCGTCGCCATCCTCGACGCCGAGAGCGGTGACGTCGTGGCGGAGATTCCGGTCAACGAAGGACGTGAGGCGATCTATGCCGACGGCTCTTTCTGGATCCTCGAGCTGGAGCCGATCTCGTTCACCCAGATCGACGCCGAGAGCCGCACCGTCGTCAAGAAGATCGCGTCTCCCGTCTCGAACGTGGGGTACTTCGCGGTCGACGGTAACGATATGTGGGTCACCGACTACGCCGGGCCGACGCTTGTCAAGGTGGATGTCAGACTCGGGCGCGAGGTCGATCGATTCCGCTTGTCCAGCGACCGTCGCGACACGTCGCCGACCGTCGGTGTGGTCGTCGGAGCCGGATCCGTATGGGTCACCCGGCCTGACGTCGGCGAGATCCTTCGCCTCAACCCTCGCACCGGTGAGGTCGAGCACCGCTTCACCGGGCGCTTCGCCTCATACTCGATCGCGTTTGCCGATGGGGACGTTTGGATCACGTCCTTTCGGGGGCTCGAGCGGATCGATGCCGTGACGAACACGGTCGTCGCGACCGCACAGGTACCACAGCCGATCGTCTACGTCGCAGCCGGTGGGGGCTTCGCCTGGACGGCGAACGAGTCGAGCGGCACGGTCTACAAGGTCGACCAGACCGGCAGCATCGTGGGCTCTTACGAGACCGGTGAGGGCGCACGCTCCGTCTCCTACAGTGACGGGACGCTCTGGGTCGCCAACCAGGACGTCGGCAGCGTCACGGGAATCGATGCCTCGACAGGGGAGCAGCGAAGCTACGTGTTCGGCCACGTCGTCGACGTGGTCGCCGCAGGCGGCGGTCTCGCCTCTGTCGCCGTTTCCTCTACCCAGACGTTCGAGGACGCGATCAGCGCGCTTGAAGGTGCCGTCGGCCGGCTCCTCATCCCCGGCTACGAGGTGGAGAACGCCGACCCTGCGCTCGCCGGAGGCGCGGTCGCTTTCCAGATCGAGTATGCGACCTGCGCGAAGCTTCTGGCCTACGGCGACGCTTCCGGGTCCGCCGGCCGCGAGCTGCGGCCCGAGATCGCGGCTGGGCCTCCGCAGCTGTCGGCCGACGGCCGCACCTACACGTTCACGGTCAAGTCGGGCTATCGCTTCTCGCCCCCGTCGGGTTCGCCGGTGACTGCCGAAACCTTCCGCTACTCGATCGAGCGGGCGCTGTCGGCGAAGCTCGGTTCGGACGCTCCCGGGATCTTTTTCCTCGGCGACGTTGCAGGGGCGAGGGCGTTCCACGAGGGCACGGCGAGCCGTATCTCCGGGCTGCGCGCGACGGGTAACAAGCTCTCGATCACGCTCGCGGGCCCGTCGCCCGATTTCCTCCACCGCCTCGCGTTGCCGTTCTTCTGTCCCGTCCCGGCCGGTACGCCGGCAGTCCCGAACCTCGGTGAGGTCGCGCCGCCCTCCGCGGGGCCGTACTACATGACTGAGCATCTGAACGGCGAGTACATCATCCTCGAGCGGAACCCCAACTACACAGGGCCTCGCCCGCACGCTCTCGATGCGATCGCGCTCCGAGAGGGCGTCGACCCGGCTGAGGCTGTCGGGCGGGTCCAGGACGGGACCTGGGATTACGCCGCGTATAGCGATCCCCTGCTCGGGCCTGGAAGTCAGGTCGCCCGCGAGCATGCGGGCGGAGGTGACTCGGTCCGCTTCTACGCGACGCCGTTGCCGCACATTGGGTACATCGCGTTCAACGCGGGGCGCCCGCTGTTCGCCGACCGGCGGACTCGCCAGGCGGCGGCCTTCGCCCTCAGCCGGAGGGCGATCGCCGACGTCTTCAGCCAGGTGCCGTCCGACCAGTACCTGCCGCCGCCGTTTGAAGGGTTCCGGAGCCGAGGCTTCTACCGGCTCGACGCCGATCTAGACCGTGCTGCGCTCGCCCCCAAAGCCCGCCGCCCGGCGGTCATGGGCGTGCCGGCCGGCTGCCCTCAGTGTCGGCAGTCGTTCGAGGCCGTGAAGAGCGCGCTCGCGCCGATCGGGATCGACGTGGAGCTCCGGGAAGTCGAGGACATCGGCTTGGCGGTGCGTGAGCCTGGAACGGAGATCGATCTCTGGGACTCCGGTACGACCCTGGACTACGCAGACTCGATGAGCTTCCTGACGACGATGCTCGGCGGTGACGTGCCGCCGAGCTGGCTACCTCCCTCCGTTCGGGCGTTCGAGCCCGGGACGACGCTCTCCGGCGCCCGCCGCCAGGCTGCGGCTGCCGCGAGCGCAGCCCGCCTCGCGCGCGTCGACGTGCCGATCGCAGCCATCGGCTATTCGGTGCTCGGGGAGCTTTTCTCGCCCCGCCTCGGCTGCCGGGTCTTCCCGCCGTTCGGCTACGGCGTCGATCTCGCCGCGCTCTGCCTCGCGGAGTCTTAGCCGCCGATCTGGCTCATCGAGCGGCTCGCGCGCACGAACCCGGGCTCGTTGATCTTGTGTTTGAGCTCCTTGTGATTCACGGCCCGGCGGATCAACGCTTCGAGCTCAGCGTCCGTCGCGCCTGCGCGCACCGGCGTCTTCAGGTCCCACTCCTCGCGCGAAAAGAGACACGTGCGGAGCTGACCCTCGGCGGTCATCCGAATCCGGTCGCAGGTCGAGCAGAACGGCTCCGAGACGGGGTTCACGAAACCTATCTCGCCGGCGCCGTCCGCGAAGCGGAACCGCCTCGCGGTGGAGGAGGGCTTCGCTGGGATCTCGACGAGCGGCCAGCGCTCCTCGATCAGGGCGCGAATCTCCTCGCCGGCGAGCACCTGGTCGGCATCCCAGCGCTCGTCCGCGTCGAGCGGCATGAACTCGATGAAGCGGACGACGTAGGGCTTTCGGCGGGCGAGCTCCGCCAGAGCCGGTACCTCCTGCTCCGTGAACCCCTTGATGGCGACGCAGTTCACCTTGATCGGGCGTAGTTCCGGGTGGCGCTCGGCTTCCTCGAGCCCCCGAAGAACCTTGTCGAGGGCGTCGCGACGCGTGATCTCAGCGAAGCGAACGTGTGAGAGCGAGTCGAGCGAGACGTTGAGCCGCCGCAGTCCGGCCTCGACGAGCGGCCCTGCAAGCCGGTCGAGGAGGACGCCGTTCGTGGTCAGTGAGAGATCTGCCACCCCGGGCGTCTTCGCGAGCATCTCGACGAGCGTGGGCAGGTCGCGCCGTACGAGTGGCTCGCCGCCGGTGAGGCGAACCTCGTCCACGCCCATCCCGGCCATGATCCCCACGAGGCGGTGGATCTCCTCGAAGGAGAGGATCTCGTCGCGGCGGAGCCATTCGAGCCCCTCCGCGGGCATGCAGTACGTGCAGCGGAAGTTGCACTTGTCCGTGACCGAGACGCGAACGCTCTTGATCGCACGGCCAAAGCTGTCTGTCAACTGCTCCACGTGTTCAGCCTACCCAGGATGGTCATGCTTTTCGCGTGGCACGCCTCGAGACAAAGGTCTGGCTCGCCCTCGCGACGATCTACCTCGTGTGGGGCTCGACCTTCATGGCAGTCACCGTTGCGGTTCGCGACCTGCCACCGTTTTTGTCGATGGGGATACGTCACCTGATAGCAGGCTCGCTCCTGCTCACTTGGGCATTGCCCCGCGGCGACAGGGCGGGTGACAGGATCGGCCCGCGCCAGCTCGGCGCGGCGGCGATCTTCGGGGGCGCGCTCTTCCTCGGCGGTCACGGCGGCCTGGCGTGGGCGCAGCAGACGGTCCCCTCGGGCGTCTCGGCGCTGCTGATGGGCAGCATCCCGCTCTGGGTTGCCTTGCTCGACCGGGTGGTTTTCGGGAAGCGGCTCCACCTCCTGGCCGGGGTCGGGCTCGTGACCGGCTTCCTGGGACTCGCCTTGCTGCTCGATCCTTTTGGCGAGGGGCACATCGACCGGAGCGGCGCGGCAGTCGCGCTCTTCGCCGGGTTCGCCTGGGCGGCCGGGTCGCTCTACTCGCGCGGCGCGCCGCTCCCGCAGCGACCGATCGTGGCTGCCGGGCTCGCCGCCCTCTGCGGCGGCGTCCTACTCACCGCGACGGCGACCGTGAGCGGCGAGCTCGGCGAGGCGCGCTTCACGCCGGAGGCTCTCGCAGCCGTCGCCTATCTCGTTGTCTTCGGGACGCTGCTCGGGTTCAGTGCCTACGTCTGGCTCCTGCGCGCGGCGCCGACCTCGCTCGTCGCGACCTACGCGTACGTGAACCCGATCGTGGCCGTGTTCCTCGGGTGGGCGCTACTCGGGGAGGACATCACCCTCCAGGTACTGGCGGCCGGCGCGGCGATCGTCGTCTCGGTCGCGCTGATCGTCGCGACCTCGAATCGCGTGACGGAGCCGGGGCGGGGCCTCAGGCGGCGTACGACCAAACCGGTATCCGAGCTCCGGCCTCCACCGTGAGTGCGGACGGTCCGGGCGCCATCGGGTAGAAACACGTGGCCATGGATCAGGCTGAGACCCCGCTCGCGGACGCCGCCGAGGCATTTCTCGCCGACGCACGGATCACGCCGTTCACGACTCCCGGCCACAAGCGCGCGCCTCACCTGACCGACGACTTTCTGCGCCACGATCTCCCGCTGTCATCAGGGGCCGACGACCTCCACGGGCGCGGCGGTTACCTCGCTGCCGCAGAGGGTCTTGCGGCGGAGCTCTGGGGGGCGGATCTCTGTCGCTTCTGCCTGAACGGCTCGACGCAGGGAAACCAGGCCCTTGCGCTCGCGGCAGCGAGGCCCGGGCAGCGTGCGATCGTCTCGCGGAACCTCCACAAGTCGGTCTTCGCCGGACTTGTCCTGGCCGGGCTCGAGCCCGTCTGGATCCGGCCCGAGATCGAT
>DATLQD010000162.1:0-10221 GCA_035535315.1 Gaiellaceae bacterium
GCTCGCCTTCTACACGGAGAAGCTCGGAATGGAGCTTCGCGAGGACGTGACCGTCCCCGAGATGGGCAACTTCCGCTGGCTGAGCGTCGGCGTGCCCGGGCAGGACGACGTCGCCATCACGCTGATGGCCGTGCCGGGCCCACCGGTGTTCGACGAGGACACACGAGAGAAGATCCAGGCGCTGCTCGCGAAGGGCGCCTCAGGTGGGCTCTTCTTCTCCACGGACGACGTTCAGGGCACGTACGAGGAACTCAAGAGCCGCGGCGTCGAGTTCTCTCAGGAGCCCACCGAGCAGCCGTACGGAATCGACGCCGGCTTCCGAGACCCGTCGGGCAACCAGTTCCGGGTGGCGCAGCAGAGCTAGGCCGACACAGAGCGGACGGAGCGACCCGCGGGTAAATCGATCCCGTCCTCGCGCCACGCGTCCTCACTACCGGGACCGTTAGGGCAGAACCGTGGAAGGCGAGTTCGTCGGTCAGATCCGGGGCTCATTGCTGTGCACCGACGTTTCGTGCAGGCTTGTGGTTGTGGACGGTCCGGACGTTCATTACGTGCGCAACGGGGAGGTGGCGCTCGCGTACCAGGTGTTCGGAAACGGGCCCGTCGAGCTCGTGTACGCGCCGCAATGGATCAACAACCTCGAGGCCGCCTGGAGCAACCCGCTCTACGCCCGGTTTCTGAACCGGCTTGCGTCGTTGGCGCGGGTGGTGTTCGTCGACAGGCGCGGGATGGGACTCTCGGATCGACTCTCAGCGACGGACGTGCCGCCGCTGGAGACGTTGATGGAGGATCTCCGCGTCGTTATCGACTCGGCGGAGTTCAAGCGGCCCGTGCTTTTCGGCGGCTCGGACGCGGGTTGCGTCTGCGCGCTTTTTGCGGCAACCCACCCTGATCGAACGTCCGCACTGATCGTGTACGGCCCCGAGGCGCGGGGGACGGCCAACAGCGACTATCCGTGGGCGTGGACGACCGAGGAGTGGGAGGTGTACCTCGCCGACATGGACTCCGGTTGGGGAACCGACGCCTACGCGGCGAGGACATTCGAGTGGATCATGCCCTCGGCCAGGGCCGATTCGGAGCAGGGGCGGTGGTGGCGGACGATGCAGCGGCTTTCGGCGACGCCTAGCTCGATGATCGCAATAGAGCGGATCTGGGCGGAGCTCGATATCCGCCCGGTGCTGCCCACGATTCAGGCGCCGACGCTCGTCCTACATCGCACGGGCGACCCAGTCGAGCGCGTCGAGGCCGGTCGCGACTTCGCCCGGCGGATTCCCGGCGCGCAGTTCGTGGAACTCGCGGGCGACGATTGGCCTGTGTGGGCGGGCGACCAGAAGGCGCTCTTCGATGCGATCGAGTCGTTTCTCAGCGGCATTCGGGAGGAGGAGGCCGAGCTCGAGCGGGTTCTGGCGACCGTGCTCTTTACCGACATCGTTGGCTCGACCCAGAAGGCGTCGTCCATCGGAGACCGCGCTTGGAGGGAGCTGGTCGAGCGCCATCACTCGGTCGTACGCGCCATGCTCGGGCGCTATCGGGGTGTCGAGCAAGACGTCGCCGGTGACGGCTTCTTCGCGACGTTCGACGGGCCCGCTCGGGGAGTCAAGTGTGCGCAGGCGATCGTGGATGCGATCCGGCCACTCCAGATCCAAGTGCGCGCCGGCGTCCACACCGGCGAAGTCGGCACGGCAGGTGACAAGGTTTCCGGGATCGCCGTGAATGTTGCGGCCCGCATCGCCGCGCTCGCTGAGCCATCGGAGATCCTTGTCTCGCAGACGGTGAAGGACTTGGTCGCCGGATCGGGACTGCGATTCCACCATCGCGGCAGCCGCGAGTTAAAGGGCGTCGAAGGAGCCTGGCATCTGTACGCCGTGGCGGGATCCAGGCGGGAGCCTGTTCTGACTGACTAGCCGCACGAAACGTCAGCGGCGATCGCGATGAAAGCGCCGCGCGAGCTCTTCAGAGACACACCCTCGCCGAGGCCCGCAAGAATCTCCGCCGCCAACCTTCGAGGAATTCTTCAAAGCTGGCCTCAAGCTCTTTGACGAAAGCGCCTCCCTCAGGACCGAGCGACGTCACATCGTAGGTCACCGCGACCTCGGTGACGTCCGATGATTCCCCCTGCGTGCAAACCACGTCGATCGTGCCTGCGATGCGGTCGTGGGCGACGCGGGCGTAGCGCATTCCATCGTGGCGTCGCTCGAGCACGATCCAGGTTGCCTTTCCGCCATCGCTTTCGGTCGTGAAGACGGTGCCGGGGGCAGAGTCGTCCTCGGCTGCCCCGCGAATCGCGTAGATCGGATTCCACGAGGAGCCAGCCCATCGCCGCTCGCCTTCTGGGGTGAAGAGGGTACGCGCATCGGCCGGTGGCATCGGTAATGCGAATCGTCCATTGCATATCGCTCGTACGTTCATCGGAGTCTCCTTCGAGTGTGATCTAGGTCAAATTCACGGTGCCGCGTCGAGAGTAGGCTGCAAATGGTTGCTCGTTTTGATCGGCTCGTGGGCGAGCCTAGGAAGCCAATTGAGTCGGCGAGGCAGGTACCAGTTCCACTCGCCAAGAAGCTTCATCGTGGCGGGCAGGAGCACGCCGCGGATCAGCGTCGCGTCGATCAGCACGGCAGCGGCGAGCCCAACCCCGAGCTGCTTCAGCGACAGCTGCGAGAGCGTCGCGAAGATCGCGAAGACGAACACCATTACGGTCGCTGCAGCCGTGACCACCCCGGCGGTCGACTTGATCCCGTGCGCAATCGCTTCATCCGTCGCTAGGCCTCGCACGTGCGCCTCACGGATTCGGCTGAGGATGAACACGTGGTAGTCCATCGAAAGCCCGAAGAGGACGACGAAGAGGAAGAGGGGCAGCCACGAAACGATCGCCCCGGTCGCCTCGAAGCCGAGGAACGACGCGCCTACCCCGTGCTGGAAGACGACGACGAGCAGGCCGTACGCGGCGGCCACCGACAAGAGGTTGAGCACGATCGCCGTCACCCCGATCACCAGCGAGCGGAACGTGACGAGCAGGAGAAGAAAGGCGAGCCCAAGAACGAAGGCGAAGACAAGCGGCGTGTGCGACTTGATGACCGCGTTGAAGTCGTAAGAGCCCGCGATCCCTCCGCCGACCAACGCTTCGATCCCAGGCGAGTCCAGCGTCTCCGACGTGATCCTCCTCAGCTCGGCCAGCGCATGCGCCGAGGTGGAATCGCCGACGCCTCTTCCGGCGAGCGGGACAGAGACGACAGCGACCGTCTTCGTCGGATTGACGTCGACATCGATCGGCTCATGGCCCGCACCTGAGGCGAGCACTTGCTCTTCCAGGCGCTGAACGACCGCCTTGATCGAGGGGCTCGTCACATCAGGTGCCTTGACGACGACTGCAGCCGAGTCCGGGGCGCCCGGAAAGGCGGCGTCGATGCGGTTAAGCGTCTGCACGGCTGCGAGCCCCTGAGGCAGATCGCCGGAACCAGGGTCGGCGGTGTGCAGGCGAATCGAAGGCAGAGCGAGCGCGATCAGCAGGCCACCGGCAAGGGCCGCAGCCACTAGCGGACGATGCAGCACCCGATCGAGAAGCGCACCCCAAACGCGCGACTCGCGCCCGCGCCGCGCCCGTGCGAAGCCGGGAATCCGCCCGGCCTCGACCTTATCGCCGAGCCTGGAGAGCACCGCCGGCAGGACGGTCAGCGAGCCCAGCATCGCGGTCGCGACGACGATGATCGTGCCGAGCCCGACACCGACGAAGGTGGCGTTCCCGGCGAAGAACATGCCCGCCATCGCGACGATCACCGTCAGCCCCGAGATGAGAACCGAGCGTCCCGATGTCGCGGCGGCCGCCTCGAGCGCGGCCTCGCGCCCCTTCCCGAGCGCGCGCTCTTCCCGTTCGCGCTTGAGGTAGAAAAGCGAGTAGTCGACGCCGACAGCGAGACCGATCAGGAGCATGACCGATCCGGCGGCGTCGTCGACGGGCAGGAGCTGGCTCGCGAAAGCGAGCGCGCCTGTCGCGCCCACGAATGCAGTGAGCGCGAGGAGAACGGGCAGGAACGCCGCGAGAAGGGCGCCGACGGCAACGAGAAGGATGCCAAGCGTCAGCGGGACGGACGAGAATTCCGCCCGCCGGAAGTCCTTCTCGACGGTGTCGTCGAGAGCTCGGTCGATGCTCGGGCCGCCCGTCTCCTCGATCCGGAGCTCCGGGTGCGCCGCCTGAACCGCGGCGACGGCCGCGAGCGACCGGGCGACGCCGTCGTAGGCCTCACCCGTGTTGCCCTGCAGCTCGAAGGGGACGAGTGCCGAGCGGCCCGACTTCGAAATCTGGTCTTGGTTCCCACGCGCGTAGGGCGACTGCACGTGCTCGACGCCCTTGACCAGCGAGAGCGCGAGCACGACATCCCCCACAGCGCGTTTGAAGGCTGCATCCCGGACCCCGAGAGTCGTGCTCTGGACCAGGACGACCTCCGCCGGGTTGTCGGGGAAGCCGGCGTTGTCGATGATCCGCTGAGCGCGCGCGGAGTCGCCATTCATGCCGCCCGCATCGCTGAGCTCCTTCGTCCCGACCATGCTGCCGAGGACGAAGACGAGCGCGATGAGAGCGAGCCAACCGAGCGTGGCGGTCTTCCAGTGCCGAGCGCTCCAGCGGCCCGCTCGCGCGGCGATGTTCTGTGACTGTCCAAGGGGGTTCATCGCTGCCTCCTCCGAGTCAGATGAGATTGCGTTGGAGGCTGGCAGCGGATGCGAGCGCTGAGAATCCGGCCCGCCGCCGTTCCCGCTACTACCCGCCGTAGTCTTTCTGCGTACTGCTAGCCGGTACTACTGCGCGTCGAGGAAGGTGACGACGGCGAGGACGCGGCGGTGGTCTTCAGGCGACGGCGGAAGTCGCAGCGTCCCGAAGATGTTCTTCACGTGCTTCTCCACCGTGTGCTCGGTGATGAAGAGACGTTCGCCGATCGCCTTGTTCGAGCGTCCTTCGGCCATGAGGGCAAGCACCTCGAGCTCACGCTCGGTGAGGTTCTCGAGTGGCGTATCTCCTTTACGACGTTGGCCGACAAGCTGGGCAACGACGGTCGGGTCGAGGACGGAACCGCCCTCGCCGATCCGTTTGACGCTTTCGGACAGGTCATCGAGATCGGAGACACGGTCCTTGAGCAAGTAGCCGACACGTTCCGTTCCGCCCGCGAGCAGCTCGACTGCGTAGCGAGCCTGCACCTGCTGGGAGAGGACGAGTATGCCGATCTCGGGCCAGCGAGCGCGGATCAGCTTCGCTGCTTGCAACCCCTCGTCGGTGTACGTGGGCGGCATGCGGATGTCCACGATCGCGACGTCGGGTTGAAGTTGCTCGACGAGCGCGCACAGCTCGTCCGCGTCCGCGGCAAGACCGACGACCTCGAAACCGGCCTCGTCGAGCAGGCGGGCCAAACCCTCGCGCAGGATGACCGCGTCGTCGGCAACGACTACTCGCATGGGAACTGCGCGCGTAGGGTCGTACCACGTCCGGGCGGGCTGGAGACGGTCAGCCGGCCACCAAGCGCCTCCACGCGGTCGGCGAGCCCGCGCAATCCCGAGCCGCCTCCCGGCGCGGCTCCACCGATGCCGTCATCAGTGACCTCGAGCAGCACCGCGTCACCCTCCTTGGAGGCAACGAGCCGAACCCCGCTGGCGTGAGAATGCTTGGCAGCGTTCGAGAGGGCCTCACTGGCGACGAAGTAGGCCGCGCTCTCGACCTGTTCGGGCAGTCGCCCTGTGACCGTAACCTCGAGTTTCACAGGCAATGCAGCACGGCGGGATAAGTCATCGAGCGCGGCTGCAAGTCCCCGCTCGACCAGGATTGCCGGACGAATGCCTTGTGTGAGTTCACGCAGCTCCTCCAGTGCGGTCGCAAGCGCGTCACGTGCTTCCCGAAGAACTGGCTCGACCGCTGGTCGGTCGGCCGCCAGCTTCGATTCGACAAGGCCAAGGGTCATCGCGATCGACACGAGCCGCTGTTGTGTCCCGTCGTGCAGATCGCGCTCGATTCGCCTGCGCTCGCTCTCGGTCGCCTCGACCAGCCGCGCCCGCGACGCTTGCAGCTCAGCGAGCCGAGCCCGAAGCTCGGCTTGCAGGCGGGCGTTCTCGAGCGTTAGTGCCGCGGCGGCACAGACCGACTGCACGAGCTCGCTGTTCTCTGCGAGCGCGGGATCATGAATAAGCGCGGCGATCGTCTCCCCGTCCCGCTCGACCACGGTTGCGGCTCGACCTGAGCTCGGCTGAGGCAGCTCGACGGGATGACCGCTCGAATCGACATAGCGGGCACCGGCGGGAACCCAGTAGGCGAGCTCGAGCGAGGGATCACCGAGCGCGCGGCCGAGCGCCTCGCGCAGGTCGACGGGCGTGGCGCTTTCGCCCAGCTCGACGACGAGCCCGGCAACCGCACCGCGCGCGAGCCGCCGCTGCAAGAGGACAGCCAGGACAGCAATCGGGATCGAGGCGAAGACGAGCGAGCGCGACCACGCGGGCCCGGGGCCGAGCGGGTGATCGAAGATGTCGTTGGCGACGGAGATCGCGAGGGCGGCGAACATCGCGCTGCCCGCCCAGAGCACGGGAGCGCCCGCGCGCCGTTCGGGTGGGCTTGCGCGTCGCCATCTACGCACGAGGAGTCCGACCGTAAAGACGCACAAGAACACTCCGACGGTCCGCTGGCTCTGGAGAAGCGCATCCGCCACCGTGTCGTTGCGGGTGATCTCGAGAGCGTTGCTCGGGCAGTCCGAGCAGATTTGCGAGCGCGAGTCGGCGAAAAGGAGCCACGCAAACTCGACCACCGTGGCAATAACGACAGCGGCCGTGAGGAGGCCGAGGTCGAGCTTGCTCCGCAAACGACCAGTCGGGAACGAGAGAACCAGGTAGACGAAACCGAGCAGGTACAGGTCCTCGAGCACCGTCCCGAGGGTGAAGAGAAAGGATTCGTTCGAGTCCGCGAGGAAGGTGACAAACCAGGCGAAGCCGATAAAGACCATGACCGCGCCCAGTCGGTTCTCAGGCCGCTGCCTCCACGCGATGAGACCGCTTCCGATGTAAGCCCAGCCGACGACCAAGGCGAGAACCGCAGAAACTGCGGCCGGGCTGAGCTCGCGATCGCTGCCGAGGACGAGCGACGCCGCTCCCACTCCTGCTGCGAGTGCGACGAGTGTGATGGGGAGATCGCGCTTCATACGTCGATCAGGAAATCGTGAACCTTCGCCGAGAGCGTGTACAGCCCGGCGGGCCAGAGTTTCGAGGAGTACTGCTAGCCGGTAGTCAAAGTCCAGGCACCGGGCTGGTGGCCATTCGGACCGCGGCGGACACTGACACGGACGTCTCGAGAAAGGAAGGTCATGAGTGACAACCGTGTTCCAGCCGCCGCTCTCGCAGCGTTCGGTGCGGCGAGTGCAATCCCGATTCCCTTGGCGCAGTTCGACTTCGCAGGACTCGTCAACGCCTTCGACATCGACAGCGGCGACTCTCCGCGCGCACTGCTAGTCATGGCCGGCGTGGGCGGCTTCCTGACGATTGCGGTGCTCGCACTCGCATTTGCCGGGGCGGGTCTCGCTCTCGCAGGTGCTCCAACAGCACGGGCGCTCCTTATCACCGCGGCACTCGCCGGGCTTGTTACGGCGATGCCGCTCTGGATTCCGACCGGCGTGGTCATCGGGGCGGCCGCGATCTTGCTCGGCCAGCCGAGCAGCGGCCGCGCCGCAACTGGAGGCGGGAACGTTCTGGGAAGCCGCGGCGTAACTACGCGAACGCCGCGACAAGGAGAAGTGTGACTCGCATCCTCGTTCACCGCTGGCTGCCGCTCACAGTTGCGACCACCACTGCGCTGGCTCTTTGGGGGCTCGCCGCCGTCCACGGGTACGGCTGGGCGATGATCTGGCTCCCGGCCGCGGTGGCAGGCGCCGCCTGGCCGAAGCAGGGCAAACGATCGTTCGATGACTGCCGTAGCTGGGGACGTGAGCGGCGAGGCCGAGGGTGAGGGCGGTCTCGCTCAATCCGTCCGGGCCTTGATCCAGTGGATTACTGCTGGAAGAGCACGGGGGTCTGTTGGGGGAACGTCGAGCAGGCCGTGTCCGGCTTGCGGATACACGAGAACACTGAAGTCCTTGCCCTTCGCCTTCAGCCCATTGAGAACGTCGACGTCGTCGTCAGTCGGCTGCGAGCGGTCGGCACCGCCGTAGACCCAGAGCGCGGGCGTCTCGAGTTGCTCCAGGTACGAGCGCGGATCGAAGCCGGCCGGCCCTGGAGTGCGAAGTCCGCCAGCGGTCCTCACGAACGAGGCCAGCCTCAGAAGTGATCCCTGCTCGCCTGTCCCTTGACTGTAGAGGTCTTCCTCTCCGGAGGAGACTGCGGGCGCGTCCACTAGGGCGGTGAAGCCCACACGCCCGTTGGAGCGAACGGCCGCCAGCGGTACCACCCAGCCGGCCTGGCTGGCTCCGAGCAAGCCGATCCGGCTCGGGTCGATCTCGGGGCGAGAGCGCAGCACCGCCACGGCGCCGTCTACGTCCGCTGCCAACAGGTTGAACTGGCCGTAGTCACCCGGGCAGCACTCACCCTCTGATTCGCCCACCCCACGCTTGTCGTACGAGAGGACGGCGATGCCCGAGTCGACGAGCGCCTGAACGAGAGGCGCGCCGTCATAGGGGAGACGAGCGCTCTCGCCGGCCCCATGCACCCAGACGACGGCCGGAAACGGCCCTCGGCCGGGCGGCACGTCGAGCGTTCCGGCGATCTGCGCGCCCACACACGCGAAACGGACGCCGAACTCGCGATGGGTGGACGATACGACTGCCGAGTCGAACGTAACGGTAGGCGCGTTGCATCGGGCATCCGCCGGATCGGCGAAGGGATGCGAGCTCGACCTACTAAGAAAAACAAGGGTGACGAGCGACGCAGCGACGAGGACGAGTGCGACGAGAGCCGCGATGAGGCCTACTTTCTTCATCTTCGCCACCCCCTAACGCTCGCAGCGGGCGAGCTTCGTGAGCTTGGCGCCGTACTCGCTGTCGGCGGCCTGCCGCAACTCGGCCGGGTTGGGGCTCCCACACCTCCCGTGCTCCCCGGCGAAAGCCGCGAGCGTGAAGAGCGCGGCCGTCGAGGCGAGGACGACGAGAACGACCGTCGCCAACGTGATGATCAGGGTCTTTCTCACTGCGGTTCCTCCTTGTGCGTGGACTGGCCTCGACCGTAGGAGGGAGCGCCTCGCAGCGCATCGATGAAAACCCTGGACCTAGCGAAATTGGGGGTTTTCCTCGATGTCGTTTGGTGCGACGATCCGCGGGTGGGACGCCTCGTGTTGGCGGCGCTGGGAGCGGCTCTCGGCCTGTACGCAATCGCGCTTGCAATCTGGGAGCCGGGCATTCTCACCCTGCCCCTTCCGGTCCATCTCGCGATTGGCTGGTCGTTCCTCGCCGCAGGGCTCGTGGCTTGGGAACAGCGCCCGGAGAACCGTCTCGGGCTCCTCATGATGCTGAGCGGGATCGTCTGGTTCGGCCGGGACTTCGACTGGTTCGGCTCATGGACAGCCGATCACGCAAGCGAGCTCTCGCAGAACCTATTTCTCGCGCTGCTCGTGCACGAGATCGTCGTCTTCCCCTACGGCGTCACCCGCTCACGGCTCGAGCGCTGGCTCGTCATAGCCGCATATGCGCTCGCTGTGCTCGCGTACCCGCCCAGCGAGCTCAGCGACACCGCGAACACCGTCCTGTCCGCCATCGCGATCGTGCTCGTGCCCCTCGCCATCTACATCGTGATCGACCGTTGGCTGAAGGCGAACCGGGCGGAACGGCGGGCGCTTCGACCTCTAGTCGTCATCGGGCCACCCGTGCTTGTCGTCGTCGCGCTCTCGATCGCGGTCGACTACATCGGCGTCTCCCTCACGTCGACGGGCGAAGCGATCCTCGACTGGTGCGCCCTCACCTACACGGCGATCCCACTTGCGTTCTTGCTCGGAGTCCTGAGGACGCGCCTCCATCGCGCGTTGATGGGCCGGCTCCTCCACGAGCTGAGCGTCGGCGCGTCGTTCGAGGACGACGCCCTCCAGGCGGCGGCCGAAGCGGCAAGAAAGGCGCTCCGCGAAGATCGCCCGCTTCCCAACCTCGAGCAGCTGACAACCCGCGAGATCGAGGTGCTCGCCCTCCTCGCCGAGGGTAAGACCGACCGCGGGATCGCACAGGAGCTGTACATCACGCCTAAGACGGTCGAGGCGCACGTGCGCTCGATCTTCCGCAAGCT
>DATLQD010000163.1:0-3548 GCA_035535315.1 Gaiellaceae bacterium
CGGCTTCGTCGACGACTGGACGAAGTTGACGCATCGCCGTTCACTCGGCCTGGCAGGGCGGTGGAAGCTGCTCGGGCTCGGTGCGATCACACTCGTGGTCGCACTGGTCGTCTACAACCGGGACTTCAAGACGACCGTGTATTTGCCCCTTCTCGACGTGGACCTGCCTCTGTCGTGGGCTTGGTACGGGCTTCTCTTCATCATCATCGCGGGGGCGGCGAACGGGGTGAACCTCACCGACGGGCTCGACGGTCTTGCGGCGGGGACGGCGACGATCGCCCTCCTCACCTACACGTCGATGACCATCGTCGCGTACATCGTTTCGTTGCGGACCGGCACTGGAGACAAGGCGGACCTCGACCTGGCCATCCTCGGCGCGAGTCTGATCGGAGCCTCGATCGGTTTCCTCTGGTACAACGCCTTCCCCGCCCAGGTGTTCATGGGGGACACGGGGTCAATGGGACTCGGAGGCGCCCTGGCGGCGTTTGCGATCATGACTAAGACCGAGGTGTTGCTGACGCTGATCGGCGGGATCTTTTTGATCGAGGCGCTGTCGGTCATGCTCCAGGTGTTCACGTTCAAGTGGCTGGGCCGTCGTGTTCTGCTCATGGCGCCGCTCCACCATCATTTCGAGATGAAGGCGTGGTCGGAGTCGCGAATCATGGTGCGCTTCTGGATCGCAGCCGCAATCTTCTGCGCGTGCGCCTTCGTCCTCTACTACCAGTCCTTCTCGAAGTTCGCGTCCTGAGCCTGCGACTCGAAGAACGCGGCCGCCTCTTCGCCGCTCGGAACATCGACGAGGTTTTCGAGATGATTCTCGTCCGGATAGCCGGCCTCGCGCATCCGCTGGATCGCCACTTCGACGTCGTAGTCGGTTCGCCGCAGATCGACGTTCGGGCCGAGGAGCGCCCAGTACGCGCCCCCGCGGTCCTCGTAGGGCATTCCGATACTCCCTGCGTTCACCAGCCGAACGCCGGCGACCTCTCGGTCGAACTGGGTATGCGTGTGGCCGCAGACGACGACTCGTTCAGAAATTCCGGCAAGAGCGGCGGCGACCCGCCGTTCGGGGGAGACCGAGGTCAGGATCTCCTCGTCGCTTCGCGGCGATCCGTGGCAGAAAAGGGTTTGCCCGAGCCCGTCGACGTCGAGGGTCACGCTCGTGGGGAGATCGCGGAGGAACCGGTGCTCGTTCGCGTTCAACTGGTCGGCGACCCAGGGGCCGGGCTCGCGATCACCGTTACCCCGCACCCAGACGGTGTCGTCGCCGAGATTGCGGATCAGCGAGAGAACCTCGCGTGGCATCGGGCCTGCCACGACATCTCCGCCTACCACGATGCGATCGACGGAGCTCGCAGCGCCCTCCGCAAGCACCGCCTCGAGAGCAGGGAGGTTCCCGTGGACGTCGTACAGAGCGGCAATCCGCACTGACACCATGATGCCGCGCCGCGCGCTCGTCCTGGGGCTTGCCCGCTCAGGTGAGGCGGCCTCGCTTGCCCTTGCGCGGCACGGTGTGGATGTTGTCGCCGTCGATCGCACCGAAACCGCCGCTCTGGGGAGGCTTCGCGAGGCCGGCGTAGAAGTCGTCGTGGGTGCGGAAGATCCCGCGCTCCTCGACGGCATGGACCTGATGGTGAAAAGCCCTGGAGTGCCCCGCGATGCTCCGCTCGTGGAGGCTGCGCGGCGCCGCAACATGACCGTCTGGAGTGAGATCGAGCTCGGGTCGAGACTCATCCCGAACTCCATCCTCGGCGTCACCGGCACGAACGGGAAGACGACCACAAGCGAGCTTCTCGGCGCGATTTTCCGCGCGGCCGGCAAGCCCGTTTCCGTGGCCGGGAATGTCGGACATCCCCTGACTGCACTCGAGGGCGTCGTGCCGGTGGAGGCATGGGTGGTCTGCGAACTGTCCAGCTTCCAACTCGAGGACATCGTGAGTTTTCGTCCGCAGGTGGCAGTGCTGCTGAACCTGACGCCGGACCACCTGGACCGCCACGGGACCTTCGAGGATTACAAGACGGCGAAGCTTCGGATCTTCGAGAACCAGACCGCCGAGGATGTATCGCTCGTGCCCAGAGGCTTTCCCTCGATCCCGGGCGCGGCTCGCCGGGTCGAGTTCGCCGCCGTCGATGAGCTTCCAGCCGAGCCGAGTATCCCGGGGATACACAACCGCGAGAACGCAGCTGCGGCCACGGCCGCCGCGCGGGAGGCCGGGATCGACGATGTCGCGATCGCGGACGGGCTTCGGAGCTTCCAGGGCGTGCCGCATCGTCTTGAGCTCGTCGGGGAGGTGGGCGGCATTCGCTTCGTCAACGATTCGAAGGCAACCAATCCCGAAGCGGCCGAGCAGGCGCTCACTGCCTATCCGCCGGGCCTCCGGCTCATCCTCGGCGGGAGTAGCAAAGGGTCATCGTTCGACGGGCTCGCCCGTGCCGCGAGGGAGCGCGGGGTGGCTCGCGCCTATCTGATCGGCGAGTCGGCCGACGACATCGCGGAGGCATTGGTTCGTGCGGGCGTGGCCTTCACGCACGCCGGCGACCTCGAACGGGCCGTCGAGCAGGCTCTCTCGGATGCCGAGCCGGGTGACGTCGTCCTGCTCTCGCCTGCGTCCGCGAGCTACGACCAGTTCGAGAACTTCGAGGAGCGTGGGGCCCGCTTCCGGGCGATCGTGGAGGCGCTTTGATCTGCCGGCGGGGAGATCTCTTAGACGCGCGTGTATGTCGGGTCCCGACCCGCCCCCCTGCTCACGCGCGAGCGTACCGCGGTAATGCGCACAAGTGGCACCTGGATCGCTCCGGATCTCGTACCAATGACGCACCTCTCTGCCACCGGAGGGTCGAGCGACCGTGAGACGGCCTGCGCGGTCACAGCTCGAGTTCCACCTCCTCGTTCTCGTCACGCTCGGGCTCGTTGCCTTCGGGCTGGTGATGGTTTACAGCGCCAGCTCCGCCCGCGGGCTCATCGCGTCGGACGATCCCGCGTACTACCTGAAGCGCCAGGCGCTCTACGCACTCGTCGGACTCGTCGCGCTCGTCCTCCTGTCGCGCACCGACTTCCGGAAGCTCCGGCACGTCGGTGGGCCGATGCTCGCGTTGGCGTTCTTCTTCCTCGTAGCGGTTCTGGTCGTCGGGACGAGCGTCAACGGTGCCAAGCGTTGGATTCCGCTCGGGTCGTTCTCGTTCCAGCCTTCTGAGCTCGCCAAGCTAGGGCTCGCCCTCTGGCTCGGCGCACGCCTCGCCCGCAAGCCCGCCCCTCGCTCGCTCGGGGAACTGGCCAAGCCCGTTGGACTCGTCGTCTGCTTCGTATGCGGACTCATCGTCGTCGAGCCGGACCTCGGGACAACGATTGCGATCGTGATCATGGTCGCCGCCATGCTCGTCGTGTCCGGTACGCCTCTGCGCGTGCTCGCAGCATCCGGTGGCCTCGGGCTCTCCGTCCTCATGCTCGCAATCTGGTTCGAGCCGTATCGACGCGCCCGTCTCTTCAGCTTCATCGACCCGTGGAGCGACCCACAGAATGCCGGATTCCAGACCGTGCAGGCGATGATTGCG
>DATLQD010000164.1:0-4200 GCA_035535315.1 Gaiellaceae bacterium
GTTGGGCGGACAATGCTGACTAGCTGCGCGGGTCGAGCTCGGCGGCAACCTCCGCCGCGCCCGCCTTCTTGCGCACGACCAGGAACGCGTCCTGTCGCGCGACCACCTCTTCGAGGTCGGGAACCTCATGCCCGGGCAGGACGGCAAAGTCCGTGGGCACGCTGCGCACGCTCTCGTACTCGGCCACGGTCATCTGAATCGTCTCGGTGCAGGTTGCGGTCGCGCACTCGCAGAGGTACTCGGCGGCGTTCTCACGTGTTACGTCGCTGATCCGCTCGTTGACCTCGCGGAAGACCGCCTCGTTCTTGCCGGCCCGTTCGGTCCGGGCATCCATGCGCTCGGATCTTACGTGCGTTGGCAGGGACCTGAAGCCCGAGCTTCTACCGCCACTAGGTTTTGCTCCCTAAGCCGCGGGGACGCTGGGGAGGTGGACCGGGACCCACGCCGAGAGGAGACTCAGAAGCTGTTCAGGCGCGGGAACGAGTCTCTGCACGATGCCGCGGTTGGCGCTGGGGTCGAAACGACATCAGTGCCGTTTCTCTGCGAGTGCGCGGACGAGGATTGTCTCGGCCGCGTGGAACTCACCCCCAGTGAGTGGGAAGTCGTGACCGCCGAGCCGAACCACTACGTCATGATCGCCGGCCACCAACGTAGTGAAGGCGAAGAGGTCGTCGGGTCGATCCGCGAGTACGAGATCGCTCGGAAGCCGGACTAACAGGGAAGCGCAGCTGTAAGAACTTGCGCACGCGACCCAAGCGACTTCGGGTCGCGCTTCGCTAGCGCGAATGTCAGTGCCTACGCGGCGGACAGGATTTGAGCCGGACGCGGAGCGTCTGCTGCGAGGATCAAAGCGTCGACGACTTGCGGGTCGAACTGGGTGCCGGCGCAAAGGCGCAGCTCTTCGATCGCCTCGTGGCGATCCATCGCTCGGCGGTACGGGCGATCGGTCGTCATCGCGCTGAAGGCGTCGCATGCGCACACGATCCTGGAGACGAGCGGAATCTGCTCGCCCGCGAGCCCGTCTGGGTAGCCCGCTCCGTCCCAGCGTTCGTGACACGAACGGACGAGGTGTCCAATGTCCCCAAGCAGGCCGCCCACTTTGTCAAGCATTCGCTGGCCTTCGATCGTGTGTGTGTTGATGATGGCTCGCTCTTCATCCGTCAGGGCGCCCGGCTTATTGATGATCTCCTTCGGGATCTTGATCTTGCCCACGTCGTGGAGAATCGCTGTGAACTCCGCGGACCGGCGTTCATCCGGACCGAGCTTCAGCTCATCGGCCACCGCGAGAACGAGCGAAACAACGTCCTGACTGTGTAGCCCGGTATACGAATCGTCTGCTTCGACTACGTCACCAAGCAAGAAGGCAGTACCGCGATAGGCGCTCGAAAGTTCGAGCGCCTTGTCGATGTGCGACTTGCGGTCGCGCGCAAAATGGGCCAAGAGGCCTATCAGGGGTAACGAGAAGAGTACGAGCTCAGGATGGGCGAGCGAGCCGAGAGCCGCGAGGATTGCGACTGGTGTCAGAGCTGAGTCGACAACCCAGATCCAGGCCATGACGGGTAGCAAGCTCAGGGGCGAAACGCCGAGGCCAAGACGGTCGCGCGCTGCGGTACTTGCGAAGTCGAACACAAACTGCGCGAGGAGGGCGGCGGCGTAGATCGGCAGGTGGCGAGGGGTTGGATGGGGCTCGCCGGCGGCGATCAGAATGACTGTCGGGCCGACGACGTGCCACGAGTTGACCAGACGCAGAAGGCTGCGGTCGAGCGGAACGCGCCCTCGCGCGTATTCGGGCGCTCCTCCCAGAAGCAGCCCAGCCAGCACGAAAAGCGGCACGAGTGGCACCGGAAGTAGGACGAGCATCGGGACGAGTACGAGTTGCGTGGGAACTGCGTAACCCGTTCCGATCTCGAAATCGACGCGCGAGGCCACGGCATACCCAGCGATGAGCAAGAAGATCGTGAGCGGGTCAGATGTGCGCGCCGACTCGACGGTGAACGCCAGGAAGAGCGCAGTGGCGAGGAACGCAAGTCCAAGAAGGAGCGAGGCGTGCAGATCCCGGTCCGCCAGACGGCCCACGACATTCCGTCGCGTCTGTTCGATCAAGACATTCGCGTCCACGGGAACGGAGGTCTGAACGGCAAGCCGGTCGGATGCGCGCTTGGTCCCGGCGGGAGTCGCCATCTTTCCCATATCGGTTCCCAACGCGTCCGGCTTGACCTACCCACAGAGATCACTCCGAAGGGGGAAGCTGTCTCACTCGCGAGCGCCCACATTGAGACAGCGTTTTCCTGCGGTCTGCGAAGGAGATGGTTCTGTGGCAACTCGGTCGTTCATACGCCGTGCACGAGCGCTTTTCGCACTCGGCTTTGCGGCTAGTGTCGTCGCACTCGTGTTCGGAGCGGCACCGGCTTCGGCTGGTCTTGGTCTCGCCTGCCCGGACGCCACCTCCAAGGCTTTCTCGCGGTGGGCGGACTACGCGAACTACGCGTATGTCCCCGATGGCGGCTTCGAGGCCGGTGCGGCAGGTTGGAAGCTAGCCTCGGGTGCGAAGGTGGTGGCCGGCAACGAAACGTTCTACATCCACAGCAGTTCGGATCGGTACGCCCTCGTGCTCCCGAAGGGCAGCTCGGCGACGAGTCCGCCGATGTGCATCGGGCTCATCTCGACCAAGATGCGGTTCCTCGCGACCGGCCCCGCCGGCTCGAAGGTAAAGGTTCAGATCATCTACCGCGGACTGCTCTCGAGTGTGCTCGGGATCCTCGACGGTGGCACCGTCTCGACCAACGGGACCTGGCAGCCCTCTCCGGCTATCACCATGCTCGGCGGCCTGCTGCCGCTCCTGACACAGTCAGTCCAGTTCCGCCTGGTCGGCACCAGTGGTACTCCGAAGATTGACGACGCTTACCTCGACCCGATGAAGTCGGGGTAGCTGAGCTCGGACGCGGACGCTCCGCTCGAGTTACCTCGAGTCCACTCCAGCGAGGTCGGCCGCGGACTCGGCCGGGGAGAAGAGCTCGAGCCAGCGCTCGAACATCTGCCGCCCGTGCGCCCGCAGCTCGTCCGCATTGGCCCCGAGCTGGTCAATGAGCGCCGTCGCCGAGTCCGGCCCGAGCACGCGCGCGAGCGCGTCGGCGTACTCGGGTACGTCTGCCCACTCGGCGGCCATCTCCCGGGAAAGCTCCAGATGGAACTGGACCCCGTAGGCATACCGGCCGCAGCGAAACGCCTGGTTGGGGTAGGCAGGCGAGCTCGCGAGCAGCACTGCTCCGTCTGGAAGCGAGAACGTGTCACCGTGCCACTGAAGGGTGAGTAGCTCGCGCGGGAGGCCGGCGAAGACGGGATCGGCGGCGCCAGCCTCGGTGATGAACACGGGCAGCAGGCCGACCTCCGGCGCAGGGCAGGCACTGACCTCAGCGCCGAGGCTCACGGCCAGCAGTTGAACGCCGAGGCAGGCGCCGAAGAAGGGCAGGCCGGCGCGGACCGCCTCTGCGATCAGCGCCTTCTCAGCGCGAAGCCAGGGAAGTTCCTCCTCGTCGTTGGCGCTCATAGGACCGCCCATCGCAACGATCGCGTTGAACTCGCGCCAGTCGGGGAGTGGCTCGCCTTCGTCGAGCTCGACTCGGTGGATCCCGGCGCCGCGCTCGAGCAGGACGTCCTCATAGACGCCGGGCGGCTCGCAGGCGATGTGCTGGAGGACGAGCGTCTGCATGTCAGCGCGGTGTCACCGTTACCTCGACGCCGTGCACGGACGTGCTCTCGCCCATGTCCGCGCGCTCGCCGGGGTTGAGGGCGTTCACGTTCGCGCCGGCGGGCTCCCGTTTCGGCCAGCGCCCCTTCGGCGAGTAGGCCACCCCGCGGGGGACAGCGTCCGAGAGGGCGACCAGGAGGCGGAGGCGTCCGGTCTCGTTCGCCACGACAGCCTCGTCCCCGTCGGCGAGGCCCCGCGCGGCAGCGTCGTCGGGATGAAGGGCGACGGTCGCCGGGCCCATCCGCTTCGCGATCTTGGCATCGTTCGCGAAGCTGTCGTTCAGGAGCCACGGCGAGGCCGGCGAGAGCAGGCGGAGCCGTCCATTTGCCGGCCGGGCGTCCGCGTGCGGGAGCGGCAGACGGGGAAGGCCGTCTGCCGAGGCGCGAGCGGAGGCGAGCTCGATGTGGCCGCTCGGAGTCGGGAAGCGGCCGTCGGCGAACTGGAGGACCGGC
>DATLQD010000165.1:0-3960 GCA_035535315.1 Gaiellaceae bacterium
GATCAACCATCTAAGGCGGAGAAGGAGGGATTCGAACCCTCGAAGGAGGTTAGTACCCCCTTAACGCCTTAGCAGGGCGCCGCCTTCAGCCACTCGGCCACTTCTCCGCGCGGGCCACATGGTAGCGACCCCGCAACTTAAGCCCAGATACGACGAAGCCCGCTTCGGGATTCATGGAGCCGCCATCCGAAACGGGCCTTCGCCAGACGCCGGGGGGATATGTGAGGGGAGCCGGCACATCTAACTCTCCTCGCTGCGCGCCCTTCGGGTCCTCCCCATTCGGGGGATTTGACCATGGTCATATCGGGTCAACTCAAGTGCTCAGTCGTGGACGCGCGCAATCAGCTGGGCGCGACGCAGCACCTTGACGGCAACGCCGCCGAGCCTGACGTCGAAGCCCGCGTCTTTCGGGAAGAGCACCTTGTCGCCAGGCTCGATGCCCTGCGCTTCCAGCCCGACCGCGGTCACCACACCCGACCGGGCCTCGGCTTCGGCGCTCTGCGGGATGATCAGGCCGGTACGGGTCTCGACGTCCTCGTCGACCGGCTCGACGATCAGATGGTCGTCCAGCGGCTCGAGCGTCAGGCGGACGTGGGTCTGTTCCTCCACGTCTTGATTGTAGGTCCTATTCCTTCGTGCGGGCGCGGGACGGCTGGACGCGGGGCGGCTCGCCCGGCATCTTCGGGAAGTTGGGTGGGTAGGGCGCTTCCCCGAGCCCTTTGCCCTCGTCGCGCTGGACCCACTCCTGGAGGCGGCGGAGGTCGCAGAGCGAATCGTCGATGGCGGCCTGGACGTCGCCCAGCGAGGCGAAGCGCTCGGGCATCGTGGCCATTGTGAAGTCCTCGGTTTCGACCTCCTGGAGCTCGTCCCAGGTGACCGGAGCCGAGACGGTCGCGTCGGGGCGGGCCCGCACCGAGTAGGCCGACGCGATCGTCCGGTCGCGGGCGTTCTGGTTGTAATCGATGAAGACCCTCTTGCCGCGCTCCTCCTTCCACCAAGCGGTCGTGACCAGCTTCGGCGCCCGCCTCTCCACCTCGCGCGCGAAGGCGAGAGCGCATCGCCGTACCTCGGGGAACTCCCAGTTCGGCTCGATCCGGCAGGCTACGTGGACGCCGCGGTTGCCGGAGGTCTTCGGCCAGGCGACGTAGCCGAGCTCGTCGAGGACCTCGCGGACGAGCGCCGCGACCTTCTTCGCTTGCTTGAAGCCGGTGCCGGGCTGCGGGTCGATGTCGATGCGAAGCTCGTCAGGGTGCTCGACGTCGGGGCGGCGCGATGGCCAGGGATGGAAGTCGAGGGTGCCGAGGTTGGCCGCCCAGGCCACGTGTGCCAGCTCGGTCACACAGAGCTCGTCCGCGTGCCGCCCGGACGGGAAGGTCACCCGGGCGGTCTCGATCCAATCGGGCCGCTTCTCGGGCACGCGCTTCTGGTAGATCGCTTCCCCCTCGGCGCCGTCCGGGTGGCGCTTCAGCTGGGTCGGGCGCTCATAGAGCGCCCGCACGATGCCGTCGCCGACCGAGAGGTAGTACTTGACGAGGTCGAGCTTGGTCTCCCCGCGCGCGCGAAAGAAGAGCTTGTCCGGGTTCGTGACCTTGACGATCCGCTCGCCGACTTCGAGCTCGACGAACGGCGACGGCATCAGTCCAGCCCGAGGAGCCCGGCGACGGTGGGATCGCCGGCTTTGGGTCGCGGCCGAACCTGGTCGATCGTGCAGGCGTCGGGCTCTTTGTCCGGGCGGAAGCGAAGGAAGCGCGTGCCGTGCCGGAAGCGGGCCTTCTGCCATTTGTCGTAGCGAACCTCGACGACCACCTCGGGACGGACAGCCGACTCCTCGAGGTCGCCCGATCCCCACCGGTTCGGCTCCGAGAAGCGGCGCTCGGGCGCCTCCTCGAGGAGTGGCATCACGATCTCGGCGATCTCGGCGTGCCGCTTGGCTGCCACGGACGCCGAGCCGACGTATTTCAGGGCGCCCTCCTCGTCCTTCAGGCCGAGGAGGAGCGTTGCGATCGTGGTGGGCCGCGCCTTCCAGCGCACCCCGACGAGGATGCAGTCGGCGGTCTTGTGGTGCTTCACTTTGACTACCGCTTCGCGGGAGCCGGGCGTATATGGCATGCCCAGCCGCTTCGCGACCACGCCGTCGAACCCGGCCACTTCGAGCCGCTCGAGCCAGGTCTGAGCCTCGGCCGTGTCGCGGGTTGCGGGGGAGAACGGGAAGGGCAGCGCCTCGACGCGGGCGCGGCGCTCCTCGAGCGGCTGGCGGTGAACTTCCTCGCCGTCGAAGAGGAGGACGTCGAACGCGACGAAGTTCGCGGGGATCTCGGCTGAGAGCTTCTTGATCCTGCTCTCCGCGGGGTGCAAGCGCATCTGGAGCTTGTCGAAGTCGAGCGCTCCGTCTGTCTGGATCACGATCTCCCCGTCGAGCGCCGAGTCTGGCGGGAGAGCCTCCCCGACCTCGGCCAGCTCGGGGAAGTATCGGAGGAGCGGTCGCCCGTTTCTGCTCCAGACCGAGAGCTCGCCCCCGAGGTTCTCGACGACGCCGCGGAAGCCGTCCCATTTTGGCTCGTACTGCCAGCCGTTCGCGGCCGGCAACTCGGTCACGAGCTCGGCCTCCATCGGCGGGAAGGGCAGGCGAGGGTCTGGTTCAGGCATCGGGGCAGCGTACCGGCCTGCTCCCGTCCGTTTACCCTTTAGTGGTGATCGGCGCAACCAAAACGGCAGCTGCCGTGTCTAACTCTGGATGAGACGTGTTGCCATAACCGGTGTCGGCGCTGTGACGCCGCTCGGAAACGACATGCAGACAACCTGGAAGGGGCTCGTCGAGGGCCGGAGCGGGGTCGACTTCATCCGGGCGTTCGACACAGAGGACTTCCCGGTGAAGATCGCCGCCGAGGTCAAGGACTTCGATCCTGCGCTCGCGGTGACGCCGAAGCGCGCCCGGAACCTCGACCGTGCCGTCCTGTTCGCCCTCGCGGCGGCCAAGGAAGCCATGGAGGACGCTGGGGTCAACGGCTACAAGCCGGAGCGCACCGGCGTCGTCCTCGGCTCCTGTGTCGGTGGGTTCAACCAGTTGATGCAGCAGCACGACATCCTCCGCGAGCGCGGGCCCGATCGCGTCTCGCCAATGTTCATTCCGAACATGCTGGTCGACTCGCCGAGCGGGCAGCTGGCGATCGAGCTCGGGATCCGGGGGCCGAACTTCGCGATCGTGTCGGCCTGTGCAACGGGGTCGCACGCGATCGGCGAGGGGGCCGAGCAGATCCGGAACGGCCATGCGGACGCCATCCTCGCGGGAGGGACCGAGGGCTGCATCCATCCACTGATCCTGGCCGGCTTCTGCTCGATGCGCGGGCTCGTCCAGGAGGAAGAGGATCCTGCGAGCGCCTCCAGACCCTTCGACGCGACCCGCGCGGGCTTCGTCATGGCCGAGGGCGCGGGCGTGATGCTGCTCGAGGACATGGAGACCGCCCAGAAGCGCGGCGCCCGGATCTACGCCGAGGTGCTCGGTCACGGGGCCTCGAACGACGCGTACCACATGGCCGCCCCGGATCCGGAGTCGGTGGGCGTGGTCGAGATGATGCGGCAGGCGCTCGCCCGCGCAGACGTCGAGCCCACCCGCGTCGACTACGTGAACGCGCACGGGACGTCGACGCCCCTCGGGGACCTCGCCGAGACGAGGGCGATCAAGGAGGTCTTCGACGGCCACGCCAAGGAGTTGGCGGTCTCGTCCACGAAGTCCATGCTCGGTCACATGTTCGGCGCCGCTGGAGCCGTCGAGGCGATCGTCTGTGCGCTTGCGATCCACGAGAAGGTGATCCCGCCGACGATCAACTACCGGAACCCTGACCCGGATTGCGACCTCGACTATGTGCCGAACGAGGCACGCGAGGCGGAGATCGACGTGGCGCTCTCGAATGCAATGGGCCTCGGCGGCCACAACGGCTGCGTCCTGGTCGGCCGGGTCGA
>DATLQD010000166.1:0-6106 GCA_035535315.1 Gaiellaceae bacterium
CTCGAGCTCGTCGATCTCCTCGACCAGGAGCCCCGGGTCGATGACGCAGCCTGCTCCGACGACGCAGATCTTCCCGTCGCTCAGGATGCCCGAGGGGACGTGGTGGAGCTTGAAGGTCTCGCCGTCGCAGACGATCGTGTGCCCCGCGTTCGGACCGCCCTGGTACCGGCAGACGAAGTCCGAGTGCTGCGCCAGGAGATCCACGATCTTCCCCTTGCCCTCGTCCCCCCACTGGGCCCCGACGATGACGGTTGCTGGCATCGCTCTGGAGCGTACTCGCCGCACCGGGCGACTCGGCGTCGCTACGCGGCTGCGAGATCCGAGAACTTCGCGTAGCGCTTCAGGAACGAGAGCTTGATCGTGTCGGTGGGGCCGTTCCTGTGCTTGGCGACGATCACCTCCGCGAGGCCCTGCTGGTCCGACTCCTCGCCTGCGTAGTACTCGTCGCGATAGATGAAGCAGACGATGTCGGCGTCCTGCTCGATCGACCCCGACTCGCGCAGGTCCGAGAGGATGGGTCGCTTGTCGTGGCGCTGCTCGACTGCCCGCGAGAGCTGTGACATGGCGATGATGGGGACGTCGAGATCGCGGGCGAGCACCTTCAGGGAGCGGGAGATCTGCGACACCTCCTGCACGCGGTTCTCCGCGCTCGTGCCCGAGGTCATGAGCTGCAGGTAGTCGATCACGATGAGACCGAGGTCCGGATGCTTCGACTTCAGCCGTCGTGCCTTGGAGCGGATCTCCATCATCGTGACCGAGCCCGTGTCGTCGACGTAGACCGGCGCCTTCGCGAGCTTGTCGCAGGCGGCCGTCAGCCGGGGCCAGTCGTCCGCGGCGAGCTTTCCCGTGCGGAGCCGCTGGGACTCGACCTTCGCCTCGCTGCACATGAGCCGCTGGGTCACCTCGGACTTCGACATCTCGAGCGTGAAGAGCGCGACCGGCACTTCGTGGCGGACGGCCAGGTTGGCGGCCATGCAAAGCCCGAGGGCGGACTTCCCCATGCTGGGGCGGGCCGCGATGATGATCAAGTTCCCGGGTTGGAAGCCAGAGGTGATCCGGTCGAGGTCTCGAAAGCCCGAAGGGACGCCGGTCACGTCAGCACCCGACTCGTAGAGCGCTGTGATCCGCTCGAAGCTCTCCTTCAGGAGCGTTTCGATGTGGCTGAATTCCCCGGTCGCCCGCTGCTGCGAAAGGTCGAACACGATCTGCTCGGCCTGGTCGACGAGCTCGGTCGCCTCTCCCGGACGCTCCCAGCCGAGTCGAGCGATCTCCCCGCCCGCCCGGATGAGCCCCCTGAGGGTGGCAGCCTCCCGGACGATCTGCGCGTAGTGGCCTGCGTTTGCGCTCGCGGGGACGAGAGCTGCGAGCTCGTGGACCCGCGCCTTGCCCCCGACGTCCTCGAGCTCGCCTCGTTCGTCGAGCTGGTCGACGAGTGTGATCGCGTCGACCGGCTCACCCTTCGCATAAAGCGTCAGCGCCGCGCGGTACATCTTGGCATGGCTCTCGCGATAGAACTCGCGCCCCTCGGAATCGAGGACTTCGCTCACGGCTGCGATCGCCCCGGGGGCGAGCATCATTGCTCCGAGAACGGACTCCTCCGCGTCGAGGTTTTGCGGCGGGACGGGGGCAGTGTCGCGAAGGGCGGTGGCCATCCGAGCCACGACCGTAGAGGGCTTGATCTCGGTGTGCGCGTCCACAGTCTGCGAGCTCGAGGAGCAGGAAAAAGGAAACACATGTTCGCATATCCGCCGGACGACGTCCCCAGGTCTACCCCGGCCTTCCACGGGCAAGACCCAACCCGGGCGAACGATCCGCTCGCAAAGAGCGGGAAGTTCGTGAAACCGCCCACAGGCGTGTGGACGGCTCGGTGGAGAACGGTTAGTTGCGCTCGGAGTCTTCGGGCTCGCCGTCGGCGGCCGGGGCAGGAACTTCTCCGGAGTCTGGAGTTCCGCCCTCGGCGTCCACCTCGGGCGCCGCAACCGCTTCCGCCTGCTCGGGACCCTCCGGCTCGCCAGCCGCCTCGGCCGTCTCCGGCTCCTCCTCGAGGAGCTCCTCCAACCACTCTTCACCCTCGGGCTCGGCGGCCTTGGCCGCCTCCTCCTCCGCGCGCGCCGCGTCCTCCATCGCCTGGAGCTCCTCTTCGGGTGGAAGCTCGCCGCCTTCGGGCACGACCAGAGTCTTCACCTCGATTCGCACGTCCTGGAAGACGTCGATCGGGATCTCGTAGCGCCCGATCCGCTTGATCGAGTCGCCGAGGGCGATCTTGCGGCGATCGACGCGGATCTTGCGCGTCCGCCACAGTTCGTCGGCGATGTCCGTCGCGGTGACCGAGCCGAAGAGCGTTCCTTGCGGCCCGGCGTTCACGTCGAAGCGAAGCACCGTCTTCCGAAGGGTCTCGGCGATCTCTTGCGCCTGCTCGAAGCTGCGCGCCTCGTGCTTCGCGCGCTCGGACTCGCGCTTCTCGAGCTCCGCGACCTTGGCCGCGGTCGCGGGCTCTGCGAGCCGGCGCGGGCCCAGATAGTTGCGCATGTACCCGCGCGAGACGTTGACGACCTCGCCGCGCAGGCCGACTTTCTCGACGTCAGTGAGGAGGATGACATCCATCGACGAGGCCTAGCCCGTGACGTAGGGCAGGAGCGCCATCTCTCTCGCGCGCTTCACCGCCGTCGCAACCTGCTCCTGATGCCGCCGGCATGCGCCGGTGATCCGGCGTGACCGGATCTTCCCCTTCTCGGAGACGTACCGGCGGAGCTGGTTGTAGTTCTTGTAGTCGACCTCGTCGATCTTCTCCCTACAGAAATAGCAACTCTTTCTCCGCAGCGGCCCTCCGGCCCCGGGCCGGGGCCGGCGGTTTCCCTTCGTCTGCTGTGCCATCGGTGTTCGCGACTCCTTCGCTGTCTAGATGATTGATCGGTCATTGGCGGCCCGTGAGGACGGGTCGCCAACCGATCTAAAACGGAATGTCGTCGTCGGTCCCGGAGGGGCCGAAGTCGGAGCGGTCGGCCGCGACGTCGCCCGCGGGGACGTACTCGCGCTGGCCGCCGCCGCCCTCGGTGTCCTGGCGGCTGTCGAGGAACTGGATCGTATTGGCCACGACCTCGACCTTCGACCGCTTCGACCCATCCTGTGCCTCCCAGGACGACCAGTCGAGCCGGCCGTCGACGCCGATGCGCCGGCCCTTGGCCAGGTGGTTCGAAAGCATCTCGGCCTGATTGCCGAACACCTTCACGTCGAAGAAGTTGGGCTTGTCGACCCAGTTGTCCCCGTCATCCTTCTGCCTGCCGTTGACGGCAACACCGAGCTGAAGCACGGGCACCCCGGACGGAAGATGCCGAAGCTCGGGATCGCGCGTGAGGCGCCCCACGAGCGTGACGCGATTGATGTCGCCTGCCATCAGTTACTCCCTTTCGTAGAACGTATGTTCGCCATCTTAACTCTCGGGGACGACGGGCTCGCCCGCGGTCGCTTTCCGGCGAGGCTTCGGCCGCCGAACGGCCATGTGGCGCATGGCGCCGTCGGTGATCTTCAGGACCCGCGTCAACTCGTCGAGTGTCACGGGCTCTGCGTCGAACTGCACCAGGTGGTAGTGCGCCTCGGTCTTCTTGTCGATCTCGTACGCGAGCTTTCGCCGACCCCAGGGCTCGTGGCTCTGCCAGGCGCCTCCGCCCTTTTCGACGAGCTCGCGCATACGAGAAAGAATCTCGTTCTGGCGCTCGTCTTCCACCTCTGGATCGAGCATGAGCATGATTTCGTACGCGTTCATCAGGTTCCCGAACCTCCTTCCCTCGGTCTAGCGGCCTCGCCTGCTCGCGCCGCTCGGGAACGGACGGCGCCGGGCGAAGCAGGAAGTTGGACGAGTATAGCGAGCCTGCCCGGCTTGCCCCAGTGGCACAGGTCGTGGAAGAGTGACGAGGATGGGACGACTTTCGACTCTCCTGGCCGGCGCCGCCGCCGGCGCTTTTGCGGCCACGGTCCTTCTGCGACGCCGCAGGCCGACGCTTGCGCCGGAGAGACTCGACCCGCGGGCCCAGGAGCTTCGCGAGAAGCTCGCCGAGGCCCGGAATGCGCGCGCCGACGAGGACGACTTCGAGGCCGCCGGCATGGCCGCGGAGACGGCAGTCGAGGAGCCGGCGGCCCCTCCGCCTGCGCCGCCGCGGCCCCCCGCGGAGGCGTCAGGGCCGGAACGCCCCAAGCCCGGGGGGCCGGCAGACGAGTTCGAGGCGATGCGCCGGCGGGTGCATGAGGAGGCCCGTGCGGCGGCCGAGGAGATGCGCCGCGACCCTGAGGGCGGGGCGGACTAGTCCGAGACGAAACTGGCCGATGCGCGCGTGAGGGCGCCTGCCACCTTCCACTGGTAGCGCGCGGACGTGAGCCGCGCCCGCTCGGTCGGGTTCGTGAGGAACCCCGCCTCCGCGAGCACCACAGGGACGTTCGCCCAGTTGAAGCCGGTCAGGTCCGAGCGCCGCGAGAGCCCTAGATTCGCAGCTCCCGTCGCGCGCACGACTGCCCGCTGGACGAGGCGGGCAGCCCTGAGGCTGGGGGCGTAGATGTCGTCCGTCCAGCCCAGGTGCCAGGCGGGATAGAGCGTCGAGACCCCGTGGCTTGCCCGGTTCACCGACCCGTCTGCGTGAATCCTGAGCATGAGAGCAGCATTTCGCCGGTTGCAGAAGCGTGCGCGGTCGACGTTGCCGCCGGCCCCGTACGTGAACTCCGCGCCCGTCCGCGTCATCGCGACGCGGAGCCCGCGGCGGTCGAGCAGGTAACGCACCTTGCGCGCAATCTGGAGCACGACCACGGCCTCGCCGGCGGTGCCGCCGCCGTCCTTGATCTTGCGAATCGAGGCGCCCGGGCCGATCGGCTCGGTCGAGAGGTTCGGCGTTCGGGCGTGCCCCGGGTCGATGCAGACGAGGGGAGCAGGCGCCGGGGTGGCATCGACCGAGAGAAGAACCGCGATCATTGTGGAAGGGTAGCCTCGGCCGGGACCGCTTCGAGCTTGACATCCACGGCGCGCGACTCCTATTGTCCGCCTCGTTGTAAGGTACGCCTTACAAGACTGAACGTGAACACGACGACGAAGGAGAACGACTTGGGTGCGGCGCTTGTAACGACCCGGGAAGGCCTCGAGGCCTCTCTCATCGTCGGGATCGTCCTGGCGTATCTCGCGAAGACGGACAACCGCCAGCACTTCCGGACGATCTGGGCCGGCACCGCAGCCGCCGTCCTCGTCTCGGCCGTGTCGGGCGCGGCGCTCTTCTTCACAGTGGGAGAGCTCGAAGGCCGGGCCGAGAAGATCTTCGAGGGCGTCGCGATGCTTTCTGCCGTCGCGGTTCTCACCTGGATGATCTTCTGGATGCGGAAGCAGGCGATGGGGATCAAGCGCGAGCTCGAGGCTCGCCTCCAGGGCGCGATCGCGGCCGGTTCCGCGGTCGGGCTCGCGTCCGTCGTCTTCTTCGCGGTCGTGCGGGAAGGCTGGGAGACGGCGCTCTTCCTCTTTGCGATCAGCGAGAGTTCGACGCCGCTCTCGACCGGCGTCGGGGCCGTCCTCGGGCTGGTCGTCTCGATCTCGCTCGGCGTCGCGCTCTACATGGGATCCCGGAAGCTGAACCTGCGCCAGTTCTTCACTGCAACGGGAATCCTTCTGATCGTGTTCGCCGCGGGCCTTCTCGCGCATGGGATTCACGAGTTCCAGGAAGCCGGTCTTTTGCCCCTGACCGTCGAGCACGTCTGGGATACGAACGGGATCGTCAGCGAGGACTCGAACTTCGGCCTCTTCCTGAAGGCGCTCTTCGGCTATAACGGGAATCCGTCTCTGCTCGAGGTCGTCGCATGGCTCTCGTTCCTCGGCGTCGCGCTCGGGTTTTTCCTGCGCCCGCTGGTCGGCTGGCGGCGCCAGCCCGCTCCGGCGCGCGTCTGAGCACCCGCCCGGACGGAGACTTGTACTGCCCAGACGGGGGTTGACAAACCTACCGACCTCTCGCCACACTGCTTACAACGTGACGAGGCTCGATTCCACCGTTTCTGTGCGCACCGGCTCGGCCGGAGCGCCGCCCTGCCTCGACACCATTCTCCTCGTCGTGATTCTCCCCCTCTAGGGGGAGTACGCGAC
>DATLQD010000167.1:0-8773 GCA_035535315.1 Gaiellaceae bacterium
CCTTCCTGCCGACTGGGTGGTCGGGACAACCGCGCTCAACGGTCCGAATGCTCACGCCTACCTCGACGTGAACTCGGACAACGTCGCCGAAGAGGTCGGGCCCACCTCGACACCCCCAGCCGGACCAATCTGGGACTACGGCAGAACGGCGATCGCTCCGTATGCGGGCAGCAACTGCCCGGCCATGCCCAGCGGCTGTGCCTGGAACCACAACGTCGCCGACAGCTGGGTCGCGAACAGGGACCAGACCGCCACACAGCTCTTCTACTACGTCAACACGTTCCACGACTATCTCGAGGCTCCCCCGATCGGGTTCAACGCAGCAGCGGGGAGCTTCGAGGGAGTCGACCCCCTCCTGGCCGAGGCTGACGATGGAGCCGACGGCCTCCATGGGGAAGGCCTTCCGGACACGAGCCACCGGAACAACGCGAACATGTTCACGCCCCCGGACGGCTCCTCGCCCCGCATGCAGATGTACCTGTTTGCGCCTCCCTCGTTCCCGGCCGTGAGCGGCAGCGACGACGCGTCGGTCGTCTACCACGAGTACACGCACGGTCTTTCCAGCAGGCTCGTCACCGATGCGAACGGCTTCCAGGCGTTGAACTCCGCCCAGGCCGGCGCGATGGGGGAGGGCTGGAGCGACTGGTATGCGATGGACTACCTCGTCGGTGCCTTGCTGGCGCCGAACGCCGTCGTGGACGGCGACGTCACACTCGACCGTTACGTTGGCAGAAACCTTCAGCTCCTGCGCTCGGAAGGCCTCGATTGCCCGGTCGGCTCTGCCGGCGCCTCCTGCCCGGGCAAGGTGCTCGCAGGCTCGGGCGGCTACACCTACGGCGACTTCGGCCGAATCTTCGGCTCCCCCGAGGTACACGCCGACGGTGAGATCTGGGGCCAGACGCTCTGGGATCTCCGCATGGCCATCGGCTTTTCGGATGCCCGAGGGCTTGTCACGCGCGCAATGGAGCTCTCGCCGCCCGAGCCGTCGTTCCTCGACATGCGCAATGCCATCCTGCAGGCGGACACGGTTGCGGGGGGCGCACTCCACAACCAGATCTGGCAGGTCTTCGCGGACCGCGGCATGGGCTACTTCGCCGCGACCGTCGACTCCCGGGACACCGCTCCTGTCGAGGACTTCTTGCTGCCACCCGCGCCAGGCGGCCCGACGGGCTCGCTCGGCGGGATCGTGACGAACTTCGACAGCGGCTTGCCGGTCGCAGGAGCCCGTGTCGGAGTGGCCGGTCACGACTCCGGATTCGCGGGCGGGCTCGGCGCCGACGCCGGACCTGCGGGCGACTACGCCGTTTCCGGGATCGCGGCCGGCTCCTATCCGAGAGTGCTGGCGACGAAACCGGGGTACGACAGGCATGTTCTGGATTCCGTCCCGATCGCCGCCGGGGCCCGGACGACGCGGAACTTCATTCTTCGCCGGGACTACGCCTCGCTGGCGGGCGGCTCGACTCTCGCTTCGTACACCGGTCCGAACTACTCGGGCTTCGGGTGCGGTCCGGGCGCAGCATTCGACCAGTCGCTCTCCACGGGCTGGAGCACCGACGTCGCCGGGGGCGCGAAGTCCGTCACGGTTCGGTTGCCGATCCCGGTCGATGTCATCGACTTCGCGATCGACCCCGGGGCGGTCTGCGGAGATGATGACACTGCCTCGCTCGGCCAGTTCTCGATCGCCACCTCTTCCGACGGAGTCAACTTCACCGCGTCAGCCGCCGGCGCGTTCAACGCTGCACACAACCACCGCCTGAATCGCGTACCGCCGAGCGGCGGTACCGCCCGCGTTAGGTTCGTCCGGCTGACGATGCACTCGCCTCAAGGAAGCGCGGGCTCGGGCGCGCAGTACATGGACGTCTCCGAGCTCGAGGTCTACGGGCTCCCGCTCGCGCCCAACACAACGCTCGTGTCGCACCCGCGCAAGCTCACACGGAAGCGCACCGCGATGTTCGGTTTCTCATCGTCGCTCGCCGGGTCGACCTTCCAGTGCCATGTCGACCGGAGCCCCTTCACCGCCTGCACGACGCCGACCACGGTCAGATCGCTTACCCACGGGACCCACACGTTCTATGTTCGCGCCCGGAAGGACGGGGCATTCGACGCCACCGCCGCCAAGTGGACGTGGCGGGTCGACCTGAAGCGCCCGAACACGACAATTCTGACGGTACCTCCCGCGAGGTTCGCCCTCCGGACAGCGCGGTTCGTCTTCCGCTCGTCGGAGAGCGGCTCGACCTTCCAGTGCAGTCTCGACGCGAGGAGGTTCCGAGCCTGTTCGGCCCGGAAGACGTACCGCGGTCTTTCACACGGCAGGCACGTCCTCCGGGTGCGGGCGAAGGACCGGGCGGGGAACCTCGACCCGACACCGGCGCGCCACGTCTGGCGGGTTGGAAGCTAGAAGCCCGCGTCTTGGACGCCGGTCGCGATCAGGATGAGCACGGCCGCGGCCAACACCAGCCGGTAGACGACGAACACGGAGTAGGTGTGGTGGCGGACATAGCCGAGGAGGGCCCAGATCGCAACGAGCCCCGTGACAGCAGCCGCGAGCATGCCGACCACGAATGGGCCTGTGGAACCCGGGGGGAGGTCCCCAAAGACGACGTCGGTAAGTCCCTTGAGGACAGAGGCGCCGAACACGATCGGGACCAGCAGGAGGAACGAGAAGCGCGCGGCGGCATCGCGGTCGAGACCGAGAAAACGTGACGCGGTGATCGTTACGCCCGACCTGGAGACACCGGGCGCCAGCGCGAGGCACTGTGCGAACCCGACCACGAGAGCTCCGCGCCAGCCGAGCCCACTCATCTCCAGACGGGGAGCGGTCCGGTCCGAGATCCAGAGCAGAACTGCGAACACGGCCATCAGGATTGCGATCTGCCATGGGTCGCCGAGGTGTCTCTCGATCACGCTCTCGCCCACGGCTCCGACAAATACGGCGGGGATGGTCGCGCCCAGCACGAACCACGCCACCCGCTCCTCGGGGGTCTCGACCCGCCTCCGCACAACGCTTCTGAACCAAGCGACCATGAGTGCCCAGATGTCCCGCCGGAAGTAGGCCACCACCGCGACGAGCGTGCCCAGGTGGAGGGCTACATCGAAGGTCTTGTTGAACTGCTCGTGAGTCTCCATGTAGTTCCAATCGCCCACCCACGGCACGAGAATGAGGTGGCCGGACGAGGAGACAGGCAGGAGCTCGGTCAGGCCTTGGACGATGCCGAGGATCAGCGCTTGCCAGTTAGGCAGCGCGCCGGGTCGCTCGCCTGCGCCCGTCGTTGTAAGGACGACCGCCAGGAGAAACGCTCCGCCGGCCACGACGTAGATGCCGACGCGGCGCATTCGAGGCAGTATCGTATGCGAGCCCGGTGGCCCGGACCGATTTGATCGTCGCCCTCATCGAGGGCAGGAACGACGTCATCATTGGCGTCTTCGCGGCCGTGCTGGTCGGGTTCGCCCTGATCGTCTCGCTGTACGTCCCGCGGCGGTGGCCGGACTTCCCCGGCCGGCATCTGAAGCTCTTCTCCCTGCTCGCCATCCTCCTCGTCGCGGGCATGCTCGCCGCGGTGGAGGCGTTGGGCGAGGGCCACGACTTCAGCGCTCACGGAGAGGCGGCAGAGACGACCTCGAGCGAGGGGACGACATCCGCCGAAGGTACGACGAGCGAGCCGGCCACCACCGGGGAGACCGCCACCACCGAGCCGTCCGCGCCGGCAGGCGACCCCGCCGCGGGCAAGGCGATCTTCGCCTCCGCCGGGTGCGGCACCTGCCACACGCTTCAGGATGCCGGGGCGAATGGGACGGTCGGGCCGAACCTCGACGACGTGCTCAAAGGTAAGGACCCTGACTTCATTCGCGAGTCGATCGTCGACCCCAATGCCCAGATCGCCGACGGCTTCGCGCCCGGGGTCATGCCGCAGACGTTCGGCGACCAGCTCGACGACAAGCAGCTCTCGGATCTGGTCGCGTACCTCGCGGACGCGACCGCCCGCTAGCGGCTGGAAAGCGCAGAGGCGGAGAGGGCGGGATTCGAACCCGCGACCCAGCTTTCGCCGAGTACGCGATTTCCAGTCGCGCTCCTTAGGCCAGCTCGGACACCTCTCCGCGCGGCGCACATCGTTGCACACGCGCTCGGCCGCTCGGCCGACTGTCCGAGTCCGCGGCGGCAGGTTTTGCCGGCATGTGGGCGGGAAGATCGGTGGAAACCGACGAAAGGAGTGATCATGCCTCCGCGCGGGGTCAAGAAGGGCACGAAGCGAGCCCGTCAGTACGAGCACATCAGGGAGAGCGTGAAGGAACAGGGAAAGTCCGAGGACACTGCCGAGGAGATCGCGGCGAGGACCGTGAACAAGGAGAGGGCTCGATCCGGCGAGGCCAGGTCGGCGTCCCGCACATCGGCGGGAGACATCTCGTCCGGCCGGCGTGGAGGGCTGCGGTCGGGCACGAACCGGCCCAGGGGCCGCACGCGAGATCAGCTCTACAGCGAGGCGAGGAACCTTGGAGTCGCCGGCCGCTCGAAGATGAACAAGGCGCAGCTCCAACGCGCCGTTGACCGCCGCAATTAGCGAGAGTTCGGCCGGCATTTCGCCGACGTCGAGAATCGCGGCGGCAGGCGTCGTGCTCGGGTGCCCGCGTCTACGCTCCCCGGTCGTGAGCCGGCGCAAGACCATGTACCGATCGCTCGCCTCGCTGCAGCGTGACAATGCGGTCTGCCGGGCGTGCCTCGAGGCGGGGTATCCCCTCGGGTCTCTGCCGGTGTTCGAGGGACGTCCGGGCCAGCGAGCGATGATCATCGGCCAGGCGCCGGGCATCGTCGAGGGCGAAGAGCTCCGCCCGTGGCGGGGTCGCGCGGGTAAGGCTCTGCGTCGCTGGCTCGAGGTTTCGGAGGACGAGTTCTACGACACGTTCTACTGCTGCTCGCTGACTCGCTGCTATCCGGGCCGAAGCCCGGGTGGGCGGGGCGACCGGACACCCACGCAGGTTGAGATCGAGCTCTGCGGCTTCTGGCTGGACTGGGAGCTGCGGCTTCTCAAGCCGGAGCTCGTGCTCGTGGTCGGCGGGCTCGCAGCCCGCCACGTGCTCGGGCTCTCGCGGTTGACGGAGGCGGTCGGGTCCTCGACAACGCTCGACGGTGCGATCGCCTTCCCGCTCCCGCACCCGTCCGGGGCGAGCGGCTGGCTGAACGACCCGTCTAACCGGGAAAGGCTCGAGCGCGCGCTCGTTGTGGTCAGGAAGGCGGTTGCCGCTCTTGGGCCGACAACCGCCTGAGGATAGGAAGCCCGTACCAGAACCAGACGAGCAGCCCGGCCAGGAGTGAGGTGGTGATCCCCGTGGCGAGTGCCCCAAAGAGGATGTCCGTGATCAAAAAGGTGGTGCCCATGACCGCGCCCGCCAAGAACACGGTTCCGACGATCGCGAGCCGATTCGAGCGGAGGAGCAGCGCTTCCTTATCGTCCCGCCTGAACTGGATGCGGTGATTGGCGGACGGCGCGATCAGGAAGGTGATTGCCATCGCCGCCGAGACGAAGGTCGCGAAGTAGACGTCCTTCTGAACGGCGGTGATCTGCGAGAAGCGCTGTGAGAAGGGGACGGTGAGAAGGAACGCAAAGAGCACCTGCACGCCCGGAAGCGCCACGCGGAGCTCGTTCAGGAGCTCGATCAGCTCACGGTCTACCCGCTCCTTTTTCGTCTCCTCGGCCACGCGAGGTGTCTACCTGGTCCCGTAGGTACGACGCAAGCGGCCCTGAGCGGTAGATAGGGTCTTCTGCGGCTCTCAGCCAGGAGAGCCGACGGGAGGGGTCCTGCGGCACATCGGTCCTCTTCCGTGCGTCCGCGCCCAATGGGCGTTGTTCTTGTCGTTTCCGGAAGGGGTTCATGACTGCATTCCGTTTTCTCTGCCTGGCGGCCTGCGCCGCTGCATCGGCGTTCACACTCTTCAGCGTCCAGGAAGACGCTCGGGCGGCTGAGGCCTCGCCGGCGCCCCTCCTCGATGAGATCCGGGAGTCGCAGGCAACGACCTGGCGCTACGACCGGATCATGGGTCGGAAGCTCACTCGCTTCGACCGCAGCGTGTACCGGAGCCCGAGCCGGAGCTACCGTCGCTGGGTCCTGGGCCTCTGGCAAAAACGGAGCGCGAAAGCACGCCGTCGGGCCATGCATCCTCCGCACAAGGCGGCCTGGCTCTGCATCCAGGGGCATGAGGGCCCGTGGCGGGCGAACACAGGCAACGGCTACTACGGCGGTCTCCAGATGGATCTCTCCTTCCAGCGCACCTATGGCCTGTACCTGCTCCGGACGAAGGGCTACGCGCACCGCTGGACGGCGATCGAGCAGATGTGGGTCGCCGAGCGCGCGTACCGGAGCGGCAGGGGCTTCTATCCGTGGCCGAACACGGCCCGAAGCTGCGGGCTCTTGTAGGGCGAGGCGGGCCGGGCCGCCTTCATGCAGCCCGCCCCGCAACAGCCCTGGAGCTAGCCGGACTTCGTCTTGGCCGGCTCACCGGGAAGGTGGAGGAGGTTCTCGACCTCCTGCACACCCTCGACCTTGCGAACCTGGTTCTCGAGCGTCTCGATCAGCTCGGAGCGGTCTGCCTCACCGCGCAAGTAGACGACTCCGTTCTCGGCGTTCACGTCGATCTTCCCCTTCGGCACCTCCGGGTCACGGAAGATCTCGCTCTCGACTTTCGCCTTGAGCGTGGCGTCATTCGGCTCTGGCTTTCGCTCTTCCCGGATGTGCTTCGCCTTCTCGGTCAGTCCCTTGGCCTGCGAGGTGACTTTCCCCCCCGCGTTCCCAGCCTTGCTTCCCGTGCTGCGGAACAGGCCGCCTGCGCGGTCGACCAGCGCATGGCGCCGCCGCTTGCCGTCGGTCGGGTCGAAGAAGTACATGAGTGCGGCACCGATGACCGCGATGAGTGGAATTCGTCGCATTGATTCTCCTTCTCGTCTTTGGGTAACGCCTACCCCGAGACTACTTGGGTGAATCGTGCGAGGGGGACGACACCGGGAGAGGCCTCTAGAGGCCGGCTTCGACCCGGCACAGGAAGTCGTCGAGCATCCGAACGTATCCCGTGGTGTCCTCGACGTGGGCCATGTGCGACGCGTCCGGGTAGATGACCGACTCGGCCCCTGGGATCCCCTCGCTGACAGTGCGGTTGATCGCCGGCGTCGCCTCGTCGTGCTCGCCGGTGACGACGAGGGTCGGTGGGTCGATCTCTCCGAGGCGGTCGACGACGCTCCACTCGAGCAGCGTCCCTGTGACGTGGAACTCGCTCGGGCCGTTCATCGTCCGGTAGACCAGGCCGTTCTTCTCCATGAAGTCGAAGGAGCGAAGCACACACTCGGGCCACGGGTCGGTCCGGCAGACGTGACGCCTGTAGAACGCCAGGCAGGCCTCCTCGTACTCGGGGTCGCCGGTCGTCCCGGCTTCCTCGTGCCGGCTGAGCGTGTCCTGGACATCCTGCGGTAGCTTGGCTCGGAGCTTGCCGGTCTCCTCGACCCATTGCGGGATGCTCGCCGGGGAGCTCGCCAGGACGAGGCTCTCGAGGCCCGCAGGCTTTGTCAGCGCGTACTCCATCGCCAGCATTCCGCCCCAGGAGTTGCCGAAGATGTGAACGTGCTCCAGGCCGAGCGCGGTCCGGACCGCGTCGACCTCGTCCACGAAGAGCTCCACCGTGTACAACGAAGGATCGTCGGGGAGGTCTGATTTTCCGCAGCCGAGCTGGTCGTAGAAAACGACGCGCCTCCCGGTCTCTGAAACTGCCTCGAGGGGCTCGAGGTAGTCGTGCGTCGCGCCCGGTCCGCCGTGGAGGCAGAGGAGCGGCAGCTTCCCGTCCTCCTTGCGGTCACCAACGATGCGGTACCAGGTCTCGTAGCCGCGAAACGGGATGCGGCCTTCGGTCGCCACCGGCAAAGCCTATGCCGGTGCGGAGCCCGTTCCAAGGCCGCCCGCCCTACTGGTCAATGCTCGTATCGCAGGAGCTCGGTGCGGTCGGAGCCGCCGGTCACCGTGATCTCGAGCACCGGTCCCACTCCGCTGACGTAGAACTTCTCCTCGACGAGATCAGGCTCGATGGGGGTGAAGTTCCTCGTCTGGAGAACGTGATCGAAGGTGCCATACGGGACGTGGGCGTGTGCGGTGAGGCTGAGAATCTCCCCACCGTCCTCGGCCTGGCCCGCGTAGTACTCCTCGCGATAGGTCATGCCAGGCTTAGGGTGTGCCGGGACGATCATGCCGGGCTGCGCTCCGTCGACGCCCGCCTGCCACGAGCCTTCTGTCGTCTTCAGCTTGCCGTTCTCGTACTCCTTCGTGTCCTCGCCCAGGTACCAGAGGTTTCCCGCGGAGTCCTGCGCATACCAGTCGTAGGTGTCTTCCGTGATCTGCCCGCCCTCGGTCAAGACGTCATGCACGACTCGTGCCTCAATGCCGATGATGGTCTTGGTGTCGTTGGTGACGGTGACGACGACGCGGCGCACCGCACCTTCCGCGTCGGTCTCGCGGTACACGCGGCGGGTTCCGGGCACGATCGGGAAATACGGGTTGTCGATCTCGGTGGTGAAGTCGGCCGGGTTGAGGTGCACGGGCTCGCTTCCGCGCGGAAGCTCCGTCGCCTTCCCCGCCGCTGTCGTGGCCTCGTTCGCCTTCGAGCTGCCGCCGCACGCACTCGTGAAGGGAATGAGCAGAGCACAGGTAATAGCGATCGTCCAGCGCATCTTCGGCCTCCTTTGGAAACGGAGCTCACGGTACGGCCGGGCGATGAGAACTAGATGAGACCGCGATAGGCGCT
>DATLQD010000168.1:0-2488 GCA_035535315.1 Gaiellaceae bacterium
CGACGACGAGTTGCTCCGGCCTGTTCTGGACACATCGAGCTCCGACTCGGCCATGCTCGACAACGCCGTCGAGCTTCTTGTCCACGGCGGCCGGGATGTGCGGCACGCCGTCACGATGCTCGTGCGGCCCGCCTGGGAGTCGGACACCGAGCTGGATCCCGAGGTGCGAAGCTTCTACCGGTTCCACTCAGGCCTGGTCGAGCCCTGGGACGGCCCCGCCGGGATCGTCTTCACCGACGGCCGGGTGGTCGGCGCCGCGCTCGACCGCAACGGGCTCCGGCCGCTCCGGTACGCGGTCACCTCGGACGGTTTCGTCGCCTGCGTGTCCGAGGTGGGTGCCGTACCGCTCGAGGGCCACGGGCAAGTGCGGCGCGGCAAGCTCGGTCCGGGCGAGATCCTGGCCGTGGATCCCGAACGAGGCTTCGAGGGCGACCAGGAGATCAAGGGCCGTCTCGCCGCACGGCGCCCCTATGGCCGCTGGCTCCAGGAGCGCCTTGTCGTGGGCTCGTCAGGGACGCCGGTCGAACCGGAGGGGAACGACCTTGCGTCCCGTCAGGTGGCGTTCGGGTACACGCGGGAAGAGCTCATGCAGATCCTGCGGCCGATCGCGGCGCACTCCCACGAGCCGACTTCGTCGATGGGAGACGACACGGCGCTGCCACCTCTGGCCGGGCGAGCGCGGCCCATCCATGCCTACTTCAAGCAGCGCTTTGCCCAGGTGACCAACCCACCGATCGACCACCTGCGTGAGCGACACGTCATGTCTCTTCGCACGCTGCTTGGCGCCAGGGCACCGCTTCTCTCCGTGGAGGCACCGGCGGAGAAGTTGGTAGAGCTGGAGAGCTTCTTCCTCTACCCGAGCGGGCTCGACGGTCTCGAGGCGACGACGATCGACGCCACGTTCGGCTCGCAGGAGACGCTCGAGGCGGCGTGCGTGCGTCTCGCCGCCGAGGCCGAGACGGCCGTCCGGGCCGGAGCCGACGTCCTGCTCGTCTCGGACGCGGGCGCAAGCCCCGAGCGTGCGCCTGTGCCGGCGCTCCTCGCCACCGGGGCTGTTCACCACGGCCTCGTCGAGCTCGGGCTTCGCTCGCTCGCCACGATCGTGGTCGCGAGCGACGAGCCGCGCGAGGTGCATCATTTCGCCTGCCTGCTCGGGTACGGCGCCGAGGCGGTCTGCCCGCGCCTTGCCCTCGAGACGGTCGCCGCCATGGCTGCGGCAGACAAGGTCGGCGGCGACCATCCAGCAGCCGACGAGGCGCAGCGGCGGTTCCGCGCGACGATCGAGGACGGCGTCATGAAGGTGATGGCGAAGATGGGGATCTCGGACGTCGCCAGCTACTGCGGCGCCCAGCTCTTCGACACGATCGGCCTCGCGCAGGAGATTGTCGACCGCTGCTTCCGGGGAACCCCTTGTCCACTCGGCGGCATCGGGTTCGCCGAGCTCGAGCGGGACGTCCGGGAGCGTCAGGTCGCGGCTTCTGCCCAGCGAGCAGTTCTCGAGCATCCGGGCTTCTTCAAGCATCGAAAGGGAGGCGAGCCGCACGCCACGAGCCCGGAGGTCGTCGATGCGCTCCACGAGACCGTGGCGGCTGAGGCGCTGCACCGGGCTCTCACCGGCGGCGACCGTGACGAGTACGATCGCTTCGCCGCACTCGTCCATGACCGGGAGCCGCTCGAGCTGCGCGACCTCCTGGAGCTTGTCCCCAGCCAGGAGCCGCTGCCCCTCGACGAGGTCGAGCCGGTCGAGGCGATTGTCCGGCGCTTCTCGGGCGGAGCGATGTCGCACGGGTCGTTGAGCGCGGAAGCGCACGAGCTGCTCGCGATCGCGCTGAACCGGCTCGGCGCCCGTTCGAACTCGGGCGAGGGGGGCGAGGATCCGGCCCGCTTCGGAACCGAGCGCAACTCGCGGATCAAGCAGATCGCATCTGCCCGCTTCGGGGTCACTCCGGCGTATGCCGCGCATGCCGACGAGCTCCAGATCAAGATCTCCCAGGGGTCGAAGCCCGGCGAGGGCGGCCAACTCCCGGGCCACAAGGCGAGTGAGGAGATCGCGCGTTTGCGGCATACCCAGCCGGGCGTCGCGCTCATCTCGCCGCCGCCTCACCATGACATCTATTCGATCGAAGACCTGGCCCAGCTGGTCTTCGACCTGAAGCAGGTGAACCCCGACGCGGATGTCTCGGTCAAGCTCGCTGCCGAGGCCGGGGTGGGCATCGTCGCCGCCGGCGTCGTGAAGGCACTCGCGGACATCGTGCATGTGGCCGGGGCGGACGGGGGAACGGGCGCGAGCCCGCTCTCGTCGATCAAGAACGCAGGCTCCCCCTGGGAGCTCGGGCTCGCCGAAACTCAGCAGGCGCTCGTTGCGAACGGCCTGCGCGGACGCGTGCGTGTGCGCGTCGACGGGGGCATGAAGACCGGTCGCGACGTCGTCGTTGCGGCGCTCCTCGGCGCGGACGAGTACAGCTTCGGTACGGCGCTCCTCCTGGCC